>JBJOJZ010000054.1:0-15392 GCA_046046325.1 Bacteroidota bacterium
GCTTTATCTTTGGGGATTTTGCTGAAAATTTCTGTTCTTCCATTAGTGGCAATCGGCTTATTTGCCTACGTTTATTTTCGCAATAAACCCAAAAAAGCATGGGTTCTCCTCCTTCCATGGATTGCTGTTGTTCCTGCGTTATTGTGGTATTTTGTTTGGAATCCTTACTTGGCTGTGAACTATGGGAACTGGTACAATACGGGCGGGACCCTCGTTGAAGGCGCTCGGGCACTGATGAACGAACCCGTCGCCTTGATAAAGCATCTTATGTTCCATCCGTTTTTCAGTTATTTGGCCTTTGGAGTGCTGCTCGTTGGCGTTTGGAAAGTAATTCGCCTCGAAGTGGATATGGCTGTCCGAGTTGCTTTGCCGGTTTTTTTGCTGCTTTTTTTGGCCTATGCCTTGAAGTCCGGCGAAATCTTTTTGACCCATGAATATTACCTTTTACCCATGGTTCCTGTTTTGGCCATCTGTGGGGCGCATGCTTTGGTTGAAATGCGGAAATTCGGAACCGTTTTGATGTTCTTGATTGCGGTAGAATCGGTAGCAAATCAATCCCACGATTTTCGGTATAATAAGGGAGAAGCGTATAAGGTAAGACTGAATTCACTCGCGGATAAATTTATTCCTAAAAATGCACTAGTGGCCATTAATGGCAACAGCAATCCTTTGGAACTCTACCTTATGGATCGGAAAGGCTGGAATCTGAACGATGATGCTATCCAGAATAAAACTTTTATCCGAGGTTTAAAAAAGCAAGGATGCCGCTACTTGATCTTGAACCGACACACTAACCCTTTGAAATTTGATGGTAGCTGCATTTTTCAAAACCGGGATTATTTCATTTATCTTCTGCAATGAGGAGATTTTCCGAGCTATTTTCGTACCTTACCTGCAAATAAACGCTGTGAAACTACTATCAACTTTAATCCTGACGGGGTTTGCTTTTGTCGCTATTGGTCAAAAGTCCCATTACATTGGTGAACATGCAGAAGGAGGCATCATTTACTACCTATACCAGGATTCAACCGGGAAAGAACACGGTTTGGTGGTTTCTTTGAACAATTTGAGCCGTGAAGTGGAGTGGGGTCCAAAGGATAAGGATGTCGAAAATTGCTCCAGTACTTGGGACGGTCATTCCAACACCCAGGCTATTTTAATGGCCACCCGGGATACCACCAAGGCTGCGGGTTTATGCGACAACTATGTGGGGGGAGGATATGATGATTGGTACCTTCCTGCCATTTATGAGTTACAAGCAATTAATACGAATTTGTTCGCGATTGAAAGGGCCTTAGATGCCGTAGCGGGTTCCGATGAAATTGAAATGAATCTGTACTGGTCTTCCACCCAATCCAATGCAGCTTCAGCATGGTTTTTCAGTTTTTACGATTCCAAACCCACGAATTATTACGATAAAACCAGTAAGACCCTGGTTCGTGCGGTTCGATCATTCTAGATGATTTTCGCTTTAGTTCATCAATATATCGTACGACGTTAGCACATCGAAAACTGCAATGAGGGCCAATGCCGGTCTACTTGGATGTTCAATTTTTAATACCATTAAACCGGTAAAAAAAACACCCATGAACAGCGAGGGAAGCAGGGTGTTGGGAAATGCTTGTAATCCAATTAATAGAATACTCAAGCTTATGAGTAGAATTTTTTGGTTTAGGTCTTTCCATTGGAGCGTAAACCTTAACACCCCAAAAACCGCCAGCAACTCGAATACTCCCAGGATATCAAAGTAGAGTCCTTTAGTTAAACTTTCGTAACTTGTTTCGCTCATGAAAAAGGTATAGCTCAAAGGATTATTTAAACATCGAACGAAGCCTAACATCAAAAGCGGTATCAGTTGTTGGGCGTTTGATTTATCCTGAATTATCATCGCAATGAGAACTGCAAGCACTATAAAACTGAAGAGTGGATATGGAACAATCACGACCCCCGACTCCAAGAAAAACAATACGCTAAATAAGGCAGCTACTAAAAATCCGATCAGGGATGTTTTTACCGACCTCTCCATTTACAATTTTAAGGATTCGTAGATGTAATCAAACGTTGAAAGGATTTCCGCTTTTCCATCTATAACGGCTACATCGTGCTCAAAATGCGCGCTTGGAAGACCATCTTCCGTTACAATTGTCCACTCATCGGAGAGAGTTTTTACTTTCCAGGTTCCCATGTTGATCATGGGTTCAATGGCAATGGTCAGTCCATTTTGAATGCGTTTTCCTTGGCCTCTTCTTCCATAGTTGGGAACTTGGGGTTCTTCGTGCAGTTTTTTACCTAAACCATGCCCCACGAGGTCACGAACTACACCAAAACCATTTGATTCCGCATGTTGCTGTATCGCATATCCTATGTCTTCTAGGCGATTGGTCGTATTGCACGCCTCAATACCCAAATAAAGGCATTCTTTCGTCACTTGACACAATTTCTTTTTTTCGGGACTAACCTCTCCCACTTCAAAGGTGTAGGCATGGTCTCCGTAATACCCTTTGTAAACAGCCCCGCAATCTACGGAAACGATATCGCCGTCTTGGATAGGTTTATCTGTTGGTAAGCCGTGCACGACTTGTTCGTTGACCGAAATTAAAAGCGTACTTGGGCATCCGTAAAGCCCTTTGAAACCTGAAATGGCCCCTTGACTTTGGATGTATTCCTCCGCCATACGGTCTAGTTCTGCCGGAGTAATGCCTGGCTTGAGGTGTTTTGCCACCAAACCAAGGGTTCGACTTACCACCAATGCCGCTTCCCGCATAATCTCAATTTCCGCGGCTGTTTTATAGATAATACCTTGACCAAAAATTCCCATAGCGTGCAAAAGTATAAAATCCTTGTTAATTCAGTGCCTTGGAAAGCCATTCAAGGGTGTTTACCTGATCGGCAAAGTCATGGATTAGGGGACGTTGTGACGTTCCGAAGGGTAAATAACCTTTACCCAGTATGCATTGGATTTTATCGTGATGTAAGGCAAGGTAAGCATCAATTTCTGATGATTTGACATATCGGTGAAAATAGAGCATGGCGATGGGAGCTTGCAATTCTTCTGTTTCCTTCAGCAACAGAAATCCATTGTCCAGCAAAGATTGTTGGCTTAATAAAAATACCGCTCGGTGGTATTCGTAATTGTTGCCGTATTTCTTATTTTGAAGCACCTCTTCGTAGCGCAAAATGGCAGAAAAAATGTGGTCCAAGGAATAAGTTTCCGGAATTATCAAATGGGTAACGCTTCTACAACCTCTTCCGAAGTAATCGAAAATATCCTTGCCGAGAGCCTCCAATTCCTGATGAGTTTCAGTACCATCGATTACGGCAATCGAAGTTCTATTACCTCGGAGCAAGTGCGGAACATCTTTGAAATACGATTGAAAATGAAGCAGCGACGAATCGCTTCCTGTGCCGATAACCGCATCGTGCCCTGAAAGTTTGATGGGATTAAGCTCGATGCAATCTTGGTAGAAGGGACTGAGTTCTACGAGTGCCTTCAAAAACACTGGAAGCAGCCTTTGATCGTCAGAACTCATTTTTATTTGCATTTTGCAGCCCATCAAAAGGCAACAAAGTACGTCGTGAAAACCGACCAAAGGAAGGTTACCCGCTAAGATTAAACTGACCCGTTTTTCGAAATAAAAGTAAGGTTGATCGCGCGTGAAATCTTCCAGGTGATCCAGGGTTAACCATGTACTAATTCCAGCCAGTGAATTGCGAACATTCGACTCATTAAACCAACCGTTTTTATAAATTTCTGTTCGCACCGTCTCTTCGATTTCTAAGATGATCTTTTGAGAGAATTTTTCCACCTTCGTTGAATCCGATTGGCTTACTTGGTGCATTAGCTGTCCCAATAAGGTCAAATGTTCTATAATTTCCAAACGTTTCATGCAACAAAAGTAGGTTAATGGTTGTTTATATAGTAGTTTTTTCAATTATTGATTCACCTGCACTATCTTTGCAGAAATTTTCGAGCGTTATGGCAATTATGATTACCGACGAGTGCATTAACTGCGGAGCCTGTGAACCCGAGTGTCCGAACAATGCGATTTATGAGGGTGGAGCTGAATGGAAATACCAAGACGGAACTTCGCTTGCGGGAAGCATCACCACGCCCAACGGTGAAGTAGTGGACGCAAGTGCTTCGCAAGCTCCTGTAAGCATGGATGTATATTACATTACCCATAACAAATGCACCGAATGTGTGGGATTTCATGATGAACCACAATGTGCTGCCGTTTGTCCGGTAGATTGTTGCGTTGATGATCCAAACTACCGCGAAACCAATGATCAATTATTGGCCAAAAAGGCATTCTTACATTTGTAATTTCCCCCTGTTTTTATTGTTTCTGTTCTTTGCTTTCCCTTTTTGGTCGCAGAAGGAAGTACGTTTTCATGCTGTTTTCACTCATGCTTCTTGCTCTGTTGAGAAATCCACTTCCAATGAACTCAACGATTTATTCAAATCCTTAAATACCAAATTTACCCTTGATTATTTTACGCATCCACAAATGGGAAGGCTACCCTCGATTCAATGGGGTGGAAGAATGCCTTATTATTCTACTACAATGCGCAAATACCGCGATGCTTTCTTCAATAATTCGCACAAGAAACAAGGCAATGATTACTATTTTTTCATAACCGAAGACACCTCGGGTTCCTTTTTTATACCGGGAAAGAACCTCCTTTTCTTCGGCGGTAAATCTCAAATTAATTTAGCGGAATCGATGTTTCGGCTTTATGCAGCATCCAAAGGAGCACAGGAAACATCTTCGCTGGATTCGATGTTGATTCAAGTGGCACAATTGGATGCAACTTTTACCAGCATCGATAGAACTTTTCCATTCCATGACGATGTTGAAAACATTGCATCAACGAATGGTCTTGTCGCCTACGCATTTTGGGAGAAAGATACCAACGGTTCATTGCAATTGGATGAAGGACTCCATTTGCCCTTTAAACGAAATTTCGGAAAGGTCAACTTAGCCGTCGACAATTATTGGATTCGACCGTTTTATGTTCGCTCCAACCGTTTTATCGCTCCAATTCATATTGCTTTGGTATTATTGGCTTTTTTCATCATGCTCGTTTTTCGAAAAAAGGTCAATGAGCGAGTTGATTCCGTGCTACACATTCACCAACGTTGGGGCTTTCGCTTGTTGCGGTTCGTTCTATGGGTTTTGTTTTTTATCATCGGTTACTTGGTGTTTTGGACCACGGATTCTCTATACACACGATGGTTTTTTGGGGCCACCAACTATGCCTCATTAGGAAAAATCTCGAGGTCGGATTTCATCAACTATTTAAACAACAGCCCGGGTGTGGTTGACCAAGCCTCCAACCACCTTTTTTGGGAGGCATATATCAAAGACAAGCACCATTGGAAAATGCGGCGAATGAAAAAAGTTCTTTATTTCAAAGTTGTTGTAGATTCCTCAGGACGAAAAAGGAGCATGCGATTTTCCCATGATTCAAATAGATTGCGTTGGAAAAATTATCACGCGGAAGCACAAACGCATTTGATGGTGTATACTTTCTATGATACCAAGGGTAAGTATTTAAAATCTTCCGTTTTTAACTATTCCAATGTCGATATTTCCTCAAAATTGGAACAAGCCGATGTTGGGAAAAGAATTCTGGTGTTTGTCAACGGCTATCGTCCGGTTTCTAACAGCGGTTCTACCGATGATGCTTTGGCCAGCATTGGTAAAAACGGTTTAGAGTTTTCGGATTCCAAAAACATATGCTACACCGAAGATCGTTTTAATTATTGGCGTCCTTGGGGTGGATTTGACCAGCGATTCATTGAACGAATTCAACCCAATGAAGTGTATTATGCCGATGGACATCATTCGGTGGCAACCTCGAACCATGGTTCCATTCTTAATTTTGTTCAAACGGCATCAAGGTATCCCAAACCTTGTAAAGATGAGCACCATTGTGAGTATTTCATCAAATCGGGAAGGAAACACCGAACCCTGACCAAGTTACCTTTTAAATCGAATAATGTAGGATTTAACCAGCGTCGAAATAACGGCAAAATAGCTGGAAAAAATCTACTTCAATTGCTCAATGAAGTCCCCAATCACGGTAAGAATGATTCCTTGTTTATTGTGGCGCACAGCATGGGTTATGCCTACGCTCTCGGGATGATTGATGCCATAGGTGCCTCATGCCAATATAAGGCTTTTTATATCATTGCTCCTGAAAATGCTCAGGCTGGGAAAATACATCAAAACCAATGGGAGGAAGTTTATCAATACGGTTGCTATGCCTTTGGTCCACTTCGACAAGCAGCCTGTCTGCAAGATGGAATAGCCCCTCAAACCGCGGTCAACGGATTGCCTAGCGAATTTCGTTTCACCTTCCCCGCTTCATATGAACGAAAAATGGGATTCAGTGGTAGCCATTTTGTGGGTTATTACGATTGGATTTTTGACATTCCACAAGGTCAAAAAGGTGCGGTGAAAGCGTATTAAAAGAGCGTTGCCCGCTGAATTTTGATTTCCACCAAAGTCGATCCAACCCCTCGAGGAGAGACGTTGGCATCGTGGTAATGAATGCCGTTGTTGGTGGAGAGCAATTGCCTAACTGAAGAACGTAACGTGCCGTCGCCAACTCCATGAATGATAATGCATTTAGTAGCGCGGTTTTTAATGCACTCGTTGAGGAATTGTTTGCATGCGTTCAATTGCAGGTCCAGTAGGAATTGAGGTTGCGAAGCATTAAGCCCTAACGCTTCAGCATGAAGGTCAATGAAGGGTGGATAAGGGGAGTCCTTTTTCCGAGTAACACGAGGTTCAACCGTTGGTCGATCTTTATTTAATACAGGGCTGGAAATAGATTTTCGCTGCACGACATACTGTTTCGGTACGCTGCGGCGAAATCCGTCCTCATCTTCAACGACCAGGCTATGATTCTCTAATGACACAACGACAAAAACACCTGTCTCCGTTAAAATAGAAACCTTTTCTCCTAGATTAAAACTCATCGTTTATAGGGATAAAAGATGGTTAAACTAGATTTTTGATCCCAAAATCCACTCAATTTCCTTGATTTCTTCCTTTAAATAGGAGCGCAACGCAGGATTCTTTTCGTTGACGGGTATGGTTTGATGTGCTCCGCTGGGAGCATCACCGTTGTCTGCCTCTCGCTGCATGTGCAGAATTACCTGTTCGTTTGTGCCACAATACAACCTTGTTTCTTGGGTAAAACCTTCTCCTCCTCCTTCAAGAAGCGCGAAAAAGATGTTTCCATTTCTTTTATAAATCCTCACAATACTCCCGGATTCATACCCGTAAAAGGTCCCAGTTATGACCTCGTATTCGTCATTGATTTTACATACAGAAGCTTCTTGATCGAAGGGTATGGCTTCGGATTCTGGGCTAAAACTGTCGTATTTTGTCCGTTTTTTTGTGGTACAGTTCTTCAGCTTTAAGCGTTGAATTTCACCATACCAACGTTTAATATCCGCAATCCTTTCTTCAACCGTCTGCGTTGTTTCAAGCTTCGAATCGTCCGCATCCGAGGGTTTATCTGCTAGTTCAACGGTTGGCGAATTAATTTCGGGTGCTACCGTGTTGGTTTGCTTTGATTTGCCACCTTCGCAAGCTAAAAATAAGAAGGTTGTAGCAGCGAGAATACAAAATACCGTAGGTTTCATAATTAAATGACGTATGAGTAAAAATACGAAAAGCATCGAACTATCGAGTCAAGGTTTTGATTTTATTTGATAAGATTAACCGATTGTTGTAAGGTTTCCATGGTCTTGCCTTCCGTTGCCGGATTTTGTCCTTTCGAATAGGTCAGCACAACGTTGTAAACTCCGGCGGATTCCCTTCCTCCGTACCACGACCACGGAGCGGTGGTGGTGGTGAAAACAGGGTTTCCCCAACGCGTAATTACTTCCATTTTATGAATAATGCAGGGGGAAGTAACGGAAACATCCAAGGTAAAGTCTTTGTTGTAATCGTCGCAACGCACGCTGAGGTTATTCGGAATATAAATACAAGTTTCGGGCGTTTTATTTACGGTTTGACAACAGCATTCATTTTGGTTAATGACTGGGATCAAGGCAAGGGTAAAAAGGATCCTTTTCATTTGGTTACGTTTATTTTAAATCCATTTATTTCAATGATGTCTCCGGGAATTAACTTCGCTCTCTTGCGGGTTTCTGGGGAGCCGTTTCGAAGCACGTCGCCGCTGTCCACCAGCATTTTCGCATGACCACCGGTTTCTGCAATTCCTACCGCCTTCAGCAGGGCGATTAACTCGATGTATTCGTCTTTTATGTTAAAGTTTTCCATGGTGGAGGATTAATTGAAGTAACTCATTCGCAGCTTCATAGGAAGAACTTGTACCCTGGGTAATCCGTTGTTGAAGTTCTGCATATTTGTTTCTAATGTGCGGATCTTCAGCAATGAATTGGGCCATTTGGTATTGGAAACTCTCCTCAAAGAACTGCAAGTCTTGGTTTTTGCGCTTGGAGTTTAAGTAGTCAGAGGCACGCACTTGGTTAAAGTAGTTTTCCCACCACTGCAGTGGAAGGTCTAAGTCTTTTCGTTGTAAACTCGAAATAGGGGCAACTTTGGGAACCCAACCGCTGGCTTTAGCTTGAAATAAATGCAACGCATTTTCATACGTTCTTTTGGCACGCAAGGCTGCAGATTCGTTGCCTTGATCCGCTTTTGTGATCAATATTCCGTCCGCCATTTCCATAATCCCACGCTTGATGCCTTGCAATTCATCCCCGGCTCCTGAGAGCATTAATAATAGGAAAAAATCAACCATCGAATGCACCATGGTCTCACTTTGACCTACCCCCACGGTTTCGATAAAAATGATATCATATCCGGCGGCCTCACATAAAATGACGGTTTCGCGTGTGTGTTGCGCTACCCCGCCTAGGGTTTTTCCAGAAGCTGTTGGCCGGATAAAAACCTCGTCCATCGAAGCAAGTTTTTCCATCCGTGTTTTATCACCAAGAATACTTCCACCGCTAACACTAGAACTCGGGTCGATGGCCATAACCGCAAGTCGATGACCGCTCTTTACGAGTTTTTCCCCAATGGCTTCAATAAAGGTGCTTTTCCCAACTCCCGGAACGCCGGTAATGCCAATGCGCCAAGATTTACCGCTGTGAGGTAGGCACAAGTTGATGAGTTGGTTCGCTTCTTTTCGATGCTCAGGTTTTTGGCTTTCAATAAGGGTTATGGCGTTGGCCAATGCCCCACGGTCTTTTTCAAGGATTTTTGTGAAGAGTAGTTCCGCTTTTAAACGGTCTAGACGCACTTTACGGCGGGCTGCCCAAGCATGATATTTAGGATCATCTTGATTCACATCAAATCGTTCAAGGCTTGCATGGCTTGTACAATGTTCGCTCGAACTTCCGATAGCGTGGCGTTCATCATGTAGCACGGGGCACAAACAATGCGGTTTTGTGCATCTACAAGTACTTCTCGAATGGTTTTTTCCTCGGTAATTGCTCCTGTTTGGTTTATTCCTGAATTAAAAGCGGAGATGTCATAAGGAGAGCGTTCTTGGGTACTTCCCAAAGAGAGATGTACCTGGATACCTGAGCCCTGAAAAGCTAGGGCAAGAAGTACTGGGCTAACGCACAAGGCAACAATGGGTTTGCCAACATTGACCAAGTTCACCAATAATAATTTAACTTCCGGCAGAATGGATCCCGCCGGTCCTTCGAAAGCCCATGTGGAAAAATTCTTAGCACTTCCAAAACCTCCCGGAATAACTAATGCATCGATATCTGCCGGTTGAATTTCGGTGATATTTTGGATGTTTCCCCGTGCAATGCGCGCGGCCTCCAACAGCATATTTCGGGATTCCTCCATGGGTTCGCCTGTTATGTGATTGATGACATGGTGCTGTAGCCGATCAATGGAAATGCAAACGGATTCCCAACCCATCTCCTCAATGGCGAGCATGGTTAGTACTGCTTCGTGAATTTCGGCACCATCGTATACGCCGTTGCCTGAAAGTAAGACACCAATTTTCATAGGATTTACGTTGAAACTAAGGTTGTATAAATTGCTTCGTATTGAGGAACAATTCGCTCAATGCTGAACGTTTGAGCTTGTTCCAATGCTTGTTTGCGGAACTTCAATCGCATGGAAGGCTCCAGCAGTTTAAGGGCGTTTGAGGCCATTTCTTCTACATCGCCCACTTCGGATAAGTATCCTGAAAATCCATCAAGATTTACTTCGGGAATTCCCCCGGTGTTGCTGGAAATTACGGGTACCCCGACCGCCAAAGCCTCAAGGGCTGCTAATCCAAAACTCTCGCTCTCCGAAGGTAACAGAAATATATCCGCCAATTCAAGTACTTGACGAGTTTCACGTAGTTTACCGAGGAAAATAATGCGGTCGCAAAGTCCTAGGGTTCTACACAGTTGTTCGCATGCATAACGGTCCGGACCGTCCCCAACTAATAGCAGTTTAGAGGGAATCTGATCATTGACTCGGTGAAAAATATGGATTACATCTTCAACGCGTTTTACCTTACGGAAATTGGAAATATGACACAGAATGGGCTCTGAGGGATCCGCATAAGCTTGTCGCAGGGAAGGGTTAGGTGTAGGCAATTCCTTCGCAACTTGAATAAAATTGGGAACTACTAGAATGTCTTTCTGAATGTGAAAATGAGCATGGGTATCCGCTTTCAGGCTCTCAGAAACAGCGGTCACTGCATTGGAGGCATTGATGCAGAATTGCACTACTGGAACAAAGGAAGGATCTTTACCAATAAGGGTAATGTCGGTTCCATGCAGGGTCGTTACAAAAGGAATGTTGATTCCTTCCTCAGATAGGATTTTTTGTGCCATGTAGGCGGCAGAAGCGTGAGGAATGGCATAATGCACGTGCAACAAATCCAAGCGTTCATATTTTACAACATCCACGATTTTGGAGGCCAGCGTAGTTTCGTAGGGCTGAAATTCGAAAAGTGGGTAATCCGAAACCGCTACTTCATGGTAGAAAATGTTCTCCTGAAACCTGCCCAAACGAACGGGTTGTGAATAGGTGATGAAATGGATTTGATGGCCCTTACGGGCCAGTTCTTTTCCAAGTTCGGTGGCTACAACACCGCTTCCCCCAAAGGTTGGATAGAGAACAATGCCTACTTTCATGCTTTTGACCCTCCCAAGGGAAAGAAAAATGTGATGCGATAGATAATGGGTAAAATTCTAACCACTTGACCTTGCTCGTTTTTCAAGCGAATGGAATAACTGGACCTGAAAGGGCTGTTTTCCGCGTTGATGACATCGTAAAAAATACCTCCATTAACCCGAATCTTACCGTTAAAATCCCGGGAAAAACCACCCCCTAGAAACAACGTTGGAGCCCAAGTCCTTGTAGTGTAGTTCAAGAGAATAAAATTAAAGGGACTGCGCAACATTTCAAATTCGCCACCTAAAAACAGGGAGTTTTGTATGCGGTAATGCGCGTAAACACCACCACCGTAAACCGAAAACCCCATTTTTTGCCCAAAATTGTTGGACCAAGTGCGTTGAAAGCGGAAAGAAGGACCAACAGCCCACTTTTCGTTGAGGATTGCGGCATACTTAAGATCACCACCAATAGAACCCCCAAGATTGGAAGCGCCTGCGAAAATTTCTACACCAATTTCAGAACCGTTAAAGGAGGCTTGAGCATGGCCTAATAATGGCCAACAGAAACAGAGGAATATGAGTTTTTTCATGGCTGTAAGTTTGTGCAAAGATACAGAAATCTGAGGAATTTACTTCGTTTCCACAAGCGATAAATACCTATCTTTGCAGCATGGAAATCATCGATGGAAAGGCAATATCACAGCAAATTAAGGCAGAACTCAAAGCGGCTGTTCAAACAAGAAAATCCGAAGGCAAAAAAATCCCTCATTTAGCCGCAATCTTGGTAGGCAATGACGGAGCCTCTATGACCTATGTGCAAAATAAAGTAAAGGCCTGCGAAGAAATTGGATTTGAAAGCACTTTAATCCGTTACGACGATTCGGTGCCCGAGGATATCTTGTTGGCCAAGGTTCATTCCTTAAACCAAGATCGAAGCATCGATGGTTTCATCGTACAACTACCTCTACCCAAACACATCGATGAATTAAAGGTAACGCAAGCCATAGATCCACTGAAAGATATTGACGGGTTTCATCCACGTAATTTGGGGAACATGGTGGTGCATTTACCCGGTTTTCTTCCCGCCACTCCTGCCGGAATATTAGAGTTGATCAGGAGAAAAAATATCGTTACAGAGGGTAAAAATTGCGTCATTATTGGACGAAGTAACATTGTAGGGATGCCCTTGTCGATCATGCTCAGTGGGAATTCCAACCCAGGAAATTGCACGGTAACCTTAGCACATTCTAAAACCAACCGTCTTGAGGAAATATGCCGACAGGCAGATATCATTATTGCCGCAGCAGGACAGCCTGGTTTTATTACAGCCGAAATGGTTAAGGAAGGAGCTGTGGTTATTGATGTAGGAACAACGCGCATTGACGATCCAAATTCATCGAAAGGTTGGCGCCTCGCCGGCGACGTAGATTTTGAAAAGGTTGCTCCGAAATGTTCTATGATTACACCTGTACCTGGTGGAGTAGGTCCAATGACGATTGCCTCCTTAATGATGAACACGTTAAAAGCAATGGAATTGAAAGGTAAGTGATTCATCGCTGTATATTTTGGTTTTCCATTTTCACCTTTGTCGCCCATGAGGTACCGGCACAACGTTTTTTTTTGGGAGTTCGGAGTATTTGTGTTTTGGGTTCTCATGAACAGCGTTTTGGTTTGGGCTTACACGCAACCTTTCAGTTTTCACAAGGGATGTTGAGTTTGGGCAACGATGGCTCTTTTTACGTTGCTTCGATAGGAGGAAGGAAGATGATGTGGGAGTCAAGAACCTACGTGGGAGGCGCTTGGTATGTGAACGACCATACTGGAATAGGTGACTTTGAAATGGGGACCTTGAAAAATCCGTTCAGTCGATCAAGCAGTCTTGGCTATGCCTACGTATGGTATTGGGATAAGGCATCAACACAACAGGGATCAGGGGTCTTTCGAGGTGAATACCAAGGGCATTCCGTATTTTTCGAAAATGATTTTTTAGCAGGACAGGGCAGTGACCGATTTCGTACCGCAACGTTACGTTACCGTTATCGAAGCGATTTTTGGTCCGTTCATACTGGTTTTACTTTGTGGACGGGTGAAACTGCAGGAGTTCAAGTACAATCCCGTGTGTTGAAGGGTAAGACCATATTCTTCAAAGATCTATCATCATTAGCCTACGGCACCACATCCCATGGAATTTTCTTTGGAGGAATCCGCTATGGACTAAAAGGACAAACCTTCGGACTTGATGTGGGAATCGATAGCGAACACTTTCGAAATGCCGTCCAAAATGAATTTGCGCACCATGCACTTTGGCATCGTAAAAACCCAGAAAAGGCGGTCAAATATCCCATGTTGGATCGAAACGGGAATCCAACGTGGGATTCAGAAATGGTGCGTAAGGCTTTACCGTATTTTCGCCTCTTAATTTCCGAGGATTAAGCAATTGTGGTTACTTTTGTGCTTCAAATTTACTTCCATGAAAGTTCCAGTTACCGTTTACGCAGAAATGACCCCAAATCCAACGACGATGAAATTCGTAGTTAATAAATACTTATTACCAACGGGAGATTCTGTTGAATTTAGTAAGCGACAAGAGGCCGTTGGTTTCTCACCATTAGCGGAGGCTTTGTTCATCTTTCCTTTTGTTCGAAGCGTATTTATTGCAGCCAATTTTGTTACGGTTACCAAAACGGACAATGTGCCATGGGATTTTATTACCATGGAATTGCGAGAATTTATTCGCGAATTTTTGGCTGATGGTAAAGAAGTACTGATACAAATGCCTGTAGCAGCGGAAAAGCAAGCGGCGAAAGAACGTCCGGAAATAGCTCAACCCAGTGAACTCGACGAACCAATTCTTGCGCTGTTAGACCAATACGTTCGGCCAGCCGTGGAGAATGACGGCGGAGCAATTGATTACATTGGTTTTAATGAGGGAACCGTAAATTTGATCTTGAAAGGATCCTGTTCCGGTTGTCCCTCCAGCACCGCAACCCTCAAAGGTGGAATAGAAACTTTGCTCAAACAACATCTTCCAGAAGTGCAAAAAGTAGAGGCTTACAACGGTTAAGGCAATGTGAAAAAAAAATGAACATTCGTTAAAAACAACTTGTGAGGTCGGCTGTTAAGACGTATATTTGAGTAACAATCGAAACAAGCGCAGTTAGCTTTGAAAATGGAAGAACTTCATGTGTCTAAATTGAACCTCAAGGAGGCCTTACATCATTATTTTGGTTTTGATGCGTTTAAAGGTGAGCAACAGCAAATTGTACAGAACATTCTTAACGGAGAAAACACCTTTGTCATAATGCCCACCGGTGGTGGAAAGTCCCTGTGCTACCAATTACCTGCCTTAATGATGGAAGGTACTGCGGTAATTGTCTCACCACTGATTGCGTTAATGAAAAATCAAGTGGATGCAATTCGTTACGTGAGTGACCAAGGTAATATCGCTCATTTTTTGAATTCTTCACTTTCGAAAAATGAAATCACCCAGGTTAAGAACGATATCGTCAAGGGAACGACAAAAATGCTCTACGTTGCTCCAGAGTCCTTAACGAAACAAGAGAATATTGATTTTCTATCCAATGTAAATGTTTCTTTTTTTGCCATCGATGAGGCACACTGTATTTCGGAGTGGGGACATGATTTTCGTCCTGAATACCGCAGGTTAAGGGAGATTTTTGAGAAAATTTCGCATGTACCGATAATCGCCCTAACCGCAACAGCTACCCCAAAGGTGCAGTTAGATATCCAAAAGAACTTAAACATGCTGGATGCGAGAGTTTTCAAAGACTCTTTCAATCGTCCTAACCTTTATTACGAAATACGTCCAAAACGGGAGGTCGAAAAGGAAATCATAAAGTATGTTAGATCGAAAGAAGGTCAAAGCGGAATTGTGTATTGCCTCAGTCGGAAAAAGGTAGAAGAAATAGCCGAACTACTTCAGGTAAATGGTATTAAAGCCTTACCCTACCATGCAGGTTTGGATGCAGAATCCCGAGCGAAGCATCAAGACATGTTCCTCATGGAAGAAGTGAATGTAATTGTAGCCACCATCGCATTTGGAATGGGCATCGATAAACCCGATGTGCGCTTTGTGATTCACCATGATATTCCGAAAAGCATCGAGAGTTATTACCAAGAAACGGGAAGAGCTGGAAGGGACGGAGGAATTGGAGAATGTATCGCATTCTATTCCTATAAAGACATTGAGAAACTGGATAAGTTTTTGGCCAATAAACCGCTCACTGAACAGGAAATTGGACGTCAATTG
>JBJOJZ010000089.1:0-3640 GCA_046046325.1 Bacteroidota bacterium
AGGTTAATGACTTTGTCGCCAATCCGAGTTGCAACAAAGCACTGCTCGTCTTGCAGTCGTGCAATGCCGAAAGGTATATTTTGTATAGGAAAATCTGAACTTTCAGGAACTTCAATCCAAGAAACCAAGTGGGGATTATTCGCAATCATTGTATTCAATCCTTAAACATTAAACCTAAAATGCATGATGTCACCGTCTGCGACAATGTACTCTTTTCCTTCTACTTTAAATTTCCCAGCTTCTTTAATCGCCGCTTCCGAACCATAATGAAGGTAATCCTCGTATTTCATCACCTCTGCACGTATAAAGCCTTTTTCAAAATCCGAATGTATCACACCTGCCGCTTGCGGAGCGGTTGAACCTTTGTGGATAGTCCACGCTCGAACCTCCTTCACACCTGCCGTAAAATAGGTTTGTAAATTGAGTAACGAATAAGCAGATCGTATCAAGCGATTCACTCCTGGTTCCTCGAGACCAAGTTCATCCAAAAACATTTTGCGCTCTTCATAAGTCTCTAATTCGGTGATATCCGCCTCGATTTTAGCCCCAATCACTAATACTTCCGCCTGTTCATTCGCTACTGCTTCACGGACCTGATCAACATAGGTATTCCCGGTTAAAACAGAGGCTTCATCCACATTGCAGACATACATTACGGGCTTTGAGGTAATAAGGTTGAAACGTTTTATGATTTCCATTTCTTCTTCCGAAAAACCTAAACCTCGTACTGAAATGCTTTTTTCCAAACCATCTTTAATCTTTAAAGCAAGTTGATTTTCCAAGACGGCTTCTTTATCTCCGGATTTTATAACCCTCGCCAAGCTTTGAATTTTCTTTTCAATGGTTTCTAAATCTTTCAACTGCAATTCGATATCGATAATTTCTTTATCGCGTATTGGATTCACGCTTCCATCCACGTGAACAATGTTCCCGTCATCAAAACAACGAAGCACATGCAAAATGGCGTCTGTTTCACGTATATTGGCCAAGAATTGATTCCCTAAGCCCTCCCCTTTTGACGCGCCTTTTACCAAACCTGCGATATCCACAATTTCCATAGTTGCAGGCACAACCCGCTCAGGATTCACCATGGATTCCAATTTTTCCAGTCGGGTATCAGGCACGGAAATGGTACCTAAATTTGGTTCAATCGTACAGAAAGGAAAATTTGCCGATTGCGCTTTTGCATTGGATAAACAGTTGAAGAGGGTTGACTTACCAACATTGGGCAAGCCCACTATTCCGCACTTTAATGCCATACTTTAAATTTTAATTATCTTTTGAATTTCTTGATTTTTCCGAACAAAATAAACCCCCGAAGGATGGTCGAAAAATTCTAACTGAAGCGTTTCCGCTCGGAGAATCCTTGAGAAAATCATATTTCCGGAAAGATCAAATACCGTTACCGTATCTCCAATCACCCCATGTATTTCGGTTGATTCTGAGAACGGATTTGGAAAGATAAAGCGCGCTTCAGCGTCGATCTCGTCCAACACAGCATTATTAATAAATAAGCAATCGGAGGTATCAAAACACTGACTTTGTGCTACCGAAACCACTACAGCGAAGGTGCCATTAATGACCGGAAAAACTGGGGAAGATTGCCCAGGCATGTTTTGTTGTGTAATGCAGTTAATCCACTGGTAATTATATCCCAGCGCATTCGGAACAGCAGTAAGGTTAATTCCGTCGTTGACAATTGTTGCTGTTGGAGTTGGCACAACCGTAATATTAAAACTGTCGATTGCAAAACAACCAGAGGGCATTTGGTAATTTAACCACATCACCGATGAAGATGCAGGAGTAACCGTTTGAAATGTGGTAGTCGCCCCATTTGACCACTGATAACTTCCGCCCGGAATTGAAACTTGCGCTGATAACAATTGTGAATTACCTTGACAAACATTGTAGTCCAAAACGGAAACCGTAGGAACAGGATTTACGGTTACCGATACCGAATCTGTAACGGGTGCGCAACCGTTGACAGCATAGGATAGATAGTAGACTTGACTTGAGGCTGGACTGACGGTAATGGACGACTGACCTTGTCCGGTTGACCAAGAAAAAACCCCACCTGGTGGAAAAACATTCGCGTCAATCACCGTTGATTCTCCCGCACAAATGGCATAATCCCCGGTTTGAATCATCGGCGCCATGTTAACCGTAACGGGAGTCGATAAGGATGTTGAGCAACCATTGGGTGCCGTACAGGTCACGGAATAAGAGGTCGAATTTACCGGGCTTGCACAATAGGTTGCTCCCTGCTGCCCACCTGACCAAATAAACTGAGAACCGTTAACCCCTGAACTTGCCGTTAAACAAATGGATTGACCCGTACAAATCGTATTATTTTGGGCATTGGTGGTCACGTTTAAGGTTGGGCTAACGTTGACCGTTACTGTGGTAGTCGCGGATGCAGAAGTCCCAAATAGTGTATATGTTACGGTATATGTTACCGTACTTGAGGGAGAAACTGAGATGCTCTGAGTCGTTAAATTCCCCGGAGTCCAAAGAAACGTGCCTCCAGCGGAAGAAGGTGTTGCGGTTAAGGTGCTGTTTCCCCCAGTGCATATCGATGGGTTGGAATTCGAAACAACTACGGTAACTTGTGCAAAAAGTTGATCGTGTAAAAGAAATGAAAGCAGAAGTGCTAATCCAAGAAATTGTTTAATTTGCATGCACAAAATTAGCGCTTTTTATGTTTAAGAACCTCTTTACCCTGGCTTTATTGCTGATATCTTTACTTAAGTTTTCCGCACAAGACTCAGTAATGTTACGAAAGATATACGATGAAGCCTTGTTGCGAGGAAAAGCCTATGAAGACTTGAGATCTCTTTGCAAAGACATTGGCCCCCGACTTTCTGGAAGTTCAGAAGCGGAAATGGCTGTTCGATGGAGCGAATCAAAAATGAGGTCCTATGGTTTTGACACCGTTTATCTTCAACCCATTATGGTTCCACATTGGGAAAGAGGAAACCCTGAAACAGCATGGTTAAGTAGCCCAACCACTACTCCTTACAAGCTAAATATCAAAGCCTTAGGCGGATCTATTTCTACGAATGGAATACTGGAAGGAGAAGTCGTTATGTTTGATCATTTGGAAGATTTAAAGAAATCTACCCGATCCGTTGTAGAAGGGAAAATCGTTTTTTTGAACCAACCTATGAACGCTGCGGAAATACAAACCTTTAAAGCGTATGGTTCCTGCTATCCCATCCGTGGAAACGGGGCGGTTGAAGCTTCAAAACTGGGTGCAAAAGCGGTAATTATCCGTTCTCTTGCCTTACCCTTAGACGACCATCCTCACACAGGAAGCATGCGCTATGAAGACAGCATACCTAAAATACCCGCTGCAGCCTTGTCCACCATGGATTGCGAATACCTTGCCCGTGCTTTGCGAGCAGATAGGAAGGCGATGATTACCATGGAAATGGATTGCCGGGTATTCCCCGACGCGCCATCGTTTAATGTAATTGCTGAAATTAAAGGCAGAAAACAACCCAACGAAATTATAACCTTCGGAGGGCACTTGGATTCTTGGGACCAAGGAGAAGGAGCCCACGATGACGGTGCAGGAGTCATTCACTGCATGGAGGCATTGCGCATTTTAAAAACCTTGGAATATCAACCGATACACACC
>JBJOJZ010000098.1:0-16868 GCA_046046325.1 Bacteroidota bacterium
TCAACCAGGAACATTCATTACTCCAATTTTTATTTGATTCGAAATTGGCTTACTGCACTGTTCATTTTGTTTGTTTTACTTGCAATTCGCCTCATTGGTTCATACACCTTTGAATTGATAACCCAACAGAAATTCAACAATCTATCATTTCACTCGGTTCATTCCATTTTGTGGATCATCATTTATATTACTTTTTTTTCACAACCGACGGTATTGTATGGTTTACAAAGAATCGACTTGTTTTCAAACTCAGAGGAAAAAGACGTTGATGACCTGTTGAAAGCAAAGTTTAGTTGGCGAAGATTTCCTTCAGAGATTCAGAATAAAATGGACCAACAGCTTTCCATTAAACTCGACCCAAAAGTTCCAGAAATCATTCGAAAATTGGAATCAAAAATGGCAATTAAGGTCATGGTGAAGAACCCTAATGTTAACATTGAAGCTTTATCGGATAAATTGGAATTACCTAAAAGCCACGTACAATATGTCTTTAAATACTATGCCGATTTCAGCTTCGTAGAATTTCGCTCTAAAATTCGAGTTTATTACGCCGTTTCAAAAATGCAACAAGGCTTTCTCTCGAAAAACACCATGGATGCATTGGCCAAGGAATCTGGGTTCTCGTCCTACAACCCCTTTTATGCAGCGTTTAAATCGGAATTTGGGACAGGGCCTTCAGAATTCAATTTACAACTTAAACAAGTTTTGAACAAGGGCTAAGAATTCATACTCTAAGGATTTTCCTTGGTCCTTTGCATACCACCCATGAAGCGATTCGTGCAGCACGTGAAGTTCAACTCCTTGCGCTTTTAATCCGTTAAATAATTCTTGTGCTTCGTGTGTTCTTGGACCCCAAACCATCATATCATTTCCTTGTTCATCTCGAACAATTACTTTAGGTATCCCTTTTCCTCCATTCGTAAGGTATTGATCAATCAAAGATCCTTGGTCGCGTAGCGATAAAGAATAGCTCGCTGATGGAATATGTTCTATTAATCGAAGTAATACAGGTACACTTTGCGCTGCATCCCCACACCATGGTTCAGTAATTATAATCCAATGCGTAGGCTTTGAAACACGCTGGCTTACCTTGACGAATTCTTCCGAAGCCTTAAACGTTTTATAATTACGGTTAAATCGAACTCGGTTCAGGCTTAGGTAATCAGCATAACTTTCAAGGTAGATTCCTCCTTCAAGTGCCTTGTCCCAATGGGATAAATAATCGTTAAGATTCATAAAATTATATCGGTGGAAACTGTTCAGGGTCAACCTTGGACATCATGTTGTAAATATTTTCTACGATATCATCGATGCTCGGTTTAGAGAAGTAATCCCCGTCGGTTCCGTAAGCAGGACGGTGGTCTTTGGCACTGAGGGTTTGCGGTGCTTCGTCTAATAAGTAGTATCCACCTTGTTCCACTAGAATTTTTTCTAAGATATAAGCGGTAGCTCCGGCGCTTACGTCTTCGTCCACGATGAGTAAACGGTTCGTTTTGCGTAAGGACTCCTTAATTTCGTGGCCGATATCAAATGGAAGTAAGGTTTGTACATCAATGATTTCAACAGAAATCCCTAAGCTTTCGAGGATCGGTATGGCTTGAAGGCAAAGGTTTAGGGTTGAACCATAGGAAACTAAAGTCAAGTCAGATCCTTCATTGACCACTTCAATCTTTCCAAGCGGTAATTGAAATTCCCCAAAATTGTTCGGTAATTTTTCTTTGGTTCTATAACCGTTCAAGGGTTCAATTACCAAGGCTGGCTCATCCGCTTCCATGAGTGTATTGTAAAAACCAGCTGCCTTCGTCATGTTTCTTGGCACACACACATGCATTCCACGCAATGAATTAACAATCATCCCCATAGGAGAACCGCTGTGCCAAACCCCTTCCAATCGGTGACCACGTGTGCTGATGATCAGGGGAGCTTTTTGTCCTCCTTTGGTGCGATATTGCACCGTCGCAAGGTCGTCCGACAAGATTTGAATGGCATACAACAGATAATCCAGGTATTGAATTTCTGCAATTGGACGTAGTCCGCGCATGGCCATTCCTATGCCTTGACCAATAATGGTGCATTCGCGAATTCCAGTATCGAATACCCGTAAATCGCCGAAGGTTTCTTGAAGCCCTTCCAAGGATTGGTTGACACCGCCAATTTTTCCTGCATCTTCCCCAAATACCAACAGGTTTGGATATCGTTCCAGTAACTTTCGATAATTTTCACGCAAAATGATTCGTCCATCTTCCATGGGAGCGTCGTAATCATATGTAGGTTCAACGCTTGGTATGTTGCCAATTTGGTGGTCGGATTCACTGTACAAGTACGAAGAATATCGGTTGTGGCTTTCCTGCAGTTTCTCTTGAACCCACTGCTTTAACTCGGATTTTTGCTCATCATTGATGAACCTCATGCTCCTTAAAGCCTTTCTTGCCAAGGAATAGACCTCCTTTCGAATGGGCTCGCGGTTGTTAATCAGGCTGCTTAATTCTGATTCAAAGGAAGCATCCAACCAGCCCTCTTTAAGGTAGGTTTGCATAATTTTTTCCAAGGATTGACTTTCTTGTTTAATGTCCTGGGTGTAAAGTGCCCAAGCGGCATTTTTTGCTTCCCGAACCTCTGCTTTTGCTTCCTCGCCTATACGGTCTAACATTTCTAGGGTCGCCAAGGGTACAGGTCCTCCGTCAAAAGCAAGAATCCATTCTTTGAATTTAGCAATGCAGTCATGGGTTTTTTCCCATTCCATGCGTTCTGAGCTTTTGTAACGCTCATGCGAGCCAGAGGTCGAATGCCCTTGAGGTTGATTCACTTCTTGCACGTGAACCAAAACAGGCACATGATCTTCTCTAGCGATTTTAACCGCTTGCTCATAGGTTTTACATAAGTGGGCATAATCCCAACCACGTGTTCTTAAGATTTCAAAACCTGGGGTTTGTTCGTTGCGCTGGAAGCCCGATAAAGCCTCAGAAATACTGTTCTTGGTGGTTTGTAAGTCACGTGGTACAGAAATTCCGTACCCATCATCCCATACCGACATCACCATGGGTACTTGTAATACACCAGCAGCATTCATGGTTTCCCAAAAAGGTCCTTCCGAGGTTGATGCATCACCAATGGATCCAAAAGCGACTTCATTACCGAGAAAAGAAAAACCTGCGAATGCTTCCGTTTGTATCGCTGGATTGTTACGATACATTTTCGATGCTAATGCTAACCCCAAAAGCCGTGGCATTTGTCCAGCGGTAGGTGAAATATCCGCGGAACTGTTTTTTTGCTCCATGAGGTTTTTCCAATTCCCCTTTTCATCCAAATTTCGAGTAGCAAAATGTCCCCCCATTTGACGACCAGCCGATTGTGGTTCTATCGTAACATCTGTATGGGCGTAAAGGCCTGAAAAATAAGCTTGCAACGTCAATTGGCCTATCGCCATCATCCACGTTTGATCGCGGTAATAACCCGATCGGAAATCCCCTTCCTTAAAAAATTTTGCCAAAGCAATTTGAGCAAGTTCTTTTCCGTCGCCGAAAATCCCAAATTTTGCCTTGCCTGTCAACACTTCTTTTCTTCCCAATAATGATGCTTCACGGGAAAGGCAAGCGAGCTTGTAATCGGAAAGGACCTCCTGTTGAAATTGGTCGAAGTCATAGGTGTTAGGCGAAGACATAACGTGGAATTTTGTGCAAATATAGCTAAAACAAATCCCAGAATTGACGTTGGGATGGATAGAATTTTGCAATTTTGCAAGGTGAAAATTGAAATTTGCGCGAGCTCGGTGGAGGCATTGGTCGGAGCCGCTCAGTTGAAGGTTGATCGGGTCGAAGTTTGCTCTTGTTTGGAACTAGGCGGGGTGTCTCCGTCCGTTGGATTGATTCAAAAATCCTTGGATTTAGGTTTGGAAACGCACGTGTTGGTCCGCCCACGTTCCGGGGGGTTCGTTTTTTCAAGCTTCGAAGTCGATTTGATGTTGAGTGAGCTCGCTTTCTTACAAAAATTAGGGGTTCACGGTGCGGTTTTGGGAGCCCTGAACTCCAATTTGAGCATCGACAGAGCGACCATCAAAGAGGCTCGGTCCATTTTCCGTGGCCAATTAACTTTTCATCGCGCCTTTGATGATTTAGTCGAATGGCGAAAGGAAATGGATGCGCTGGTTGAACTGGGAGTGCATCGAATTTTGTCCTCAGGATTGGCAACCTCAGTAACGAATGGTATCCCAACTTTGGCCGAGATGGTGCTGCACGCAAAAGGCAGCATTGAAATCATGGCAGGGGGCGGAGTAAACATGGCAAATCTGAAGACCATCGCCTCTGAGGTTAAGCCAGATGCTGTCCATTTTTCAGCAACGACAAAAGAAATGCTCGATCCAAGCTCGTTTTTTTCCGAAGAACGCCTGGTTTTTGATGTCAATAAGGCGATAAAGCTAGTTGAATTGTGTCGAAATTACCGATAAATTGACGGCAAAAACACAAAACATGTGACAATTTGGCAAATCCGCGAATTTTGTAAGTTTGGAACTTTAATTGAGTATAGCTCGAAAAACTTCAACGAATGAGTAAAAAAAAATCAAACCCAGTCATAAATCAAACCCCTGAAGGAGAGGATACCCCATCATTGAACGCAGGTATGGAGGCTAGAATAGCGGAATTAGAAGCCAGTCTTAAAGAACAAGAAGACAAATATTTGAGGATATATGCTGAATTTGAAAATTACCGCAAAAGAAGTATTAAAGAAAAAGCTGATTACCTAGCAACTGCCAGCAAGGACACCATTGTAGCAATGTTACCGATTTTAGATGATTTTGAAAGGGCTGTTGCCAACAACGAAAAAGTGGAAGACGTACAAATTCTGAAGGATGGTTTTTCGTTGATTTTTAACAAGATTAACCAAATCATGGAATCGAAAGGATTAAAGGCGATGCAGACGCTCGATCACCCCTTCGATTACGAACTTCACGAGGCCATTGCAAACGTTCCTGTGCCGGAGGAAGACCGCAAAGGAAAGGTGATTGACCAAGTAGAAAAAGGCTATTTTTTAAATGATAAAGTAATTCGCTACGCTAAAGTAGTGGTGGGTCAGTAACAGTATGAGCAGCAAAAGAGATTATTACGAAGTTTTAGGGGTGTCCAGAAATGCCTCGGAAGGCGAAATTAAAAGTGCGTATCGAAAATTAGCCTTAAAATACCATCCGGACAAGAACCCGGACGACCCAAGCGCTGAAGAGAAATTTAAAGAAGCGGCAGAGGCTTACGAAGTCCTATCTAATGCGGATAAAAAAGCGCAGTACGACCGTTTTGGTCACGATGGACTAAAAGGCGGGTTCGGTGGTGGCATGAACATGGACGATATCTTTTCGCAATTTGGAGATATTTTTGGAGGCGCTTTTGGCGGCAGTTTTGGCGGTTCTCGTTCGGGAAATCGAGTGGTGAAAGGTTCAAACCTGCGGGTTAAAATGAAATTAACGTTGGAAGAAATTGCCACCGGAGTCAAAAAGAAAATCAAAGTTAGTAAACTGGTACAGGCAGATGGAGTGACGTTCAAGTCCTGTGGCACTTGCAACGGGTCCGGAAGAACTACCCGGGTAACCCAAACCTTTTTAGGTGCCATGCAAACCCAATCCACGTGCCATGTTTGTCAAGGTGCTGGTCAAATGATCGATAAAAAACCTTCGGATACCGATGCTTATGGCTTAAGAAAACAGGAAGAGGTCGTAGAGGTAGAGATTCCAGCGGGTGTTGAAGATGAAATGCAACTTTCGCTCCGAGGTAAAGGAAATGTAGGACCTTTCAATGGGGTCAACGGTGATCTAATTGTTGTGATCGAAGAATTGGAGCATGCAGAATTGAAAAGGGAGAACGAAAACATTCACTACGAGGCCGTTGTGACCTTCAGCGAGGCAGTACTAGGGGCATCGTTGGAAATCCCGACGCTCGGGGGGAAAGCTAAAATAAAAATTGAACCAGGCACACAGAGTGGAAAAATACTCCGGTTGAAAGGCAAAGGGTTACCCTCCATTCAAGGATACGGTACGGGAGATTTGTTGGTGCATATTCACGTTTGGACTCCAACTCATTTGTCAAAAGAGGAAAAGTCTTGGTTCGAACAACAGCTCGAAAACCCCAATTTTAAACCAAAAGATTCAGAAAAAGAAGGCGGTTTTTTTCGAAAAATTCGTGATTATTTTTCATGATACCTTTTCTTGATCAATGGAAATTAGGTGTTTACGGTACTAAGGAAGTTGCCCAATCGCTGCTGCTCATTCTTCTCTTTTTTTTTCTAGGCAATTTGCCAGCAAGCGTTGTATTCGCTCAATTCGGTGTCACCAATTTACACCAAGCTTCAGCGTTGTTAGGTTTTTACATCGTTTTTCTATTGCAGATGATTCCTTTCATTACTGTTTTATTGGCCTTGCATTGGTCCCGATCAATGATTCACAAGGTTCATTGGAGGAATTGGGTAACAGTACGTACTAATCCATCTATCAAGAGAATTTTATGGGCCTTTGGTTTTTGGTCAACCTTCATGGTGTTGAGCGTACTTTTCGAGGTAGTATTGAATCCACAATCCCTCAATTGGAATTTCGACCCTACCTCTTTTGGTATTGCTTTGACCTTGTTACTGGTATTCCTCCCTGTTCAGGTTTTGGCCGAGGAATTGCTTTTCAGGTCTTATGCTCTACAAGGACTTAATGCACGGTTGAAAAAGCCTTGGTTGGCGATTTGCTTGAGCGGTGTCATGTTCGGAATGATGCACTTGGGAAATCCCGAGATTCAGGAATATGGTACGCCCTTGCTTCTGCTCTACAGTGTTTTGGGAATTTTCTTGTCCGCCATTTCTGCCCTCGATGGAGGGATAGAATTGGCCTTTGGATTCCATTTGGCGAATAATTTATCTGCGGGAATCTTGGTGACTTCGAAGGATCAGGCTTTGCAAATTCCGGCGCTTTTTTCCACTAATTCTGGCTCGATGGATGAACAAAGTGTAGTATTTCTGCTCATTGGTTTAACGTTATTTTTTCTGCTGTTTAAACGTTTATTTGGTTGGAAAATAGATTCGTTAATTCAAAATATTCCTTAGTTTCGCCTTCATGATTGAAGTAGCTGAGGTTTCGAAGGTTTTTCATCAAAAAATTGCATTGGACAGCGTCTCCATGGAAATCCAGGCAGGGAGGGTTTTCGGGTTGATTGGCCCCAACGGAGCGGGAAAAACCACCTTAATTCGTTTGTTGAATCAAATTTTGATTCCATCGAAGGGATGCATAAAATACAACGGGTCCGTGCTAAATTCCTCCCATGTTCGTTCGTTTGGATATTTACCCGAAGAGCGAGGCTTATACCGTGAAATGAACGTAAAAGACCACTTAGTTTTTTTAGGCCAACTTCGCGGATTATCGAAGTATGATGCAAAAACCGCTACTGGCCTCTGGCTAGAAAAGTTCGAAGCAACCTCGTGGTCGAGCCGGAAAATAAGCGCTCTATCCAAAGGTATGGCGCAGAAAATTCAATTCATCGGTAGCGTGCTTCATAACCCAGATGTGATCATTCTCGATGAACCTTTAAGCGGTTTCGATCCGATTAATGTGGATATGTTGTTGGAGGCAATTAAGGGTTTCAAAGTGGAAGGCAAAACGGTCGTTTTTTCGACGCACAACATGAAAAGTGTCGACGAATTATGCGATGATGTGGCCTTAATCCATAAGGGAAAATTGGTGGCGAAAGACCAAGTTTCCGTATTAAGAACCGTTCACAAGTCAGGAAATTTTAAGGTGAGATTTAGGGGAAGTAAGTTGGCTTTTGCCCATGCTTTGTGGACTTGGTTCGAATTGGTGTCGTGCGATGAACTATTAGATGGTGTTTTTGAAGCGTCCATTAAATGCCGAGGGCCTTATGAATTCAACGATGTATTTGCAAGGTTATCAGAATCTGTGAAACTTGAGTTAATTGAAGAACAGTTACCTAGCATGCAAGAAGTGTTTTTAAAATTAGTCGCTCATGAAAAATAGTTGGCTATTGGCCTTGAGGGAATTCAAAGAGCGTTTAAACAATCGCTCATTTCGTTGGATGCTGGTTTTAGGCCCCTTGTTAATCGTTGCTGGAATTTACTTCCTTTTAGCTTCAGGAAATCAAGGAATTTCGAGCATGAAGGTGCTTATTGCTGATCCTGCAAATTTAATGGAAGGTAAAATTGTGTCCAATCCCTCCGAAAACGTAACCTATTATTTTTATGACGACTATATTGAAATGGAAGCTTTCAAGCAGAGCCCTAAATTTCAGGAATTTGATGCGTTAATTGAAATTAATGAGAAAGTACTGATCAACAAAAAAGCCTTTTTGTTCTACCGGTTAACGCCGAGTTTAGCGCTTAAAATGAAGTTAAAATTCGATGTAGAACGAAGAATCGAAGAAGTTTTGATTGCTCAGTTCACCTCGTTGAGCGAAGAGGAGTTTCGTAGAATAAAACAACCGTTAAACCTTGATTTTCGCGATGTGGATGACCCTTACAGTCAATTCGCTCAAGAAATTTCATGGGTTGGATTTTCGTTGGGATATATCATGATGTTTTTTATTGCGGTTTTTGGTACCAATATTACGCGTAGCATCAACCGTGAAAAAGCGAATCGCATTTCTGAGGTGCTTTTGGCAAGCGTACGTTCGCATCATTTGATGATTGGAAAAATTGGGGGTAATTGGTTGGCATCCATGCTGCAATTAGTTCTATGGATAAGCATTGTAGGTATTGGGTTAGGGCTTTTAAAGGAGTTTATTATCCCTGAGTATTTTACCCCGGAATATTTGCAGGGGGTTCAGGTGAGCGGTGATCAAATGAAAGAACTGGGTTTCGAAACGGTTTCACAGCACAACGATCAAGTAAATTTGGTGTACCACCGGATCAATTATGCTTGGTTACTTCCTAATTTTTTGCTGTTTTTTATAGGAACTTATTGGGTTTTCGCTTCGTTCTTTACCGCCATGGGAGCAATTAGCGGGGACAGTTCTGATGGTCAACAATTCGGCATTCCCATTTGGATGTTATTAGCATTAAGTATTTTTTCCGGCTACAATGCAATGGCATTCCCAGCATCTTCACTCACCGATTTTTTCACATATTTCCCCTGGACGGCGGGCATGGTGGCCATGGTTAAATTGTCCGTGGGTGTCGCTCCATCAGAATATATGATGCTCCTACTGGCATGGGTTATTCAGTTAATTTCAGGGCTATTTTTGGTGGTAATTGCGGGAAGAATCTTTAAAAATGGGATATTATCTTACGACCACCGCAACTCTTGGGCCTTGCTACTTAGGTGGATTAAAAAGGCCTAATTAGCGTTGAATTATTTTCCTGAATGTAAGGTTAATACGCGGTTCATGTACTCCTAAACTTTTCGGGACACAGTGTTTCCAACCGGTTTGCATGCCGTTGCCCATGAGTAATAGATCGCCATTTTCCAGTAAAAGTTTCAACGATTTTTTTTCGGTATTGGAACGCAGATAAAACCTCCTGCTCGCACCGAAACTCAGAGAGGCAACAATTGGGTCATTTCCTAATTCCGGCTCGTTATCGGCATGCCATCCATTGGAGTCTTGTCCATTCCGGTATAAATTCACGAGTACCCCATTGAATTTAGAATTTGTGGTCAATTCTACGGCTTTTTTAATTTCTAGCAGGACCTTGCACATAGGTAAGGCCTCGAATCGTTGGTTAGCGTAGGAATAGCTCAATCCGGTTTCTCCGAAAAATGCTTCCAAGCGAGGGGTGGGGTAGGTTTTACCAAAAAGTTGGACGCTACCTTGGCGCAAGCTGTTTAACCCTAAGAAATATCGTAAATAGGTATCTGCATCCTCGGATGAATAGAAACTTCGCCAAATCTTGAGTTGTTCGGGAAGTATGGAGTCGTCTGTAGGTGGGGTAAAAAGTGCCATCGCTAAAAATTACTAATTTTGTGTTTTCTTATCGCTCCATGAAAGACCTTTTAAAAACCTTAAACATTCAACAAGACCAAGTGTTCTCTTGGATTTCGCATTTGGCCTTGAACATTGTGTTGAGCATTGCCATTTTGTTTTTTGGTTTTTGGCTTGCTAAAAGAATTTCAATGGCCGTCGCTGCGGTGTTAAAACGACGCGATGCAGAAGAGGGATTGATTACCTTTTTGGCCAACTTTACTTCGGTAATCTCCAAGGTAATCACAGTTTTTTTGGCCATTTCACAGTTAGGGGTGGCCATGACATCGTTTGTAACCATCCTTGGTGCGGTGGGTATTGCATTTGGTGTTGCTTTTGGAGGAATACTTAGCAATTTTGCAGGGGGAGTCCTTATTTTGGTAATTAAACCCTTTAAGTTGCATGATACCATTCATGCCCTTTCGGTGACGGGTGAAGTGGTTGAAATCCAAATGTTTAATACGTACGTTCGAACGGTCGACAACAAAACGGTGGTGCTTCCTAATGGCCCGTTGATCAATGGCGTTATCACGAATTTCACCCGAGAAGGTAGGCGTCGTGTTGACCTCATGGTACCTGTTCCTTATCAGGCTAATTCCGCGGAATTAATCTCTCGGATCAAAGGGCTAATCGAAGAAAATCCGTTGGTGCTCAGCGATCCTTCACCTGCTTTTTATTTTTCCGAATTCGACGGCCAATCAGGTAAATTGAACATCAATTGCTGGGTAGAAACCAAGGATTATTCTGCTGTTCAACGAACCCTTTCTAACGCTATTTTTCAATGGATCGAACCAGTCCCGCAGAGTTCTTAATTCAGGAATATCTCAAGAACAATGCCTTTACCAAACTGCTCGGCTTGGAGTTTACATGGATTCAGCCAGGCTGCATAAGCTACAGATTGTCGGTTGAGGCTCAGCATTTAGCAACCCCAGGATTTTTACATGGTGGGGTAATTACCACGATGCTCGACGCAACCATGGGCGCAGGAGCCATGACCCTTGTGGCCGATGAATGGAAAGTGGTGTCGACCATCGAAATGAACGTGAATTTCCTGAAACCCGGTTTGTTGGGGAGTATGCTCATCGCAACATCCGAAGTTGTAAGGAAAGGAAAAGGCGTAATTTTTATGAAGGCTACGCTTCAAAACGAAGATAATGTTATCTTAGCCGTTGCAAACGGGAGCTTTTACCCTTTCAGTGCTGATAAAGCAGGCTATTCATTAAATTAAACACCATGTTATTGACCATTTTACTCTTAATTTTCACGGTCGTTTGTTTGCCGGTCATTACTTTTTATTTCGGAACGCCCTTGAGCGATTTACAACAAACCATCCTTTACGACCATATGGTATGGGTAGTAGGAGGGGTGATTGCCTATTGTTTTGTGGTGGGTGAAATAACGCGGAATAATTCACAAGTGGACAAGCTTTGGAGCATAGTTCCAATTTATTACGTCTGGCATATGGCATCGGTAGCAGGTTTGCCGGATAGAATGGTTCTGATGGCGATTCTCGCTACGATTTGGGGGGTTCGACTGACGTACAATTTTGCGCGACGTGGCGCTTATACGTGGCGTTTTTGGGCTGGTGAAGAAGATTATCGCTGGGAAATTCTTCGCAAGAGACCGGGTTTTACCAACCGTTGGGTTTGGGCAGCTTTCAACTTATTTTTTATCAGTGGATATCAAAATACCTTAATTTTTCTTTTTACTATTCCGATATTAACAGCTACCAATAATACCCCTTTGGCCGTTTGGGATTATGTGTTGGCAGTAGTCTTTGTTGGTTGTGTGGTACTGGAGTATATAGCAGATCAGCAGCAATGGGAATTCCAAAACGAAAAGTACCGTCGAATCAATGCAGGATTGCCCTTGGAGGAGTATTCCCACGGATTTGTTAGAACAGGATTATGGTCCTTGGTTCGTCATCCTAATTATGCCATGGAACAGTTGGTGTGGATAGTATTCTACGGATTTTCTGTTATCGCTACTGGAGAATGGATCAATTGGTCTATGGCAGGTTGCGTTCTTTTGGTCATCCTTTTCAAAGGCAGTTCGGATTTCTCAGAGGCTATTTCAGCGGAGAAGTACCCCGAATATGTAAAGTACCAAAGGAAAGTCCCAAGGTTTATTCCCTTTACGAAATTTTCAAAGCAGTAAGGCGCTGTTTAATACTTTCCAAGCGTTTTATTAGCTCATGTTGCTCTTCGGAGCTCAAGGATAAACCGACTTTTTTCGGGGATAATTCGAGGCGCTGTTTCGCTCCATCAAGCGTATAGCCTTCTGTTTTGACCAATTGGTAGATTTGACGAATTTTCTCGATTTCTTTAACCGAGTACAATCGATTTCCTTTCAGGTTTTTTTTTGCGATGTCGAATTTGAATTCTTTTTCCCAAAAACGCAATAAAGACGTGTTAACTCCAAACATTTCCGCTACTTCACCAATGGAGTAGTAGAGTTTCTTGAGTTGCGCTATTTCGGATTTTGTCATTTTTCAATCAGCTAACTTGTCCAAAAATAGTTATAATTTCGTGGGTGCGCAGTTGTTTCGTTTTTTTTATGGCATGGTTTTGCTTTAGTTCGAGCGCTTTCGGACAGGTAATTCCAGACTCCACCGCTCGAGTAATACAAGATACTTCGTCGGTTCCTGTGCCCAACGAAAAGGTTGGTTCAATTATCGCTTTAGCAAAAACACTTTTGGGAACCCCTTATCATTGGGGAGGGACAACCCCGACGGGTTTTGATTGTTCGGGGTTTATTAACTACATATTCGGGTCTTTTGGTTTTTCCTTGGTTCGTACAAGTTATAGTTTGGCAGAGTTGGGAGAGACCGTTTCCCTTGCAGAGATTCAACCAGGAGATTTGATGTTTTTTAGAGCTAGCGGCAATTCCGGTGGGGTAGGTCATGTTGGTATGGTGATAGAAGTTACCTCGGAGGCCATTAATTTTATCCATTCCTCTACAAGCAAGGGAGTGGTAATTAATAATTTTAAAACGAGCAAGTATTATATTTCTAGGTACGTAAAAACGAAAAGGTTAGATTACGGAATGAGTAACCCCAAGAAAAAAGAATAATGAATCACACTTTCGATCGTAAAACATGGCTTTTCGTTGCCTTAGCAGGCTTATTTATTACGAATGCTGTTACCGCTGAATTAATCAGCAATAAATTGATTTCCATTCCCATTGCCCTTAACGTGTTCGGGCATAAAATTGGTCCCTTGGTAACCGTAATAGGAATCTTACCTTGGCCTGTAGTTTTTTTATTAACGGATTTATTGAATGAGTTTTACGGTGCCAAAACGGTTCGTAGACTTTCGTGGATAACATCGGGGTTGATTCTTTATTGTTTTGTGATTGTCGGAATTTCGTTGAAAATACCCGCATTGGAATTACCGAATAGCCAATTAGCTGATAACCAGTCCTATAATTTGGTATTCGGTCAAGCCCAAATGGTAATCGTTGGTAGCATTGCGGCATTTCTATTTTCCCAATTGTTGGATGCCTCCTTGTTTAAATGGATTAAATCCAAAACGGGCGATCGTTTTATCTGGTTAAGAAGTACAGGCAGTACCTTAGTCTCTCAATTGGTTGATTCATATATTGTTTTATTCATCGGCTTTGTTGTACCGGGCACCATGTCCTGGACGGATTATTTGAGCATAGCACCAACAAATTACCTCCTAAAGTTGTTAATAGGATTGGCTTTAACTCCTTTAATTTATGTTGGACATTACACCGTTAAAAAATACTTGGCAAAAACATAAACGAATTGTATGTTTTTCTCTAGGGTGTTTTCTTTCCAGTTGTTCCTATTCTCAAAACGATATACCCATGAATTCTAATGCAGATCTAGTTCCATACGGGGATAAAATGTTACCTAAAAATGTGTGTCAAGTGATCCAAGACGGAGGAACGGAACGTCCGTTCACCGGAAAATATGTCTATCACAAAGAAAAGGGAACGTATTGTTGTATCGGTTGCGATGCACCGTTGTTTTCCAGTTCTACCAAATACGAATCTGGTTCGGGGTGGCCCAGTTTTTACGATGTGATTTCTTCTGGTGCTGTAAAAGAGGTAAAGGATCTTTCGCACGGCATGGAACGTGTTGAGATCCGCTGCTCGAAATGCGATGCCCATTTAGGTCATGTGTTTGAGGACGGTCCAAAGCCAACCGGTTTAAGGTATTGCTTGAATTCAGTTGCCTTAGATTTTGTAGCAGAAGATTCAGTAAAAAAAGAAGAGGCCACCTTTGGAGCAGGATGTTTTTGGTGTGTTGAAACGTGTTTCAAAGAACTGGAAGGGGTGCTTGATGTATATCCAGGTTATGCAGGTGGAAAGGTGGTAAATCCAACGTATGAACAAGTTTGTTCAGGGACGACCGGGCACGCCGAGGTTGCACGTATTGTGTACGATCCTCAAAAAATCTCTTTTGACGCGTTATTGGAACTCTTTTGGTGGATTCACGATCCAACGCAATTGAATCGTCAAGGGAATGATGTAGGAACGCAATACCGAAGCGTAGTTTTTTATCATACTGAAGCGCAAAAATCAACTACCGAGAAGTACATTGAAAAGTTAACGAAAGAAAAGGTGTGGGATAATCCTATCGTAACAGAGGTAAAGGGAATCAATAATTTTTACCGAGCCGAACAATACCATCACGATTACTTCAACCTTAATCCGCAAAATCAGTATTGTCAATATGTGGTTAAACCGAAGGTCGAAAAGTTCCGCAAAGTTTTCAAAGAAAAATTAAAGCAGAATTAACGAAGTAAAGTTACGTGACCCACTTCTTGGATCTTCTCGTCGTTGTTCAGCGCTTTAAATACAATTTTCCACGTGTAAACGCCATCCGGAGCTTTCTTTCCACTACGACCGGTTGAACCGTCCCAACCGAATTTCACATTGCGGGTTTCATACACAAGTTCGCCCCATCGATCGAAAATATACATGGCAAACTCATAAGGATCATACCCCGAGAAAAATACAGGTTTGAACGATTGATTGTGTTGGTCGCCATCCGGTGTAAAGGTATTGGGAACCCAATAAACTACGTCTTCCCCCGTACAATCTTCAAGCGCCTCAATTAATAGAGTATCGGTCGCGCTGCATCCGGCACCATTCGTTCCTGTAACAATGAGTTCGGTGGTACCCACAGGAGGCATGTATGACATTCCATTGGCAACAGGTACATTCCAAACATAGGAATTACCGCCTGTTGCATCCAATTGAATAGCATTGCCAAAACATACTACTTTGTCATTTCCGGCATCAATGGTTGGGCTTTGGGCAATCGTAATTAAAAAATCATCCACTCCTGGACAAACTGCAGCAGGTGATGTGTACGTAATTAAATAACTTCCTGGGGACGAATTACTTAAATCTACTTCTCCGGTATTTGGATTCACGGCAATTCCAATTCCTGCACTTATTGTTCCCCCATTTAAACCTGTTATGGATGCTACTGGATTGGGATCAGATAAACAATAAAGGGTATCTGGATAGGAAAGAGTTACAGGGTCAGGTCCAGTGTAATTTCCTGTAATCGCGTAGGTACAACCTGCGTCGTCGGTTAGGTCGAAGGAATATGGTCCGGTTGTGGTTAGGTTATTGATCATTATAATTCCATTGTTGAGGGCCGTGTTTACGGCAAATCCTGCACTGGCAGGCAGCAAGTTTGAGGCCGTAAAGGAGGTGCCGTTTACTGCTGGAGAACCGCCTGTGACAGTAGCTGATGCAGTTCCATTGGCACAGTTCGAAGTAAAAGTAGCCGTCACATCGGGTAAGTATTGTACTGCAATAGGATTACCCAAGTCGAAGCATTGCAAGTTGGGTTGAATGATATAGCTATATATTCCATCTTGCACACTGTACATGGTGAGAGGGACGTAATAAACAACATTGTTGGTAAAGGTGCCCGCAGGATAAGAACTGATCGTACTTAAATCGTTCAAATCGGATAAATTTCCCGAATTCGATGCAATACCAACGAGGCAAGGGTCATCTGGAATATCGAGTCCTGTGGCCTGCGCCATTAAAGGATCTAAAGAAATAGTTGGAGGACATGAATAAATCAACCATATCATTCCAGGGTCATAGGTTGGTGCCGTGGGGTCGTAATTGGGAGAACCCGGAACAGTGGATCCAGGAATCTCTGCAGGAACGCTGAAGTCGTTGTTGGTAGTAATGCTGAACGAATCCCCAAAGCAGATAGGATTAATCGCCGGAAGTCCTTGTAATGTTGTTGTAAAAGTTCCCATTAAAGCATTGCAATTACATGCAGGGGGGGTTGGGTAAGTCAATGTTGCTGAACAATTCCCGTTGGCCGAAAAAGTAGCAGTAACTACGCAACTGTTTCCATTAGCAGTTCCTGTAAGTGAGAAATTGGAAGAACTTCCGAATGGGGCATTGAAGACTTGTGAACCTCCACAAGAATTGCTCAGCGTTAAAGTTCCTGAGGCTGGTGCGTTGGTGTAATTGATGGTTCCTGTAATAGTATATTGGTTCGTAACGGGGTCGCAGTTGGTTATGGACCCTGTAAAGTTGCCAAAGGAGCAAGGTCCGGCATTGCAAGGAGCTGGCGCAACGTACGGTTGAAATGTGTTGCAATTCGCATTGGCACTGAAAACAGCGGTTACTTGGCAATTAGATCCGTTAGCATTTAGCCCACTTAAATTGTAATTGATGCTGTTGCTAAAAGGAGCATTGAAAACTTGGGGAGAACCACCACAAGAACTTGAAATCGTGAGTGTTCCTGTTGCTGGGGGATTGTTGATGCTCAGGGTTCCGGACAGGTTGTACAAATTATTGGCACACGCGGTAGGGTTGGCGGTGAATCCTGTTACACCACAAACAAACGAACAATCCGCAGAACCCGTACCACCTGTTTGAGAAAAGGATATCGTTCCTGGATCATTCGAATAGTTGGTGAGCAATAAA
>JBJOJZ010000140.1:0-6466 GCA_046046325.1 Bacteroidota bacterium
CCTTTAGGCAACTTTGTGCGGATGACGACCAACCTTTCTGTGAGCTACAACCGATTATACGCGCCCAATGTTTATACGGAATCCAACCTGGATTGGTCTGCTTTCGCTTTAACCAAGTCCTTCGATGCTTTTGGAATCAACGCCTACACCGCCTTTACCGATAAATACGACTACTTTGAGCCACGAACCTGGGGAAGTTATTTTGTTGTTCCTCGATGGTACGGAGGAGGAGGCTGGATTTCCACCAATTACCAAAAGCCCTTGGCCATTGATGCCAATTTTTACTACGTGGGGTTTAGCAGGAATTCACGATGGAAGAATTTGAGTTTTAGCCTTTCTCCCCGAATAAGGTTGTCGAAAAAGATGCTCTTATTAGTAGAATGGTCCTTGGAAAAGCAGTTGAACGATCGAGGATTTGCCGTGCAGTTCAGCTCGCCGGTCGATAATGTGAATGGGATTCTTTTTGGAGAACGCGATAGAACCAATTTGTCTCAGTTTCTGGAATTCAATTACACCATTACTAACCGGATGAACCTTTCTCTGAGAACACGCCATTATTGGTCGGTCTTAGAATATCATGCATTTTTCACGCTTAACGCTGACGGTAGTTTAAGCTCAAACGGAACGCTTGGGCTGGACGCTCAGGGGAATTCTGCCTTTAACCTCAATTATAATGCCCTTACCATTGATTGTGCCTACCGATGGGTGGTTAAGCAAGGAAGCGAATTGAGCTTCGTTTGGAAAAGCTCCGTCTTCAGTTCCGTTAAGGACATTTCTCCTGATTACTTTCAAAACATGAACGATTTGTTCAATTCAGGTCTTTTTAACAGTTTTTCCATTAAATTCCTCTATTGGTTGGACGTGGCCGAGGTCAATTCCGCGATTCGTTCAAAAAGAAAGCGTTAATACGAGCTTTTGAATTGATCCCAATGTCTTTCCAGAAAAGATTCACATCCCCAACGTGCAGGCTTTCATACCGCATTGCAAGCCAATTGATGGGCCACTTGGCACGGGTCAGGCAAACCGCACCCTGGCAAAGGGTAGCGTCAAAACAACGCCGGTATATTTTTCCGTTACTATATAAAAATCCTTGATGCGCGGCCTTGGGTGTCATGGGGGATAGATCCCAACTCAGTGGATTGATGCAAAATCGATTGTGGTACCAATAGGGGTATCGGTAGGTGTCAGGCTTTTCGTACATGGTGTTCCAGCTGACAAAACCTCCATATTCCGAAGGCTTAGTCATAAATTCAAGTTGTTGGAATTCATTGGTGTCAATGCCAACCCCTGGAAGATAGGCAGCAATAAGTCGTTTAGATAAGGGCTTTCCATCGAAAAACTCTTTGAGCAATAACGTAAGTTGAGTACTTCCCTGGCTATGCCCCGCGAGAATTATGGGCTTTCCTTGATTGTAATTTTCAAGGTAATAACGAAACGATGCGGCAACGTCTGCATAGCCCAATAACAACGCTTCGCGGCCCCTTCCTTCAAGGGAGTCATAGGCACGAAGGTGCGCTTGTCGGTAATAAGGCACAAAAAGGCGGCCGCATTCTAACCAAGCACTGGCCTGAAATTTAACGGCTTTTTCCAAGATTTCTTCCTGTAATTTTTGGTCCTTTGCGGGAGCGTTCCACCGCGGATCTTTTTCTTCAAGTAAAAACGTTGGATAAACATAAAAAACGTCAACCTTACGAATCCAGGAGGAATCTATCGTTTTGTTTTGGAAAAAACGAGGGACTTTTTCCGGCAATACCAACCAATTTTCTTGACTTGTATAGTCTAAGGCTTGCCCATAAACATGGCACAGGCTTGTAAAGACCAACACAAGCAGCACAAAAAGGCTATTCCTGTACCGTTTTACTGAATTGAAATAACCAGTTATAAAGTTCATCGGTTCGGAAAATGCGTTCAAGATCGCCATGGTCTGCGGCTGGCAACCGCGTGTAGATAAGGTTCTCACCACCGTTACAACTTTTAATAGCTTTTACGATTTTTTCCGATTCTGAAATCGGCACCGCATTGTCCAATGCTCCATGCTGAATCCAAAGAGGAACCGTTGCTAAATTGCAGCCGTCCTTTACATTTCCCCCTCCGCACAACGCCACAGCGGCAGCGACTAATTCTGGGTATTTTCCGGCAAAATTCAAGGTTCCATATCCGCCCATGCTCATGCCGCAAACGTATACACGGTTCGTATCAACAGTAAAGGTATTCTTAACGAAATCAAGGACACTCTTAACCTTAACTGGATCCCATCCGTTATTGGTTTGCGGAGCGACCACGATGGCTGGAATGCTTCTACCTTTCTCGATTTCGGATATTACACCGTAGCGCTTAACCCGGTTTAAATCCGTTCCCGATAAACTTTTACCGTGAAGAAAAATAAGGACTGGTGGTGAAGATTTTAAAATGCTGTCCGAAGGCAAATGCAACCAAAAAGGATACTCCGCTTGCTGGTATATCGGCTTGAGCTGGGCATGCAGTGAAAAACTACAACTTATAGCAATTCCCAACAATAATAAAGCAGATTTCATGGGGCAAAAGTAAGGCGATTAACCCCGTTTTGCAAACATCACCAAGGAGTTAACATTTATTTAAGAGAACCAAATATCCGTAATCAAGGTTTTACCCGCGTAGGCATTAAGTCGGTCGATAATAACTTGTTTTCCCTTGGCCAGTTCCTCACGGGCGACCGAAGAATCAATTTGAACATGAAAAACACTGCCTTTTAAAAATATGTTTTGGGTTCGGTGTGCAACAGCCGGTCCCATCAATTCAGGCCATGCTTGGATTAAATCCACCTCTTGGAGTTTAGCCTCCAATTGGTAAACCTTGAACATGCGCTCCATCACCTCTTTCAAAGGTTGATTCTCAGAACTTCGTCGGAATTCTTCCAGGTTAAATTTCATGGTGTGTCAAGCGGCAACTCAAAGATACGAAAATCGTCCAGGAAAGGAGACAAGATCGCCTTTACTCGATCACTTTCTGTGTCGGTAATAATCACTTGACCAAAAACATCCTTACTCACCAAGTCCATAAGGCGTTGAACGCGAATGCTGTCGAGCTTATCAAAGATGTCGTCTAAAAGCAATACGGGTTTTTTTCCTGCGTGCAAATGCAAATAGTGATATTGCGCCAAACGCAATGCCAAAACAAAGGATTTCTGTTGCCCTTGAGAACCAAATTTTTTCACCGGTTGGTCGTTTAAAGTAAACACGATTTCGTCCTTCTGTGGTCCAACGGTTGAGTACTGAAACATTAAATCCCTTCGTTCATTTTGCACGAGTAACTGGGTGAATCCACCTTTCTGAAAATCAGACTTGTATTGAATGTCTGGGATTTCCTCCACGTTCCCGATTTGTTGAAAGTTTGCTCGGAATAAAGGGGTGAACTCCTCGATAAAAGCCAGCCTTCTTTGGTAAATTCGTTCACCTACTTCCTCAAAAGAAGGGTTCCAAATGGCCAATTCGTCGCGATGAGAATTTCCGGCAGAAATGCTTTTAAGTAAAGCGTTTCGTTGCTCTAAAATCCGCTGAAATATCAACAAATCTTCTAAGTACTTACGGTCGATTTGGGCAATGATGCCGTCGAGCCATTTCCTGCGAAATTCGTTCCCTTCCGCAATTAAATCACCGTCGTACGGAGAGATGAAAACCACCGGAAATAATCCAATATGGTCGGAAAGTTTTTCGTAAGTAACCTTGTTACGTTTAACAACTTTTTTTGTGCCAGCTTTTACCGAGCAAACCACCAAATCTTGACGCTCGTGGGTTATCCAAAGTCCTTGGATGCTGAAAAAAGGCTGATTTAAACGGATATTCTGCTTATCTAACGGATTTAGATAGGATTTACACATGCTTAAATAATGAACAGCATCGAGTACGTTGGTTTTTCCAACACCATTTCTCCCAACTATGGCATTCACCTTGGCACTGAATTCCAAGGTTAGAAAGTCGTGGTTTTTATAATTAACCAATTGCAGCTGTCCTAAATAATGCATGTACAAATTTACAAGTAATTCAACATCAGACCCGTTGTTTATCTAGCACGACTGCTTACCTTTGTAAAAAAATAACCACCATGTCAAATGCTCTATTTACGGTTCCTAAAGCAGTTAATGAACCCGTTAAGCCATACGCAAAAGGTTCTGCCGAACGAGCCAGTTTGTTGGACGAATATCAAAGGATGTATCACAATGCACCAATCGACATTCCCATGTATATAGGCAGCCAAGAGCTGCGCACCGAACAAAAGAAAAGAATGGCGCCTCCACACGAGCACGCAAAAACGATGGGTTATTTTAATTACGGCGATGCTTCGCATGTTACCGCCGCGATTGATGCAGCATTGAATGCGCGCTCCGCATGGTCAAAACTCCCTTGGCAAGATAGAGCAGCGATATTCTTGAGAGCCGCTGACCTTTTAGCAGGACCTTTCCGAAATCGAATGAATGCTGCTACCATGTTAGCACAATCAAAAAATGTTTTTCAAGCGGAGATTGATGCAGCCTGTGAGCTCATTGACTTTTTCCGTTTCAATGTGCAATATATGACGCAAATTTACCGGGAACAACCAGAGTCTTTGCCGGGCATGTGGAATCGCTTAGAGTATCGGCCCTTGGAGGGATTCATTTTCGCTGTTACCCCATTTAATTTCACCTCGATTGCTGCCAATTTGTGTGCTGCACCCGCTATGATGGGCAATGTAGTGGTTTGGAAACCTGCCGATTCACAAGTGTATTCAGCCCAAGTAATCATGGAACTCTTTAAAGAGGCTGGCCTTCCAGACGGAGTGATCAATATGATCACTGTCGATGGTCCTACGGCTGGAGAGGTTGTATTCAGCCACCGTGAATTCGCGGGGTTGCATTTCACGGGATCAACCGCCGTTTTCAAGGCCTTGTGGAAAACGATTGGCTCCAATTTAGACAAATACAGAAGTTATCCGAGAATTGTAGGTGAAACTGGAGGGAAGGATTTTGTGGTAGCACATTCCTCGGCCAACGCGGAAGAAGTTGCAACAGCCCTCGCCCGAGGAGCATTTGAATTTCAAGGACAAAAATGCTCGGCGGCGTCCAGAGGATATATTCCTAAATCTTTGTGGCCAGCAGTAAAAAAATCGTTGGTAGACCAAGTTAGTTCGTTTAAAATGGGCACTCCTGCCGATACATCCAACTTTGTGAATGCCGTGATCGATGAGCGAGCATTTCAAAAAATCGCAGGGTACCTGGATTATTGCAAGTCCCAGGCAGACGCTGAAATCCTGGTTGGTGGAAATTACGACGGTTCAGTAGGTTATTTCATTGAGCCTACCGTGGTGGTAACCACTAATCCACATTTTAGAACCATGGTGGAAGAAATATTCGGTCCGGTGTTGACCTTGTATGTGTACGACGATAATGCATTCGAAGCAACGCTGCATTTGGTGGATCAAACCTCTGATTACGCTTTGACCGGGTCCATTATGGCCAAGGATCGATATGCGATTGAAACGGCGACCCGTTTGTTGGAAAACGCAGCTGGTAATTTTTACATCAACGATAAACCCACCGGAGCCGTGGTTGGACAACAACCTTTCGGAGGTGCAAGAGGTTCTGGAACCAACGACAAAGCCGGTGCCGCCATGAATCTACTGCGATGGGTTTCGGCTCGTACGATTAAAGAAACATTCGTTACGCCTACCAATTACCGTTACCCATTTCTTGAACAATAATCGTAACCTTCGCCTAAGTTAAAGTTTAGGAACCATGCGGAATTTAGTATTGGGCCTGTTGGTCTTAGTTTTGTGTGCCTCCGCGGCATGGAAACTCAAAGCGGTTGATCGCTCTTGGAAGGTCATTGAACGTCATTTCAGACCTGAGTTTGTTGGAGAAGAACCACACTTATCCGAACTTTCCGGTTTGGATGAACTTCCTGCCGATTTACGTCAACGTATTCCAGCTAAAGGAAAAGTTATTTTAGTCGATTTCAGACTCCCCTCCAGTAAAAAAAGGCTATGGCTTATTAAAAATCAGAAAATTAGGTTACATTGCCGCGTTGCGCATGGAAAAAATTCCGGAGAGGTTTGGGCAACAAAGTTCAGCAACGAACAACAAAGCTTTAAAAGTTGCCTTGGTGTATTTACCACAGGAAAGGCTTATGTCGGTGAAAAAGGCCTTGCGATGAAACTGCACGGTACAGAGAAAGGAGTAAACGACAATGCCTACGACCGAGGAATTGTTTTTCACGGTGGGTCCTATGTTTCGAGAACTTTCCTGCTGCGCAATGGTAGGCTTGGAAGAAGCCACGGTTGTTTCGTTACAGAGCCTCATCACAACGCTAAAATCATCCGCTCATGCTCTTATGGAACAAAAGTCATTGTGGTAGGTCATAAGTCCATTCGAATTTGACGTCAACGTGCATTTTTTTGCGTATTTTTAAGGCATGAAAACGACCTTATCCGATGGCACACCAATTCATTGCATCAA
>JBJOJZ010000100.1:0-2606 GCA_046046325.1 Bacteroidota bacterium
TGTTTGAAACAAGATCATGTCGATCCAAATTTATTGTTTGTAGGAACGGAATTTGGTGCGTTTTTTACAAATGATGCAGGCTTAAACTGGACAAAATTAGCTGGATTGCCAACGGTTGCAGTGTATGACTTAGATATCCAAAAACGCGAGAACGATTTAGTGGCAGCAACATTTGGACGTGGGTTCTACGTTTTGGACAACTACACGCCGTTGCGTTCATTATCGAAAGTCAATTTGGACAAGAAAGCGCATTTGTTTCCTGTAAAAGATGCACTTTCGTATGTTCCTGCCGATCCGCTTGGATTAGATGGAACAGGTTTCCAAGGACACAACATGTGGGCATCTGAGAATCCATCTTTTGGTGCGGTGTTTACTTTGCATATAAAAGATGAATACAAAACATTGAAGGATGCGCGTCAAGAAAAAGAACAAGCATTGGAGAAAGACAAAAAAGATGTAGTTTATCCTTCCTTTGATGAATTGCGTAAAGAACAATTAGAGGACGCAGCAAAGATTATTTGGATTATTTCTGATGCTTCAGGAAAAGAAGTTCGTCGCATGTCGGGTAGTCCATCAAAAGGAATTTCTCGCACGGTATGGAATCTTCGTTCGAACGCTACGCATCCAATTGGTTCAGGTGGAAATGGATTCTTAGTAGCTCCGGGAACGTATTATGTTAGTGTTTCTTTGGTGAAAAACGGTGAATTGGAAGAATTGATTTCAAAAACGCCATTCGAGGTTAAAGCATTGAACAACCAAACATTGGTTGCGAAAAATCCTCAGGAATTGTCAGTGTTCAGATCACAAGTAGCGGAATTGAATCGCAAGGTTTCTGGTGCAAATAGGTTGATGGATGAAACCAATGATGAAATCGAGTTAATGGAGAAAGCATTAATGTTATATCCAAATACGGATATGTCGTTGTTGAAAGAAATCAAAGAATTGAAAACGATCATGTACGATTGCAACATATTGATGAATGGAGATGGAGTTCGTGCAGCTCACGAATTTGAGGTTGCTCCAAGTATTCAGTCTCGTTTGGGAATGGTGGAATACCAACTATACGACAACACAGCCGGTGTAAGCAACACGCACAAAGCAAACAAAACGATTGTTGAAGCAGAATATGCAGAACTTCGTGTGAAATTGGATGAGGTCATCAAACGTGTTCAAGTCCTTCAAGCGAAGTTGGATGCGGTAGCGATTCCATACACAAAATCAAAAGAAAACTGGAAGGAGGATTAATCCACCGAAAGTTTAAGGTGTATCATCCTGAAAAAGGTTGACTGATTAGACCAAAGATAAAGAACCCTTTTCATTAACAAGAAGAGGGTTCTTTTTTTTCCATGTTTTAAGTATAATTTTATTCTGTAAATGTGCTTTATTAGGAGTTAACATTCCGATAGAAGTATGAAGTCTTAAATGATTGTATGCATTAATTGATTGCTGAACTTGTTTTTTCATTCTAAAGTAAGATTCAAAGTTAATATCAAGCATAAACTCATCTTTAAGTATTCCATTAACTCTTTCCGCAACTGCATTCTCGTATGGATCCGAGTTTTCAGTCATACTAATAGATATTCCGTTTTCTGACAACAAAGCCGTGTATTGTGAACTACAGTATTGAAGTCCTCTATCGGAATGATGAATAAGTTTGTGATCGTAAATCCTATTCAAAATCGCTTGTCTTAGAGCATTTAACGTTGTTTCAGCTTGTAGATTGTCCGCTAATTGGTAACCTACAATTTTTTTTGAATAAGCATCTGTAATCAAATGTAAATAGTAATGCTTCTTTTTCATCATCAGATAAGTGATGTCTGCAACCCAAACCTGTTCTGGCATGCAAATTTCTATATCCTTGATTAAATTCGGATATTTACGCATCCAATGCTTTGAGTTAGTAGTTTTATGGTATTTCCTCCTCGTTTTTATTAATAAATGTTCCTCTCGGAGAAAATCAAATAACTTATCTCTACCGATTTTCATTCCTTGTGATTTGATTTGGGAACTCAGCATTGAATGTAATTTCCTTCCACCTGTCTTAGGTAGCGTAACTCTAACACCCATGACCATTTTCTTTAATGCAACTACATCTGATGTTGAATTTGGTTGAATCGACCTCTTGTAAAATGATTGTTTACTAAAACCAAACAGCCTACATAATTCGGGCACCGTTAACTTGCCTTCACTTGCTATTTCTTTGACTGCTTGGTGCCAGACTTTTTTACAATCTTAATATGAAGTTCTTTTTCTGCTATATTGATAAATTTACGATAAGCATCAAGTTCTAATTCTTTTTGACGCAGTTGCTCTTCAAGCTCCTTGATTTTTTGCTTAGTTGGATCTTTCATCGGTCGACCTATTACATTCTGATCCTTGTACGTTAATTTTCCAAATTGTTTACGCCACCTTGGAAGACAACTGTTTCCAGCTATTCCATATTTCCGCTTTAAACCTGCAATTGTGTTTAAACCGCTTTCTAATTCCTTTACAACCTGACGTTTAAATGCCTCACTGTAGATTTGTGGGGGATTTGACTTTTTGACATTTTCCTTTTTATTTGACATATAATTGAATTTATAGTCAACTTTTTCTAGGACGAGACA
>JBJOJZ010000117.1:0-34800 GCA_046046325.1 Bacteroidota bacterium
TTCTTAAAACGATGGATTAAACTGAGTGCGTCGTCTCCTATCAGCGATGAAGATATTGATAAAGAATTTGAGGATTATTTGAAATCCTTGAAGTGGCAATTAATTCAATCCAAAATTTTCAAGGACAGCAACACACAATTGGTTTTTGAAGAAGTCATGGCCTTTACCAAAGGACTGATTGTTAGCAACTACGCTCAATACGGCCTTCCGGCGCCTGAAGACCAAGAGCTGGAAGCCTCTGCCCGAGAATTGCTCTCCAAAAAAGAACAGGCAAATAACATTTACGATCAATTAGCAGAAGTAAAGTTGACCCAATTCTTCAAAACCAATGCAAGCCTCAAAATGAAACCGCTTTCTTACGATGATTTCGTCGCAGAAATGCGTAAATAAACGTAATCCACTTCATTTTTTAAAAATATTTAAACTTCGAAAAACATCCCACGTCTTGGTTTGTTTTACCTTTGAAATAATCATTAAAACTCAACATTATGTCAGTTATTGTAGGAAAAAAAGCCCCATCCTTTAGCGCTGCTGCGGTGGTAAATGGCGGCGAAATTGTTAACGACTTTTCCTTGGACCAATACCTTGGAAAAAACCATGTATTGTTCTTCTTTTATCCAAAGGACTTTACCTTTGTATGCCCTTCCGAATTGCATGCTTTTCAACATGCCCTAGGAGAATTTGAAGCGCGAGGCGTAAAAGTTGTGGCGTGCTCTACCGACACTCAAGAATCGCACTGGGCTTGGTTACAAACACCCAAAAACAAAGGTGGAATCGAAGGAGTGAAATATCCAATTGTTGCCGATACCACCAAAACCATTTCAGAAGCTTACGGTGTGCTTGCTGGAGAATATGAGTACGACATGGACGGAACCCTGACAGCGAATGGTCCAATGATCGCTTATAGAGGCTTGTTCCTGATCGACAAATCGGGGACTGTGATGCACCAGTTGGTCAACTTCTTCCCCCTTGGAAGAAACGTGGACGAAGCCCTTCGCATGGTGGACGCTTTACAATATTTCGAGGAGCACGGCGAGGTATGCCCAGCCAACTGGCAAAAGGGTGATGCCGCCATGAAGCCAAGCTTCGACGGTGTAGCCGATTATTTATCGAAACACTAATTACTCCGTAATTAAGCAACTTCAAGCCCGAAATTTCGGGCTTTTTTTTTGCACCAAGGCAACGCGAATAGTACTGCCACGTTATGGCCAATAAGTAACCCTAAATTTTACGGCCATGAAAAAACTAATCTACCTCTGCGTGATGGTGGCAGGAGCCTCTTTCGCACAAAAAAACTCGGTAAACATTTCAACTGCTGAATACGATCAATTAAAGAAAGGCGGTCAATTAAATGCAGGAACCGTGTATCAATTTTCCGACTTAGTGGCCCCAAACACCACAAAGCCCAATCCTTCGACCTCAAAAAATGCGCTTTGCGGCTGTATGCTTACCTTGGACAACACCTACACCTTGGCGATGGCACCCAACGACGACGGATCTTCCAACTATATACAACTTCCTTTCAGCTTTGATTTTTACGGGACTCAATACGACAGCGTGATCATCAACAATAATGGAAACATTTCGTTTTTAGCCCCCTACTTTGAGTTTACAGCTAATCCTTTTCCCGACCCGAGCTACAACATGATTGCTCCTTTTTGGGGAGATGTCGACACGCGTTCCGCGAATGGAGGAAACGTTTGGTACAAGGTCACAAACGATGCCTTGATTGTAATTTGGGATCATGTGGGTTATTACGACATGAACGACAACTTGACCAATACCTTTCAGTTGGTGATTTCAAACGGTCAAGACACCATCATTCACGGTAACAACAACATATCGTTTTGCTATGGCGACATGCAATGGACCACGGGTGACGCCTCTTCAGGAGTGGGTGGCTTTGGAGGATTTGCGGCTACCGTTGGTGTAAACATTGGCAACGGTGTAGACTTTTTCCAAGTAGGCCAATTTGACGCACCGGGAACTGGGTTTGATGGTCCTTACGCATTAGCCGATCAAGTGGATTTCTTAGACGACCAAGAAGTTTACTTCGATGTTGCAGGTATGAACGCTGCCAACATCCCTCCGTTGGTCATCAATAGCAATATTTGCGATACCATTGACGTCTACACTGGCGATACCCTGCACAAAAGCATGAACTTAGCTCAGTTTACCTTGTCGCTTATGACTCCGGAATATGGACAAGTGCTTTCCTACAACATATCAAGCGATGCCCCCACTGGATTCAGTTTTATTGAAAATGTGACAAGCAGTGATTACATCGCTTTGGAATGTTCGTTTGATGCGCAAGGACTGCAAGAGGGTCTTTATCATATTTTCTTAAATGCATCCGACAACGGGACACCCGCTGAGAGCATTGAAATGGCGATACCTGTGAGGGTGCATCAAAACCAATTAGCAGGTATTGAAACCAAAACCATTGCAGGACTCCAGCTATTTCCAAACCCTTCCAACGGAAGCATTACCCTTTCTGCCCATGAGGAACTCGCTCGAATTTGCTTAATATCAATGAATGGCAACGTGGTATTTGAAGGCAAGATGGATGGAACTGAAACCAACATAAGCGGCATTGCACCAGGTTCTTATTTGCTTCGCGTAACGAACCAAAACGACCAAGTGCAAACCTTGCGTGTGGAAGTTTTACCTTAAGGAAAATCCCTTTGAACAGGAGAGCCATCGGAAACGGTGGCTTTTTTTATGTTCGTCGAATAACAATCCAATGTGGAAATCTAATAATCAGGTCTGAAATTGCATCGGCTTGAAGGAATTAAATTAGCTCAAAAAATTACGCAGTAATGAAAAAAACCTTCACCAACGGAATCGCAACCCTCTTCCTAACTTGCTTTAGTTTACTTATTCATGCGCAAAACAGCATGGGTGGTGATGCAAACGTAGCCCCAGAAGCAGAGAAAGTACAAAAAGTAGCGGAAGTGTCCGCGTTTGATTTCCTGCTGAAAGGTGGGGTCTTCCTTATTCCAATTGTCATTTTGTTGTTTTACACCTTGTATGTTATCATCGAGCGTTACTTGTACATCAAACGGACCACAAAATTTGATGCAAAAATCATTGACAGCATTCGACCTCATATGGCTAAAGCGGCATACAAAGATGCTCTATCCATCCTTCAAAGCAACGACACGGCCTACGCTTCGGTCATCAAAGAAGGCATTTCAAGTGTTGATTCCGATGCTAAGCAACCCCAAGTTGAATCCAACATGGAAAAAGTGGCCAACATTGAAATTGGTAAGATGGAGAGGAATTTGGCCCACCTTGGTCTTATCGCGGGTATTGCACCAACCCTTGGATTCATCGGAACTATTTCTGGGGTAATCAAGATTTTCTATTCGATATCCATAACCGAAAACGTATCCATCGGAAACATTTCTGGAGGACTTTACGAAAAAATGATTTCTTCGGGTGCTGGTTTGGTGGTAGGTATTATCGCTTTTGCAGGATATCACCTCTTGAATGCGCTCATTGACGCCTATGCCTTACGCATTCAACAGCTGAACATGGAGTTTATAAAGTCATCGCAATCCGCATCCTAAGCCATGGCCATCAAAAGAAACAAACGATTCCACATGGAGGTTGCCACAGGAGCGCTGAGCGACATCATGTTTTTCTTGCTCTTGTTCTTCTTGATCATTTCCACCTTAGCGAATCCCAACGTGATCAAGGTTCCATTGCCGGAATCCAAAACTACTTCCAAAACGAACAAGCAGCACCTCACCTTGACGGTAACCGCCGATAAAAAATACTATTTGGACAAGGACGAAGTGGCCTTCAACCAATTGGAATCGGCATTAATTGCCAAGACCCAGGAGCTCAACGATAACACGGTTGTATTGCGCATACCTTATGATTCACCGGTTCAAGACCTGGTTGATTTGTTACGGATTGGAATGGACAATAACTTGAAGGTCATTATCGCGACGAAAGGCGAAAACTAAATCACCTTATACCAATCGGTATTCCAGGTAGGCAATTACAGCTTCGAATTTTGCAATGCATTTCTTTTTTCGAACCATCATTACCGCGGAAGGAATATTGATGAGCAGAATGGCCATCACATACCACCAGTAGAAATACAAGGAGGAATAGATTATTGCGCCGCAAATGCTCAAAGCAAAACAGGTATGGATAACACGCAGGTTTTTTCGATCAGCGCTAAGGATGTCTTCCAGTTCAGTGATGAATGCTCTTTTTTCAAAACTATCGAGGGAATCAAAATGATCGATAAGGGAAAAGTGCTTGGGAATGGACGGCAGCGCGGCGGGTGGGATTTCGGACATTGTTTTTATCCACAAAATGCTTAATACCGGAACGGTTACAATGGTTCAACTTGCTTTCGCAAGTTGAACCAGTATTTTGTGGGTGCCGCCATTTATTAGGCCCCACATCCATTGAAGGTGAGTGGGGTTGGTTAAGGAGTACATGGCTCTCCTTATGTTGGTTGGGGAGGAAAGAGTCTTCAGTAAGGTTAGACTTCCTGACTTGTCTAGCTCAAAAAAAACAAGGGTGCCTTTTTCTGAAGGCAGGGACTCAGAAAGGCTGATCCAATGGTTGAAGGTAGCTTCTTGGCTTAGTTGGTTTTCGTAGGACCAACCGGTTTTGTTGTTAGGGTTTACAGTAGTTTGAACTTTTTTAAGGACGGGAAAAAAGTACATTTCAGTACCGGAAACGGTGTTCATCATTGAATAAAATTTAGGGTTAATAAAAAAAATCTAAAACAAATCGTTAAAAAAGGGGTGTTGATAAGGGCCAAAGGGTATCAACCAGCATGTCAAAGAGCATCCGTTCCGAGCCAACAAGGCAAGGCGAGGCCAATAAAGATTGGCTTAATAAATTTTTGTTTTTATGATGGGAATAGTAAACCGATTCGGTTATGACATACCTCAAATATATTCGTTGAAATTGAATAAAAAAAATCTTATCGGGACATTTTTCATCGATTATCGAAATTTCATAGGGCCGTGCGGTAGAAATTTATTTGGCAAGAAATAAAAATAGTGTAACTTTGCAGTCCATTTATGGGCTGGTACCTTAGCTCAGTTGGTAGAGCAAAGGACTGAAAATCCTTGTGTCCCTGGTTCGATTCCTGGAGGTACCACATTAAAACCCTGACCGCAGCGTCAGGGTTTTTTGTTTTCTAAACAAGCTATTCGTAACGAAACTGCCTTTCCGACATTAACCATTAGACCGTTACTTTTTACTTTTTCGTATGAAGCACTGATACCTCAACACATAAAAACCAACCCTTATGAAACGAGTTGTCTTGCTTGCCCTTATTTTTTGGGTAATACCTGTTAACAGCCAAAAAACTACCCCAACACCTCAAGAAGCGGTTTGCATTATTGGTTCTCATTCCATTTACAACGAAAAGAGCCTACTACAAATGGAGAAAATTGCTGCGCTTCTTGAAAGCAAAAACTTCAAAGTACATCGGTTTTACGACCCCAACAACGAATGGGAGGCTATTAAAAAAGCGGCACTCAATGCTGCTCTTTTTATTTACCGAGGACACGGCACACACTTGGGAATCGATGGCGGGTTCGGCGGAATCGTGATAGATAAATTCATTAGCGGAGAAAAAATATCAAAAGAACTAACCTTCAACTTGAATCCGCTCGTCATTTTTGTGTCGGCTTGCGGAGGAGCGGGTTCTTCCGCGGGTGATGATCATGACATTGGGGTTGATGAAGCCAAAACACGCGTGCTCGGATCGGCGCTGCCTTTTCTGCTCGCGGGAGCTCAAGGATATTACGCCAACAATTACGGAGACGGCGCCCATATTTTCCTTCAGCAATGGCTCGAACAAAAAAACTTGGAAACCTGTTACGCGAACTCCATGTATTCATGGTGTACGGTCCAAGCCCATGAACCCGTGGAAGATGAGCGCATCGCTTCGTCCTTTAAAATAGCCGTATCCTCGAGTCCGGATAATGCGGTAAGAACGCTTACGACCACCACTAACGGGATTAGCTCCACCCAAAAGATTGTACGGGAATTTTCCTATAGCATTGCTTATCTTGGGAATCCTGAACTGACTTTAGCACAGACCTTGAAAAAAAAGAGCCTGTACGCTAAAAACTGAAGGTATGCTATCCATGGGATTTCCCTACCTTTGATTCATGCCGATGATATCGTGGTTAATGCGAATGTTGGGGAACTTCAATAAAATTTAATTTCAATCAATATACTGCCTTGGGAATTTTTTTCGAAAACTCTTCAAGAGATTCAAAATATATATTGAAGCCGGCCTGCTGTTTAATACGTTGAATTTCATTTATTTCCTTGCAATAATCCCATAATCCACTTTCCTGATGATTTCCATACAGTGTTTGCCATGAAGTGATGGGTTTGAGAAGTCCGGCTAATTGAATTGTACCATTGACTTGCTTTGACTTCAAGTTATAGGTGCCAACTAAGCGCCTATTTTCAAAACATTGAATTTCTTGGGTGCTTAAGCGGTAGGTATACTTGCCACGAGGCAATTCCAACATTGGATCTTTTGCCTCGGTATCGTAACCTTGGGTTGGAATGAAGGATAGTACGGTTCTGTTTGAAAATTCTATAATTTCTCGATCTCCAGGTTTGATGGCACTTTTAATGGAGCAAACAAATTCACCTTCCTTGTTATAGTAAAAAAACAGATCATCGAAAACACCATCTCTCGTCCAATTCACTTTACGGTAACGTTTTGTTTTGGGATCATACAACTTATAGTGGATTTCATGGCTCATATCCTCCTCGCATTCCATTATTAATTTTCCTGCTGAGTTATACTGTTGATACCCAATCTCGTAATTGTCATGGTATTTACTATGTTTTTTTAACCGACCATTTTCAAAGTAGGTTTTAGCGTCCTTCATTTTACCGGAAACATACTCAATGGAGCTTAATACCCGACCTCCTTCGGAATAAAATATTTCTTTTCCTATTTGTTTTCCATTATTATATTCTCCTTCTAACTTTATCTGCCCGTCATCGTAATATTCTTTATATTTTCCATGTAATTTGCCTAAACGGTATGTATACTCCGAAGCCAATGTCAACTTAATTTTGTAATCTCCAGTATAATTGTTATTGTTAAAATCATATTCATTTTTATTCCAATTGAATGACAAACACTTACCATGAGCTTTTCCATATTTTATGGGAATGATTACTTTCGATTCTGACCCTTCGCTTTCCCAAATTTTATTATGCACCAACTTTCCATTTTTTGCGTACAATGTGATATCATAGTCAACTGGAAGCTCTCGAAAAAAGTCTTCCGGCACTTCTTTCAATTCGTACCCTTCGTCCTCATCCATATAGTGTTTGCTTATGTAGTCTCTATGCATCTGGGATTCTTTAACTTTGAAATAGAAGTCTCCGTTATCGCAACCGAATAACATTCCTGTCAGCAGTAAGACGCTACAATATCTTAAACCATTGGTCAATGCCATAGAACTCGTTTTTATATTTCAATAATAAATTGGTCGCATGAGGTTTGCCGCAATTCGGATAAACAACTCCCTCGCATCTTTCAACAAATTGAGTGTTTAATTTTCCTGCGCCAAGTTGCTCCTGCAAATTAGATCTCGCTTTTAAAGTAGCTAAGGAGTTACCTCCCCATCCAACCCAAGCATCCTCGGTCGGCGACGCTTTTTCGTAATTCCAAAATTCTTGAAGTGGCATTCCTTCATAATCATAAATAGCACTCTTCGCCCCATCCTTGGTTTTAATATACCACTTATCTTTACCTCCATATGTGCCCTCACGCGTTATAACAAACTTGGATTTCAAGTTGCCGTAAGAATATACGGATAGATTATACCGCTTTGCATTCACTTTGGCCAAGTCCATGGTTTCTTGGATATATTCAGAAAAAGATTCAAAATCTTCCCTCGTATATTCTTTATCCGTTTCAAATAAAAAATAAGCTAATTCGCGGAAGTTGCTGCTGAAGTTTTCTGTGTTAACACTTTCTCGATTTCCTTTTGTGAGAAATACAGCAAATCCGTCATCATAATCGTAGTCTTCGTCATCTGCAACTAAGCGAAAACTATATACAATATCGCCGTTTTTATCCTCAACAAAAACACTTACATTTTGATCGTCGGACACTCCTTTGTAATACAAATTCTCAGAATTTTTAAAGCTATAATGGGAAAGCATAAATGCTTTAACCTCTTGATCCTTCCCTTTTTTATGCAACTCCTTATTCACGAATTGCTCAAAAGCTTCCTCCTTGGAAAGTTCTTTCTCTTTACCACAGGCTAACAGGCAAAAAATCAGGGTAAAACACAAAATAGTGAACGCGTTCGGGGATGTCATGTACTTCATCGTATTATGCCTTCTTTTTTCAATATTTCTTTCAATTGGTCTGGGCCGTACCATTTATGCTGCTTTGGCAGGTAAATTAAAGGGCTGCATTCATACTTGAATGACAACTTGTTGTATGAATTGGGTTCCACAAGCTTGGTGACGACCAATTTATTATCTAATAGATATTTAACCTCATCATATGGCACTATCCCTTTGCTTGTTTGCTCGTCAACAGATTGGGAAAAGCATAGAAAATAGTTGTCGGTAACAGGTAGAAATTCTCCTTTGGGGTTGTAAAACCCGATTTTTGGAAAACCTTTGAATTCCCATTTACCATGAGAAAAATCCCCATGTGCTCCTTTGAAAACATCGCAAAACTTATTAAACTCCATTTCTCCGCGCCTCAATGCTTTTAGTTCGGTTGCAAGGTAATTGGCTGTATCTATTTGTAACAGGTTGAAAACCGAGGTGTCGATTACAGCAACGCCCAAGGATTGCAATCTATCTGAAATGTTATACCACGTTTTGTGAGACTTAATCTTCTCTTTCAATCGGTTGGCGAACATGGTGGAAATTTGCTGCTCGTAATCGAGTTCTTTTTCGGCCAAAGAATGTCCTAATTCGTTTAACGTCATTTTGCTTGTGCCTCCTTTTGCTTGGGCATACCACCCTTCGGGAGAAGGATAGGCAAAGTAGATTCCCTCTATCGATCGTATAATAATTCTATTGGTGGTTGAATCCAACTCGGCATGAGTTTCCATAAACTTATATCCTTGATCTTTCTCCAAACCGGTGGATTCGAATTCTTTGTCAATTTCTCCATAATATTCGCACAGCAAACCAGAACAATCTTTCTTCCCCTTGCACGAACTTGTAATCATCAATACCCCAAAAGCAACTAGCACAATTGCGCCCACACCTAAATAAATCCCCTTTCTTTTTGCCATATTCTTATCGTTTTATTGCCAACATTTTGAGCATTAAAATTACATTTTTTTACAAGAAAAAACCTCTGTAACCATGAACACTTTATTGGTTTTATTCAAAGACCACAAGCTCCCCCCATGAAAACCCTCATAATCTTCTTAGTCCTTTTGCAGTGCCTTCCGGCCTTTAGCCAAAAAATTATCCTTGAAGTGTATGAACGTCAAGAAATGAGCTGCTTTCGAAAAACCACCCTGGATTCGGTGCTCTCACTCCCCGATGCGGTGTACGAAACCGATACCGTGGACGCGCGTTACGTTATCGACCTCGACGAAAAAACGTCCACCTACACCCGTTTTAATAACCCCAACGTTATTAGTGTACTACCCATTGCTATCGAACAACACGGAAACGAAATGATCCAAGTGCACATTTTAGAAGACGGTTTTGATTACGGTCTATTCCTCAACCCCATCAAGGAAAACGCTCTTTGGTATTGGTATGATGAGGATATGACAACGGTTAAGAAAATCACCCAATTCCGTTTTGTGAAAAGTTCGTGAAGCTTTTCATTACCTTTATCCCATGCAAACCAACCCGGTTTTCGTGATAGATGGCGGGAATACCCACATAAAACTTGGGGTATTCAGCCTAGGTAATTTAACCTCCGTTCATCGTTGTTCTTCCGCCCAAGAAATGGGAGCCATGCTAACTCCAGAAAGTACGGTGGTAATGGCCAACGTTGGAAGTCAAGAAATGTCTTCCGAATGCCAACGAATGGGTTGTGAAATCTATTCCCTGGATCCCCTCGGAAAGTTGCCCTTTGCAAACCGCTACCTTACCCCGGAATCGTTAGGAATCGACCGGCTTTGCAACGTTGCTGCCGTTCACGCTTTGCATCCCAAGCAAAACGTATTGGTGGTGGATGCCGGAACGTGCATCAAGTTTGACCTCATCAACGCCAACAGTGAATACTGCGGGGGCTCCATTTCACCTGGCATTGCGCTGCGTTATCGAAGCTTGAACGAGCACACTGCCAACCTGCCCTTGCTTTCCCCAGCTGCATGGGAGCTGCTTGGAGTAAGTACCGAAAAAAGCCTTCACAGCGGCGTCATGGGAAGTGTTGTGGCAGAAATGACATGGCGCCTTCAAGAATATCGAAACCTTTATGAAACTTTAACGGTTTACCTTACCGGTGGAGATGCACATTATTTTGATATGGGCCAAAAAAATAGCATCTTTGTCGACGAAAATTTAACCCTCAAGGGCATTTATGCACTCTACCTTTTTCAAAACCCTTAAAGGGACCTTAATCTTTGGATTTTTCCTAACCGTTTATGGTCAGCAAAGCGTTTCACATCCGCTTAGTTCCTACGGAATAGGTGATTATCAATTAAGCGATCACGGGATTTATTCCGCGATGGGTAACGTACAGGTTCCCTTCATCGATTCTTCGCATTTGAATTTTTTGAACCCAGCGACCTACAGTGCATTAAGCAAAGGCAACACGCTGTTCTCCCTCGGCGTGAACCAAAGGACCTCTTTTCTACGTCAAGGTAACGAAGGAATGGTGCGATCAACGGGTAATTTAAATCATCTTGTTTTAGGGTTTAAACTAAAACAGCGCATGGGGATGGCCTTGGGAATTACCCCTTATGCCGCCAAAGGGTATTCCCTCAGTGAAAAAATCTTCACCGGTGTAGACTCGCTTTTGAACAGTTATGAGGGTTCTGGCTACATCAACCGAGTATTCTTAGGGTATTCTTATGCTCCAATACAAACCAAAAACACCTTGTTAAGCCTTGGTGTCAATGGAGGATATTTATTTGGAGGGCTCCGAGATCAACGCAGCAGTCAGTTAATCCAAGGCACCACCGCGTCGGGAGGACTTTACCAAGAAGACTTACAGATTTCAGCGATTAACGCTGAATTTGGCCTAGCTTTTTCCCAAAAAATAGGCTCGCGTTATGAGCTTAAATTGGGAGGAACGTACGCTCCGAACATGAAACTCGCAGGCGATTTACAAAGCGTTTTTTACAGCGCCAGCAACTTAAACCTTCCATCTTCTTACGACACGTTAAATTCGCAACAGTTCAGCGGTCATGTGGTACAAGGCCAACGCATTGCGCTAGGAACCATGCAACAATTCTACCTTCGAGAGCGCTCTCGAAAGAACAAAACCAAGCATCCTCAACTCAATGTCATGATGCAGTATTCACAACAAACACAAAACGATTACCTTTTTACAGGAAGCAATTACGATTCCTTGGGTAGTTTTGCATCGAATACCTCGCTCTACCAAATTGGCGTAGAGTTCCGCCCGGAACGGTTCCTTTACGAAAACCTGGCAACCTTGGGGTTCTTCGACAAATTCTGCTACCGTATAGGAGGATATTATGGTCAACTCCCCTACTCCGACGCTGCGGGTAATGCTTTTAAAGCGCAAGCCGTAACTTTTGGTCTTGGAATTCCAATTTTAGCTCAACAATCGCTGTCATCCATCAATTTCTCTTGCATTGTTGGTCAACGTGGCACGTTCAAAACCGGAGCCCTCCATGAAACCTTTATCTCCGTTCAACTGGGAGCAGTATTGGCTCCAGCAGGATTTGAACGATGGTTTAGAAAACGAAAAATGGATTAATGCGGCTTTTGCTCCTTCCTTTATTTTTGCTGTTGATTAATTCGAGCTGCGTCAACAACATGGAAGACGTCAAACGCATTAGTTTCAATAAGAACACCCCTGATGAAGTAATGGTGGACTTTAATATGAACTACAGTGAATCCGGATCAGGAAGGATTAGCGTTTACGCCGCCTTTTCCGAGAGTTTTCGAAACCCAGTGCACATTACCCAACTAAAAGACAGCTTAAGGGTGACCTTTTATTCCGAAAACGGGGAAGCCGTTTCGACATTGACGGCCAAATACGGCACCATAAACCATGCGAAAAACGAAATAATGATCCGAGACTCAGTTCGCTTTTACCATTTCAAAAAGCAACAATTGCTAAAAACGGAATTACTTTTTTGGCATCAAAAAGACAGCACAATCAGCACCAACAAGGCTGTTTACATCACCAGCCCAAAAGGAAATTTCACCGGAAAAGGATTGAGCGCCCGTCAAGACTTTAGCCGCTATGAGATTTTGCAACCTGAAGGATCGGTGGTGATTGATAAAGAAAATGAATTAAACTAATACCCTCATGAAAATTTACAACCTCGTGATGTCCTATTTTTGGCTCGCCATCGCTTTAGGAAGCTTTGGCGTAGTAACCTACAACGGATTCACCCTTGGATTCGACCGCTGGGCAAGTTATTACGTATTTACTGTCATTGCCTTGGGCATGTTTTTTATGAAAAAATGGATGATGCAACGGACAGAAAAACACGAAGCATTTTTAAAAGAGCAAGCAAAAAAAAAGAACCAAAACCTGTAACTAATTGTTAGGTTTATTGTCTTAAATTATGGTGCGAATACTTATTTTTTGTTTGGCTTATTTTTCGGTACTGATGGTACACGGCCAACGATTTTTGAAAGGTACCGTGAAGGACAAAGAGAAACGCATCATTCCTTACGCCAAAATTTACGTCAAAAACGACCCTGCCTTGCGAACCGTTTGCAATGAAAACGGATATTATGAAATGGGGTTAATGCCTGGAGAATATTACCTAGTGGTTACGGCCATGGGGTATGAGGACCGTGAGTATTACTTGGGGATGGGAGATGCCGACGTCGTTAAAGATTTTCAACTTTATCCTCCAAACCTTAAAACCGTAGAAGACGTTGTTGTATCCGTAAAAAAATCGAATCCTGGCAGGGAAATCATGCTAAAAGTGGTTAACAAAAGGGACAGCATTAATCCTTGGAACCGGCCCCATCAAGTGAGTGTTTACATTAAAGCATCGGAAAAGTTGGATTTTAAATCCTCGGGAAAATCTAAAGAAAAAGAAAGTGATGAACCCAATTTTGATGCAAAAGAGGATAGCCTTTTAAGATCCATGAACTTGGTGGAAGTTCAATTAGAACGCTCCTTTGCACCGCCCAACAAGGTGAAAGAAGTCCGAAATGCCTATGAAGTTCATGGCTCTGCGCAAAATCTGTACTATACCACGACGGTAAAAAGTAATTTTAACTTCTTTGAGAACTTATTGCACCTAGACGATTTGCATGAAACCCCGGTAAGTTCACCCATCTCAATCCCAGGGATACTTTCATACCGTTACCGCCTTGAAGAGAAGTATGAAGAAAATGGGCGCATGATTTCAAGAATCAAAATCATTCCTAGAAATACGGCAACCACCACCTTGGAAGGCTACATTTGGGTGATTGATTCACTTTGGTTGGTGCAGAAATTATCCCTCACCATGAACAAAGGGAATTTGTTGGTATACGACCATTTTCAAATCGACCAAACTTTTAGCCATCCTGGAGATTCAATGTGTGTGTTGGAAAAACAAGCGTTAACCTACGGAGTTAAGTACAAAAATGAAACCTCCAAAGCAAGCACGGTTGCCTTGTTCAGCAACTACAATTTCACTCCAAAGTTCCCAGCTAAGTACTTCTCCACCGAACTGGCAGTAACGGAACAAACGGCATATGAAAAAGACAGCAGTTATTGGAACGAGATACGCGAAATTGGCTTAAGCGATGAAGAACGCAGGTATATATTCCTGAAAGACAGCATCGAAGAGGCGCACAACAAGAAAGAATACCTGGATTCGGTAGATGCCGTATTCAATAAAATTACCATACTCAAAGTGTTGTGGTTTGGAGTGGATCATAGAAACCGGGTAAAAAAACAACAGTTCTCCTTTGGTTCATTGGCGGAATTTGTTCAACCGATTGGCATAGGCGGACCTCGAATTGCTCCAAATTTCGGGTATTTCAAAAAATGGGAAAATCAGCGTACCTACGATTTTTACGTGAGGTCCTCCATTGGTTTTTTAAACAAAGACCCCAAAGGGGTAATTTGGAACCGATACCGCTTCGATCCCTTCCATCAAGGCGATGTAACGGCATCGATCAGCCATGAATTTGACGTTATTCGCGGCTTTGATGCGATAACACAAATCTATCGCCGAAACAACTTCATCGAAGCGACCACCCTTAGGGCCGGGGTTAACTACGAATTGTTCAACGGATTGTATGTGGGGGCTGACCTCAATTTTGCCATTCGGAGGAGTTTAAAGGATTTTAAGTTCTTAGAGCTCACCGATGCCTTCATCCCTAACGACAGTGCCATGGTTTTCGATCCGTATAATGCTAGCTTGGTTTCCTTTGAGTGTTCCTACGTGCCCCAGCAAAAATACATGCGCGAACCTTACCGCAAGGTGGTTCTGGGTTCAGCATGGCCAACCTTCAGTGTGTATTATCGAAAAGGAGTCAAAAACTTGTTTGGAAGCGCCATTGATTACGATTATTTAAGCTTTGATATTCGCCAAAACTTCAAGCTTGGATTGCTTGGAAACAGCAGTTACCGAATTGCCACAGGGACCTTTTTGAGCATGCGCGACGTTCGCGAGCCTGATTTGAGGTACCAACGTCGTTCAGACCCTATTTGGTTTTCCAATCCGCTCTATTCTTTTCAAGGCTTAGACACCACGCTTCCGACCAAGCGTTGGGTGCATGAAGCACATTTCGTTCATCACGATAACGGAGCGATTCTCAATAAAATTCCCTTCATGAAGAAAACACGCATTGGACTGGTATTTGGCGGAGGAGCTATGTACGTTCAAGAACACGACTACCAACATTATGAACTGTTGGCGGGTTTGGAAAGAAACTTCAAATTATCGAGAAGACGGTTGCGTATCGGAGTTTATGGCTGCGCCTCAGACGGCAATAAAACTGCACCAAGAATGGACTTTAAGGTCTCCTTTGCCATCTTGGATGACCGAAGCATGAAATGGAATTTTTAATCCGAAGTATCCGCTTTTCGCGAGCGAAAGGTGAAAATACTCTTGCGTTGAATCCAAATTAGAAAAGCGACGCCCACCGAAATGCACGAATCTGCCACGTTCCAAATGGCAGGAAACACGGGACTGCCTCCCAACCAAGGAACCCAACTTGGCCAATAAGCATCGAACTGAAACATGTCTACCACATTTCCATAAAGAAAACCTTGATTACGAACTTCGACAGGATAACTAATGCCGTATTGCGTGCAAGGCATTTTTAGCCCACTGCCCTGCATTTGATTGAACGATTCGCAAGGATTGAATGGAAAAATAAAATCGTAAAACATGGAATCCAACAGGTTACCTGTTGCTCCAGCAAGAATCATGGATAACGCAATCAAAGAAAAATTGGTTATTCCCTTTTTGATTTCGAGAAGGATATAATAGGTAATGCCTCCAATCGCTAAAATCCTAAAAACACTTAACGCAATTTTTCCATAAGCGGAAGAACCCAAGGTGGTTCCAAACGCCATTCCTGGATTTTCAATGTAATGTAAAGCAAACCAATTACCGAAAATGTAACGCGTTTCATTGGGTTGAAACGTCCATTTGATGTACAATTTCATGAGCTGATCCGCGAAAATTAGCCCCACAACCACTCCAATCAATAACCAATGCTTTTTACTCACGGCTTATTCTGAGCATTTTTAGCATCGATGGTGGTCGTAGCATGTGGCACCAATCGAAGACGTTCCTTTGGAATTAATTTTCCTGACACGCGGCAAACACCATAGGTTTTGTTTTGAATCCGAACCAAGGCCGCCTGAAGGTTTTGAATGAACTTCTCTTGCCTTGCCGCCAATTGAGCTACCTCTTCACGGGAAAGGGTATCTGAACCGTCTTCCATCATGTTGAAGGTTCTACCGGTATCATCGGTCCCGTGGTTATCGCTGTGTGAAAGTGAATTCTTGAGCAGGTTATAATCTACCCGAGCGTCTTCTAATTTTTTATTGATTAACGCTTCAAATTCCTTTAACTCTGCTTCGGAATAGCGTGTTTGTTCTGCTGCCATAATGCTGTTTTCAAAGAGGTCAAATATAAAAAAATAACAAAAACAGCGCGCGTTATCTTAAAAAGTAATTCATTCATATCACTGCCTTTTTTTACCTTCGTAGCATGTTGCGCCTGTTCAACGATAACAAGCCGTACGTCTTGTTCGTTCTACCCTTCTTGCTGGCCGGATTTTACATATACCATTTTTTGGTTGAATGGCAAGGAATGCCCCAACAGATTTCCATGGGACTTTGGGGTCGAATCCCTTTATCGGCCGAACATCTTCCCTGGTGGATTGGAATTGGATTTATTGCCTATTTGGTGAATGCTATAACGTTAAATTTTATCTTTAACGAGGCCAATTTCTATGAACGCAACAATTACCTTCCCTCTCTATTAAGTACCACTTTCATGGCATCCTTGGGGGGGTATTTTGGATTTAATGCGCTGCATCTTGCTTTTTTAGGTTTGATGCTTTGTTGCCATCAACTGTTAAAACTGGACCAAAACAACCGAGCGGAAAAACACTTGTTTAACGCAGCATTTTTTTACAGCATTGCAGCGAGTTTTTTCCCTGCTTTGATTTTCGGAATACCAATTCTTTATTTTTTGGGTCTTATTTTTCGCCCCTTCATCCTACGCGAATTCATCATTTTTTTGCTAGGACCCTTCGTTGTTTCTTTTTATGTGATGGCTTATCGTGCCTATTTTCAATACGGAGGTTTTTGGCAAGATGTGAAATTTACACAACAGCCTTTCGAGGCAAATGCTTCTTCGTTAGTTCTTTGGATCCTTTGGTCATTCATTCTGGTCGTAACCCTTTACGCATTATCGGTAAAATGGAACAGCTTTAGCAATCGAGCGAGAAAAGAACTTCAATTGCTCCTCGGAATGTTGATCGGAATTTCGGCTTGCCTTGCCATTAATATCCCTTTCACCTTAGGCCTTTTAGCCCTCCCAATGTCCATGCTCTTCACCCTTGCTTTCTTGGATAAAAGAATACGACGAGGTCCCAGTTTTCTTTTTTACGGTCTTTTGGTTTTAATCATTGTGAAGATTCTGTTGAAAACCTAACCGTCGTTCCTGCAAAATAGTACCTTTGCAGGAGTTATTTTTACATTATGAAATTTGGCGTAATTACCTTCCCTGGTTCTAACTGCGATCAGGATATGGTCTATGTGCTTTCAACCTTGTTGGGGCAACAAGTAGTATCCTTGTGGCACAAAGACCGGGACCTAAAAGGGGCTGATGTGGTGATTTTACCTGGAGGGTTTTCGTACGGAGACTACCTGCGATCCGGGGCCATCGCTAAATTCTCCCCAATCATGAACGAAGTGGTTCACCACGCTAATCGCGGTGGTATTGTGATTGGCATTTGCAACGGATTTCAAATTCTGACAGAGAGCGGTTTATTGCCCGGAGCGCTCCTGCACAATGATAAACGAACCTTCATTTGTAAAAACACCTACATAACGCCAACAAGCACCTCAAGTATCATCACGTCGGGCATGCAAAAGGGAGAGGCGTATAAAATACCCATTGCTCACGGTGAGGGGCGATTCTATGCCGATGAAGCAACTTTGGCATCGTTACAAGACCGAGATCAAATCATTTTCCAATACTGCCGTGCAGATGGAAAGGTATCGGAAGAATATAACCCCAACGGTTCTTGCCTTAATATTGCCGGAGTCACCAATGCTGGGAGGAATGTTTTTGGCATGATGCCGCACCCGGAGCGGGCTGCCGACCTTGACCTTAAAAACACCGACGGTTTATTGCTATTTGAATCCCTATTAAGCGTTTCTGTCTAATGAATGTACTTTTACTTGGATCCGGTGGACGCGAGTCAGCCATCGCGTGGAAGATTTCACAAAGTTCCATCCTTGACCAGTTATTTATTGCGCCAGGAAATGCAGGAACACGTCAATACGGCAAAAATACGCCGCTGGATATCTTGGACTTTGAGGCAGTAAAAACCTTTGTCCTTTCCCAAAAAATTGACCTCGTTGTTGTAGGACCCGAGGAGCCTCTAGTCCTCGGTATCGTTGATTTTTTCAAAAGCGATGCCGCGCTTCGTTCCGTAGGCATTATCGGTCCAACCAAGGTCGGTGCGCAATTGGAAGGCAGTAAAACGTTTGCCAAAGAATTCATGCAGCGCCACCGAATTCCAACGGCAAAATTTGGCAGTTTTTCGTTGGAAACCCTCCGAGAGGGCATTGCCTTTCTTCGGGAAATGAAAGCCCCATATGTGCTTAAAGCGGATGGATTAGCTGCAGGAAAAGGCGTACTCATTCTCGATAGTTTGGAGGAAGCAGAACATGAATTAACCCAAATTTTACTCGATGAAAAATTTGGTGCCGCAGGAAAACGGGTGGTAATTGAGCAATTCTTATCGGGCATTGAATTGTCGATGTTCATCTTAAGCGATGGGCGTTCTTTTAAAATTTTACCTGAAGCGAAAGACTATAAACGCATTGGAGAAAAAGACCAAGGTCCCAATACCGGAGGTATGGGTGCCGTTTCTCCGGTACCTTTCGCCGATGAAGCCTTCAAAGACAAAGTCCTCAATCAAATCATTATCCCAACAGTAAAAGGCTTAAACCAGGAAGGCATCGAATATCAAGGATTCATCTTTTTTGGACTCATCAGTGTTAAAGGAGAACCCTATGTGATTGAATACAATTGCCGCATGGGCGACCCCGAAACAGAGGTAGTTATTCCGCGCATTAAATCGGATTTATTGGACTTATTCGAAGGTGTGGTGACGAATACGCTCTCCGAAAGGGACATTCAATTCACCGAACTTTCTGCAGCGACGGTTATGATGGTTTCCGGAGGTTATCCGAGTACTTATGAAAAAGATAAAATAATCTACGGCCTCAATACCGTTTCCGAATCCTTAGTGTTTCATGCAGCCACCAAATCGGATGGACCGAAGGTCCTAACCAATGGAGGACGTGTTCTCACCGTAACTTCCTACGGAAAAAACTTGGAGGTTGCCTTAGCAAAATCGTATGATGCGGTTTCTAAACTCTCTTTTGAAAACGCCTATTTCCGCAAGGACATTGGCCAAGACGTCATCTGATGGGAGATCAAATTTACCTTACCTTGTTCGTGCTTTCTTTGATTGGTTCGGCCTTCTTCTCAGGGATGGAACAAGCCTTTCTATCCTCTAACCGTCTGCGCGTCGAGGTAGAGCGCGGTAAAGGCAGTTTGCAAGGAAAAATCAACGCCTTCTTTTACCGAAATCAATCTACGATGATTGCCATGATGCTCCTTGGGAACAACATTTCCCTGGTGGTATATGGGATAACCTTTGGCCACTTACTGATCGGAGACACCCAAGAACTATGGGGGGTACATAGTGAAATCTTTGTGTTGGTGGTGCAAACGATTCTCTCCACCTTGCTGGTATTGATTGGAGCGGAATTTTTTCCAAAGGCCATAGCCTCGATTAATCCCAACCGTATCCTGAACTTAGGTAGTATTCCTTTAGCCATCGTGTTTGGCCTCCTCTATTTACCCACTCAATTCATCTTACTCACGAGTTTACTCCTTTTGAAAATTACGGGTTCTAAAATGAAATCTTCTAAAAAAGTATTCTCCAAAATCGATTTGGAGCATTACGTGGAAGAGATGAATTCCCGGATTGCACCCGAGCAGGAACTTAAGCATGAGATGACCATCTTAAAAAATGCCCTTGAATTCAACCAAATCAAAGCGCGCGACTGCATGATTCCGCGTACGGAAATTGTCGCGGTGGATCTCGAGGAAAGCGTAGAAAACACCCTTCAATTGTTCATCGACCGCGGCTTATCAAAAATCCTGGTTTACCGTGGTTCCATCGACAACATCATCGGATACGTTCATTCGTTTGACTTTTTTTCCAAACCGGAGAGCGTCAAGTCCATCCTGAAACCCATAGGTTTTGTCCCGGGCGTACTCTCGGGCAAAAGCCTCCTCGAAAACTTCTCAAAACAAACCGGCAATATTGCCGTGGTCAACGACGAATACGGCGGTACGGCGGGAATCATTACGTTAGAGGACGTGATCGAAGAAATCTTTGGAGACATCATTGACGAGCACGACAAGGACGATTGGTTGGAGGAAAAAATCAGCGACGATGAGTACTTGTTTTCTGCTCGAGCTGACATCGATTACCTCATCGAAACCTACCAACTCCCGCTCCCTGAATCGGAAGAATACGATACCCTTGGAGGACTTATTACGCATCGATTAGAACGAATTCCCGAGCTGGGAGAACGGTTGGAAATGGAACCCAACATGGTGTTGATCATCGAAGAAGCAAGCGAACGAAGGATCGAGAAAGTACGCATTTTACTCGACCAATGACCTTCATGAATCCTTCGACGGCAGCGGTCCTTTTCGACATGGATGGAGTGTTAATTGACTCGGAACCCCTATGGAAGGTAGCGATGTATGAGGTATTTACGCCTTTAGGAAGCCACTTAACGACCCAAGATTTTCAACAAACCGTGGGTTTGCGCATCGACCAAGTGGTGCACTATTGGAATATGAGCCAAGGTTGGAATTTGAAAAGCGAGGCTGCAGTGGTGCAAGCCATCCTTGACCGCATGGTGTCCCTAGTCCAAGAAAACCCTTTTGCATTAACGGGAGTTTACGAAACCCTCAAGTATTTGCAGGAGCATTGCATCCCGACAGGGTTGGCAACATCATCGCCGACGGTGTTGATGGATGCCGTATTGGACGCCTTGGAGCTGAGGCCGTATTTCCAAACGGTGCAATCCGCAGAACATTTAGCCTATGGAAAACCGCATCCTGAAGTATATTTGCGGGCAGCGGAAGCTTTGCAGCGAAAACCCCAACATTGTTGGGTAATCGAGGATTCCTTGAACGGGGTCATCTCTGGAAAGGCCGCGGGCATGCAGGTGGTTTGCATTCCAGAAAAAACGCATCATCCCAACCCGAAATTGATCGTGGCGGACTATCAGTACGCTTCGCTCCTCGAACTGCTGGAAGCATGGAAAGCGATGAAAAAATAAGGCGTTATTTTGGGGTGGACGGGATAATTTGTATTCAGATAATTCATAAACAACCGGACTGAAATCACAACGAAAGAACTGCTTTTCGTTTTATCTTCGCAACTTCATTCACTGCAAAAAAGTACCCATGGAACTACCTAAAATTCAAATTATTGAAACCCTAATAGTTATAATTGGATATGCTGTTACCCATTACATTACACGTTTTTTTGTCAATGAAACCTTAAAGCAAACTCAACTTCAACGGGGAAGGAGAAAAATAATTATTAAAGCCTTTCATTTATTGGCATTTTTAACAGCAATCGTTTTGTTAGCCGCCATCTGGGGACTTAAGCAACATGAAATTGCTGTTTTCGTGGGAACAATTTTAACAGCTTTAGGAATAGCATTTTTTGCACAATGGTCCTTGTTATCCAATATTACTTCAAGTTTGTTGTTGTTTTTTAACCATCCTGTAAAAATCGGAGACACCATTAAGGTTCTTGATAAGGACTTTCCATTTGAAGGTGAAATCGTCGACTTAACCTATTTCTTCATACATATTAAAACAGAAGATGGGGGAATCACCACGATACCCAATTCACTCGTTCTTCAAAAATCGGTTACTGTTATTGAAAATCAACATAATAAAATTGAAAATTAAATGAGGTCTTCCTTCATATTCGTTTTGATTTTTGGACTTTGGTCCAATTTTACGGATGCACAAAACCGTGACATTGGCAGTTGGAACATTATAAATTTAAAATACTCCCAAACCGAAAAATTGAGCTTTTTTGCTGAAGCGCAATTGAGATCATTGAAGTTTTATACTCACTTTCACTACTACGAGTTTAAAGGTGGGGTAAATTACCGATTGTACAAAAATGTGGCGTTGACATTGGGCGCCGGAAGTTATCAGACGTATAAAGAAGGTGGTAATTTTATTTCACCCAAAAACAATGATGAATTTAGAATTTGGCCACAAATGGTTTTAATTCAATCGATTGGATCACTCAACATAGAACAACGCTACAGAGCTGAATTGCGATGGACGAGCAATGGGTACCGGAATCGATTTCGTTACAGACTTGGGGTTTCGTATCCCTTTGGCAAGGAACGAAAAGCCTACAAGCCTTTTCAATTAAGTGCAAGCAATGAGTTGTTTTTCACCAATAATGAACCCTACTTTGAAAGAAATAGATTACATCTCGCGTTCCAATACAAGGTATCAAAATTCGCGACTTTTCAAATGGGCTATTTGCACCAATTCGATTACAAAATCAATGATGAAACGGGACGGGATTTTCTTGTGGTTGGTTTTTCCTATGAAATTTTCAGAAACACTGCACCGCAACCGTAATGTCCTTGTTCATCCCTTCATTCAAGATGGCAAAAGGGAAAAGAAATTAATCCAGGAAAAGCTGTAGACATACTTCAACCCAAAAAGAAACCCTTCGGGTATTTAGCACGATTTTAACGAAAAAATGGAAGGAATTTTTGGGGTTTTACCGACAAAACAAGCTTCCTCTGCCTTATTGAGCCAATTAATCAAAACGCGTTAACTCCCCCACTCCATTTCACAAGGATTGATACCTTTGTAAAAACTTAAGCTCTTGGAAGATTCGTTCGATTACCGAAGTCAATCTGAAAATCCCGATCAGGATTACGACAAAGTACTGCGCCCCAAAACGCTTAGCGATTTTGCCGGTCAACCCGCCATTGTCGAAAACCTCAGCATCTTCGTAAAAGCCGCCAAACTGCGCAACGAACCGCTCGACCACGTGTTGCTTCACGGTCCTCCAGGCTTGGGTAAAACCACCCTCGCCAACATCATCGCCAACGAAATGGGCGTTGGCTTTAAGGTTACCAGCGGTCCCGTGCTCGACAAACCCGGTGATTTAGCCGGACTCCTTACCAACCTCAGCGTAGGCGATGTGCTCTTCATCGATGAAATTCATCGCCTGAGCCCCGTAGTGGAAGAATACTTGTATTCCGCCATGGAGGACTACGTCATTGACATTTTACTGGATTCCGGTCCTAACGCTCGTACCATCCAAATCACCCTCAACCCTTTTACCCTCATTGGTGCCACCACCCGCAGTGGCTTGCTCACCTCCCCACTTCGTGCGCGTTTCGGGATCAACTCACGGCTCGAGTATTACGACGCCCAAACCCTAACCAGCATCGTGGAACGTTCATCCAGCTTGCTGGATATCCCTATCACTGAATCTGCCGCCTACAAAATTGCCAGTCGAAGCCGAGGTACCCCACGTATTGCCAACGCCTTGCTGCGCAGGGTTCGCGACTTTGCGCAAATCAAAGGCAGCGGCACCATCGACGACGACATCACCGAAATAGCACTGAAAGCCTTGAACGTTGACGAAAACGGACTCGATGAGATGGACCTTCGCATTCTCAAAGTTATTTTGGACAAATTCAGCGGTGGTCCCGTCGGTTTAACCACCATCGCAACCGCCATAGGTGAGAATGCAGGTACCTTGGAGGAAGTGTACGAACCGTTCTTGATTCAAGAAGGTTTCTTGATGCGCACACCACGTGGAAGAAAGGTCACCGAAAAAACCTACAAACACCTCGGACGCGATCTCGGATATTTTCAGGGCGGGTTGTTTTAAGCATGAACGCAGATCGCTACAAATCGTTTATTAGAACCAAAGCAGCGGAACTCGGATTTTTCTATTGCGGATTTTCCCAGGCAGGATTCCTCGAAGAAGAGGCCCCTAAACTTGAACGCTGGCTGAACGAAGGTCGCCACGGAAAAATGGCCTACATGGAAAACCACTTCGACAAGCGGCTTAACCCCCAGCGCTTGGTAGAGGGATCCAACAGTGTAATATCCTTGCTCCTCAATTATTTTCCACAGTATACCCCATCCGCATCGGCCCCAAAGATTTCCAAATACGCCTACGGAGAGGATTACCACACCGTAATCAAAGAAAAACTAAAGACACTGGTGGAAGTCATGCGCCAAGAAATTGGAGACATCCAAGGAAGAGTTTTTGTTGACTCCGCCCCGGTCATGGACAAGGCCTGGGCTAAAAAATCCGGATTGGGATGGCTCGGCAAAAACACCAATTTAATTCATCCGAAAGAAGGAAGTTTTTTTTTCATTGCCGAACTCATCACCGATTTGCGCTTTACGCAAGACCCTCCCCTCCCCGATTATTGCGGTACCTGCACCCGCTGCTTGGATGCTTGTCCTACCCAAGCCTTATCCGCTCCCTATGAAATCGATGCTTCCAAATGCATTTCGTACCTGACCATCGAATTAAAAGAACAGCATTTGCCCGAGGAATTTCGCGGTAAAATGGAAAACTGGGCCTTTGGTTGTGACATATGCCAAGATGTATGTCCCTGGAACCGTTTCTCCAAAGCCCATCAAGAAAAACGGTTCGAACCGGCCTTTGATTTCCTCGACTTAGACCTTGAAACTTGGGAAAAGGTTCAAGAAGGCACCTTTGCATCGTGGATGAAACACAGCGCCATTCAACGAACCGGTTATGAAGGACTCATGCGCAACCTTCGTTTTTTAAAACCCATCGAAAAACCCTAACTTTGTTGGGTGTCAGGCTCAACCTTTGGAACCGTATTTCAGCTCACTACGTTCGGCGAATCGCACGGACCAGCCATTGGAGGAATAATCCAAGGTTGTCCTCCGGGAATTGAGGTAGATTTGGAACAGATTCAACATGCCTTGGACCGACGTAAACCAGGACAATACGCCGCAAGCAGTCCCCGCAAAGAATCGGACCATGTTCAATTCCTTTCGGGAATTTATGCCGGCAAAACCCTTGGAACCCCCATTGGATTTATCCTGGAAAACCAAGACGCACAATCCAAGGACTACGCCTCACTTGAAGAAGCGTATCGTCCATCGCATGCGGATTTCACCTACGACCAAAAATACGGATTGCGCGACCCACGCGGAGGCGGACGTTCGAGTGCCCGAGAAACAGCGTGCCGTGTAGTGGCCGGCGCCTTAGCCGAACAGCTGTTATCCAAGGTAGGCGTTCGATTTTCCTGTTACGTGGACCAAATTGGACCTCACCGCAGCCACCTCAATGGATTTTATTCAAATGAAGTCATCGAATCTTCCACCGTGCGCTGTCCTGATACCGCCCTTACTTCAAAAATGCTGGACTTTTTGGAGGAGGTTCGTGCCGAAGGCGAAACCGTTGGCGGATGCATTCGCTGTTACATCGACGGAGTACCCGCAGGATTGGGAGAACCGGTCTTCGACAAATTGCATGCAGTGTTAGCCAAGGCCATGCTGAGCATTAATGCGGTAAAGGGCTTCGAAATTGGAAGCGGATTTGATGCTGCGCACATGAAAGGAAGCGAACACAACGACCTCTTTGAACAGGATTTTTCCACAAAAAGTAATTTTTCCGGTGGAATACAGGGTGGAATCTCCAACGGGATGCCGGTGTCTTTTCGCGTAGCCTTTAAACCGGTGGCAACCCTCATGAAAGAACAAACAACCGTTAACCGTCATGGAGAAGCGATTACGATCGACCCCAAAGGACGCCATGACGTTTGCGTGGTGCCTCGAGCAGTTCCCATAGTACAAGCCATGGCTGCACTGGTGATATTAGATGCTTACCTTCAAAACAAAACCATAACTTTGTAAATCGTATGTTGCAACGTATTCAAACCTTGTATTTCGCTCTAAGCATCGTGCTTTGGGGTGCATTCTTTTCGGGAGTTTCCCTGCTTAGTTTTGAAAACACGGCGTCAAAAACCGTCTCTTACGTAACCGTCTTTGGTTCAAAAACATGCCAAATAACCAACGGAAAAGAGTCCTTACTCAAGGTTGAGAACCAACCGATTTTTATCGTGTGTGGATTGATGATTGTACTTGTTTTCCTAACCTTGATGCGCTATAAATCGCCTAAGAAACAGTTGGGATTAGCGCGATTCACCTTGCTCTTGAATGCCCTCTTGGTGTTCGCTCTAGTGGTTTGGAGCACCTATTTATTCTCGACTGGACCAAAAGGTTCAAGTAATTCGGTAGGACTTGGATATTATTTACTTTGCGCGACCCTTCCCTTGAGCTATTTTGGCTACCGCGGAGTATTGAGCGACAAAATGTTATTAGACTCTTTAGATCGCCTGAGGTAAAACCCTATGAATGTACTATCGGTAGAAAACCTCGAAAAATCATACGGGGAAAAAATCTTATTTCAAAACGTGACCTTCGGATTGGATCAAGGTCAAAAAGTGGCACTTGTTGCCAAAAACGGAGCCGGAAAAACCACCTTGTTGCGCTGCCTCTGCGGAATGGAGTCGGCGGATCAAGGTAACATCGTATTTCGCAAGGAACAACGTATTTCGTGGATGGAACAAACCGAAGATTTTGATCCGAATGCGACCGTATGGGACCTCATCGCAGACAACCAGCACGAAAACCATCAGTTGTTCTACGCCTACAACCAAGCACTCGAAAACAACGATAGCGCTGAAATCGACCGCTTAACGGATGCCATTACCGCCAACAACGCATGGGGAGTCGAGGCGGAAATTGCCAAAATCGTGCAGATCTTAAAACTCAACCCGAAAGACCGAGTAGGCTCCCTATCGGGAGGACAAAAAAAACGGATATCCCTCGCTAAAGTGCTGTTAGCTGATGCCGACTTTTTCATCTTGGACGAACCCACCAACCACTTGGATTTGGACATGATTGAATGGTTGGAAAGCTATTTATCCTCGACGAATGCCACGGTGTTTATGGTCACCCACGACCGTTATTTTTTAGAGTCGGTATGCGATGTGATTTTGGAATTGGACGAGAAAAACCTGTACAAGTACAACGGGAACTTCTCCTATTATCTGTACAAAAAAGCGGAACGGCAGGAACAATTGGCGTCAAGCATTGAAAAGGCACAAAACACGTTTCGCAGCGAATTGGAATGGATCCGAAAACAACCGAAAGCCCGAGGTACCAAGCAAAAAGCGCGCATTGATGCCTTTTTAGAAGTCAAAGAAACGGCATCGCAGAAAATCAAGAACGACTCGATGGAGCTTTTGGTGAAAATGGAACGCCTTGGAACCAAGATTGTCGAATTTCACAAAGTGAGCAAAGCCTTCGGGGATAAAACCTTGCTCCGGTCCTTTTCCTACAACTTTCAACGGCAGGAGCGCATGGGAATCGTTGGGAACAACGGAACCGGAAAAACCTCCTTCGTGAAAATGCTTTTAGGGGAAGTTGTCCCAGACTCGGGAAAAGTAGTGGTGGGCGACACCCTCTTTTTCGGGCACTACACCCAGGACATGATCCAATTCAAGGACGACACCAAAGTGATTGATATCGTTCGCGAAGTAGCGGAATTCATCCCCTTGGAAAAAGGAAGGCAATTATCGGCGGCACAATTGCTCGAACGCTTTTTATTCCCACGGGACATGCACTATCAATTTGTATCGAAATTGAGTGGTGGGGAGAAACGTCGGTTAAAACTGTTGCGGGTACTCATGTCCAATCCCAATTTTTTGGTCTTGGATGAACCCACCAACGATTTGGACCTCTTTGCTATGACGGCCTTGGAGGATTATTTGAAATCATTCCAAGGATGCTTAGTGGTCATCTCCCACGACCGTTATTTCATGGACAAAATCACCGACCACTTATTGGTGTTCCAAGGAGACGGCGTGATCGATGATATCTTGGGCAACTACACCGACTACCGTAAAAACCAGCGAAAAGTCAAAGAGCCTGTAAAGGCGGAGGAAAAACCCAAAGAGCGCACCGAGGAGGTCAAGCGAAAACTCAGTTATAAGGAACAAATCGAATTAAAAACCTTGGAAGCGGAAATCGCCCAAATGGAAATCGAAAAAGAAATGCTCACAAAGCAACTTTCCGAAGGAAGGCTCAGCAACGAGGAGCTGATGAAAATTGGGGAGGATTTAGGCCAATTGGTGCAACACTTAGACGATAAGTCGAACCGCTGGCTTATACTCGCCGAACTGCAATAAAAAAGGGGCCGAAGCCCCTGATTATAAGGAGAGATACAATTACGCTTGCTTTACAAACTGTACTTCCGCTGAGAGGGTAATTTCATCCCCTACAACAATGTTTCCCGCTTCTGTAATCGCCGACCAAGTTAAACCAAAGTCGGAACGTTTGATTTTACCGCTTACGCTTAAACCGGTTTTCGTTTGTCCGTAAGGATCCACGGCTACTCCTGCGAAATCTGCGTTCAAGGTCACGGGATGCGACGTTCCTTTAATCGTCATTTCCCCGTTGATCACCCAATTGCCCTCCTGTTTTTCAACGTTCGTTGACTTAAATTCCAAGGTTGGAAAGCTTTCTGCGTCGAAAAACTCAGGGGACTTTAAGTGTCCGTCACGGTCAGCAACACCCGTAGAAATGCTATTGATATCGGCGGTGAAATGAAACTCTGGTCGCTCGAAGTCATCATTTTCCGCGTTAAGGGTGGCATCGAAAGAGGTGAAATTCCCCGATACGTTTGAAATCATCATGTGGCGCACTTTGAAGCCTACTTCGCTGTGCATGTTGTCAATTTTCCAAGTACTCATAGTGTTTTATTTTTCGACAAAGTTAAGGCGCATTATCGCAAAGTCCTCTTGACGTAGGTTAAGGTTTCTTTTGTAATTTTACCCATGGTTCGAAAAATTTTGGTGTTCGCCTTGATGTGCGTTTTTGGTATTCCGAGCTTTGCTCAATTGGAAATGAACGGCAAGCCAAGCTCGCAAAAACGAGAACAGCTCAAGGCGCCAACACAAGTATGCTTGGAGGCATTCTCATTCAACAGCCACCGCATCCTGTCGCCCAATCCTAATTTTCTTAATACCCCCCTTGGTGAAAGGGCCAACGAAGTACCTTTGCGTCTTTGGTCGTATGGTTTAGGCTTACAGACAGGACTTGGGAAATGGTTGCGCTTTGACGCAGGACTGCAGTTTGTTCAAAACGGTGAACGCTATAACTACTCGGAGTCCCAAAGCGACAGCACCTTTCAGTATGAAAACCGTTATCGTTACCTTGGAATGCCGATGTCGTTAAATGTCCATTGGGGCGGCAACTTTAAACTATTCGCTGGACCGGGAATTACCCCATTAATATTTAGTCAATTTGTTCAAAATACGCGATGGACCAGTGCATTAGGCTCAAAAGAGGACGATAAAATCAAGGTGAAAAACAATGAATACGCTTCTTCTTCATTGGAAGTCTTTGGGCAAATTGGCGCACAATGGACAGGAAAATCAGGCTGGGGAGGCATGGTAAAAGCCGTGTACCGCAAACAAGTAACCAATACGTATTCGAAATATAATGAAGCGATGCATTCCGCATATGGGTGGGGCTTCGGAATTGGCATTACAAAAAAGCTTTAATGAAAACCCAAGAACTAATTGATTATTTAGAAGGACGCTTTCCATTGTACTTGCAAGAAAGCTACGACAACAGTGGTTTGCAAATCGGCAACCTAGAGCAAGAAGTGAAAGGGGTGCTTATTGCGCTCGACTGCACTGAAGAGGTGGTTCAAGAGGCCCTAAGTTCGGGGTGCAATACCATCATTACCCATCACCCACTGCTTTTTAAAGGAATCAAGCGCATTAGCAACAAGAGCTCCATCGAACGCATCATCACCGCATGCATCAAGAGCGATATTACCCTGTACGCCATACATACGAATTTAGACAACCACGGAGAAGGTGTCAATAAAAAGATCTGCGGCCGATTGGGATTGATAAACACCAGAGCCTTGGTCCCATTAAAAGGTAGTCTCTACAAACTATCGGTTTTCACCCCGTTAGATTACGTCGAAGTGGTTCATCGAGACCTTTGTGCTTCGGGCATAGGCGCCATCGGAAATTACTACGACTGCAGTTTTCAAAGCCGGGGAACGGGCTTGTTTACTGCCAATGAAAAAGCCAACCCCACGCTGGGTAAAGCGCACATACCGGAACGGGTGGAGGAAATGAAAATGGAGTACCTGGTGCCGAAACACCTTCTTGGATCCGCCTTAAGAGCGATGAGGCAATCGCATCCTTACGAAGAAGTGGCCCACGACCTTGTTTTACTCGAAAACACCGACCAGAACCTCGGCAGCGGAATGATTGGAGAATTAGCGGATGCAATGACGGAACAAAGCTTCTTGAACGCGTTAAAAACCACCTTTAAAGCGGGGGTTATACGCAGTACGGCTCCTTTGGGTAAACCCGTTAAACGCATAGCTGTTTGTGGAGGCAGCGGAAGCTTTCTTCTCAAAGAAGCCATCCGACAAGGAGCCGATGTTTTTGTGTCGTCCGATTTCAAATACCACGAATTTTTTGACGCCGAAGGCCGAACGATGATAGCCGATATAGGACACTACGAAAGCGAGCAATTTACCCAAGAATTATTGCATGAGATTATTACGGAAAAATTTCCTACCTTTGCGGTCCGAATAACTGAACATAATACAAATCCGATAAATTTTCTGTGACTATGGCCACTGCAAGTAAGAAAGAAGTTACCATCGCCGACAAGCTGGATGCATTATTTGCACTTCAACAAATAGACTCTGAAATCGATCGAATTCGAACGATTCGAGGAGAATTACCTTTGGAGGTTCGGGATTTAGAAGATGAAATTGGTGGTTTGGAAACACGTTTGAATAAAATCAACGAGGAGTTGAAAGAGTTTCAAACCGAAATAGCGGATCGCAAAATAGCATCAAAAGACGCAGAAACGGCGATTGCAAAATACAAGGAGCGTCAGAATAATGTGCGGAACAACCGCGAATACGAATCCATTAGCAAGGAAATTGAATTCCAGGAATTAGAAATTAAGCTTCATGAAAAGCGCACCAAAGAGGCCAAAGCCAACATTGAATTCAAAACGGAACTGTTGAACGAGGTGAGCGAGAAATTAAATTCCAAAAAGGAAGATCTAGCCAACAAACAAGCCCAGTTGGACGCCATCATCAGCGAAACACAAATCGAAGAGGACAAGTTATTAGCGGATTCTGACAAAGCAAAAGCGAAAATAGAGGAGCGATTGGTAAGTGCCTACTTACGACTGCGTAACAATTCCAAAAACGGTTTGGCGGTAGTGCAAGTATTGCGCGACGCATGCGGAGGTTGTTTCAATAAAATCCCACCTCAACGGGTATTGGACATCCTGACGAAAAAGAAGATTTTAGTGTGCGAGCACTGCGGACGTATTCTCGTTCCTGAAGTCGCTACCGAGAACGCTTAAAAATCGGAACGGTAGAGCATGGCTCTCCGAACATCAAACTTTTTACATAGGGTTTTAGCTCCATGACGAGGCGCGTTAGGGCGTATTCTTGATCGAGGAGTTTTGCACAGCCTTTTACTATAACGCGTTGGTCTTGAAATGCCGCCTTATCCAAAGCAGCGAGTGCGAGATTGATGCGGTAATGTTCCACTTCTTTGGCGGAACCTGCCACGACAAGGGAAGTAAAGGGTTCCAGCGCGGAAGCCACGAGCATGTATGCCCAGGTGGGAATGATGGCATCGGTAGCGCAATGAATGCGCACCAAAGCATCTTGGTAGGAGCTCCAGTCTTCGGTGTTAACCCAAGCCCTGAAATCTTTTTCTTTTAGGACCAGGCCCTGCCAAAGTTGCGCACTCAAATCGATCTCACGAAGTTGAACCTCTGAGAGTAACTCGCCCAAATCCATCGGCAGCAAGCCGCTTTCTTTCACTTTATTGCGTATCGGTTCCATGGTAGCAAAAATACACAATGTTGGGCGAAGCCCGCGAGGCAAGGTGAAAATGCGCGACTTCCTTAGGCCCGTAAAAAGGAATAATCGTATATTCGTACATACGCAACAAACCTGCGCTTATACAGTCAAATAGGTTTGCTTGGAGAAGGTTTATGGCGATTATAAGCTAGTTATGGTGCATAGACAAACTAGACCTAAAAAGATGAATAAGACACTGCAAATATTAATTTTACCTTTTATATTAATTGTTGGCTGCAATCAATCAAATTCAGAAATTAATCCCAATTCTAAAAAAACAGAAAACAAGATTGATTCAAATAAAACTGATAGTTCTAACATTGCAATTCTAAACAATGATTCAATTAGTTATAAAATCTTTAAGGAAGGTTCAACCACTGAATTAAGTCAAAAGAATTTGATTGAAATTGATAGCATTTTGAGCGAATGTATTTATGTACATAATAAAAAACAAGAAATCATCTATAATGAGAAGAAATCTAAAAATCCCGATTTCCCAATTAAAAAGAAAAACTTCATAATTGAATTAAAGAATTACCAAAGACAATTTGTTGCAGTTAAAAATGTACGTGGTGAAAAAGAAGTTTGGGTAAATTGTTTTTGCTCTACCTTCGATGATGGCTGGAAATATGATATTTACATGGTTAGTGATGGAGGTAATTGTTTCTTCGAATTAAAAATTAACATCGACACAAAGAAATATTATGATTTCATGGTAAATGGAGATGCTTAATTGATAAAATGAACGCACCATAACAGCGCCTCAAGCGCCAGCCACAGATCTTTCTTCGAAACAACAATAAATTAGAAAAAAAAATGTAACTTCGGTGCAACGGTTTACTTTAAAAATTGGGCCGAGCGCATAGGCGCAAAACGTTAAAGGCAATTTTAAAACTAATACCTCCAGAAATTAATGTAAGTAAAAAATGAGACAAATAATAACTGCCCTATTGATTTTAGGATTTTCATCAATTATTAATGCCCAAGAAAATCCTCCAACAATTAGTGGTAAAGTGAAAATTTCAATAGTCGAAGGAACTTTTGAATGTGATTTAAAAATGTCAAATATTCCTCCAATTCAAGACTATTTGATAAGGTTAAATGCAGGAATGAATCTACTTCATATCAAAAGCTTGAAGCCGAATGAATTTGTTTTGATGTATAATAAATCAAAGAAAGATACCATGTCTTCAGGTGAGAGTTTCGCTTATTATTTTGAGGACAATACAGGTGAAGGAAAATTTTTGCCCGATGAATTACAATTTAGATATGTTGGAAAATTTCCCGTCGCAACTGATACGGTTAGCAATTACTCAAGAGAAGATTGGAGAGGAAATATAGCCTTTAATGGTTATTCTGTTAGAGCAGAAGGTGTTCAAGGTGCATGGTATCCATATTTATACGATGCTAAGAATGATGTGACTTATGAGCAAATGAATTATAAAATTGAAATTGAGTGTGTTGATTGCTCAACACTTTATTTAAACGGAAATGACCCTATTCATGCTCAAAAAGCAACATTTTTAAGTGAAATGCCTTATGAATTATCACTTTTTTGTGGAAATTACGAATACATAGATGATGGAAATTTATTACTTCTCAACCCAACATTTGCCCAGGATGACATTAATTACTTCTCAAAATTGGTAGCACAGTATAAAAAATATTACGAAAAGAAACTAAATATCCAATTCTCCGAACCTCCCGTTTTTGTTAACTCAACACCCACCGCACCAAATTACGGATGGCTTTTTGTCTCCTATCCAACAATTATGGGGATAGGATACGGAAATCTTGGGCTCGGGGCTCTATTTGATAAAAAGCAAAATTGGTATGAGCAATTAATTGCTCATGAACTTGGACATTATTACTTCGGTACCTACAAAGTTTTTAATTCAGAATTGGGCGGTATGATGTCAGAGGGTTTCGCAGAATATTTATCACTTAAATTGTTTGAGGAACTCAAAGGAAAAAAATCGTACGATCAATTGATTGAAGAAAAATTCGAAATCTTGAAAACTTTTAATACCCTTCCAATATCAAAAATCAATACCATAAGGGATATACAAGATCGAGAAAGATTTGTTTATAACTATGCGCCCTTGATGTTCATTGCAATTGAACAGGAAATTGGTTCAAAAAAAATGTGGGAATGGTTATTCAATATTTTAAACACCAAGACCGACTTAACAAATTATGATTTTCTCTTATCCACATTACAAAGTACCCTAAATGACGAAAAGACGGTATTGAAAATTATTAATAAATACTTCAATAGCGAACAATCCATGGGAAATATTTTGTCTCTAATTAAAAACAATTGAAAAACTGCCAACAACAACAAATAAGCGCCAGCAAAGCCGAGCGCCTATTTGCAATACGTTAGGTGAAACCACCCATAATCTGTAACCAAACTTTGTAAATCGAATTATTTGTAATAACTTTGTAATTACACAAAAAAATAAGTCATGGAAGTTTCAATCATTAAAATAGGGAATTCAAAGGGTTTTCGATTAACCAAAACAATCTTGGAGAGGTATAACATCACCGACAAAATTGAATTGATCCTGGAAAAAGGACAAATCATTTTGCGTCCAATTTCCGAACCTCGCAAGGGTTGGGATAAAGCATTTCAAAAGATGCATGAAAATGGTGATGATCAACTCCTTATGAAGGATGTTTTTGAAGATGAAAACTTTGACGAATGGAAGTAAAACAATATCAAATAGTTTTGGTTAATCTTGATCCAACCCTAGGAAGTGAGATTCAAAAAACGCGACCATGTGTTATTGTTTCTCCCAATGAAATAAATGACAATTTACGAACTGTTGTCATTGCACCCATGACTTCAACTAGCAGAAAATATCC
>JBJOJZ010000017.1:0-2962 GCA_046046325.1 Bacteroidota bacterium
TTTCAGAACATATAATACAATTTCAATTACCTTTTTAAACTCTTCCTTCACTTGTTCTGGCATACAGAAAATATGTGCATCGTCCTGGGTAAAGCCGCGCACTCTTGTTAAACCGTGCAGCTCTCCGGATTGCTCGTATCGATATACCGTACCAAACTCGGCAAATCGAGCTGGAAGATCTTTATAGGACCGAGGTTTTGACTTGAATATTTCGCAGTGGTGCGGACAATTCATAGGTTTCAAATAAAACTCCTCGTTCGGATCTGGGGTCCGAATCGGCTGAAAGGAATCAGCACCGTATTTGTCATAATGGCCCGAAGTAACGTACAACTCTTTGTTAGCAATGTGTGGGGTAATGACTTGCTGGTATCCTGCTGCTTTTTGAGCTTTCTTTAAGAAATTCTCTAGCCTTTCGCGCAATGCCGCACCTTTTGGCAACCACAACGGAAGGCCTTGTCCTACCTTTTGCGAAAAGGTAAAAAGTTCTAATTCTTTGCCCAACTTTCGATGATCACGCTTCTTCGCCTCTTCTAACTTTTCTAAATACTCGTTTAACTCAGCATTCTTCGTAAACGTAATTCCATAAATTCGAGTAAGTTGCTTATTCTTTTCATCTCCACGCCAATAGGCGCCGGCAATGGAAAGCAATTTTATCGCTTTAATGGCCCCTGTATCTGGAATATGTGGACCACGGCATAAATCGGTAAAATTACCTTGGGTATAAAACGTTATTGTCCCGTCTTCCAATTCATTGATTAATTCCAACTTATATGGGTCCGCTTTCTCTGTAAAATATGCAATCGCCTCTGCTTTACTCACTTCTTTTCGCAAAAAAGGACTTTTCAGTTTGGTTAGTTCTTTCATGGTCTGTTCCACCTTCTCCAGGTCTTTTTCTGAGAACGAGTACTCCATGAAATCAACATCGTAATAAAACCCATTTTTAACAGGAGGACCGATGGCCAATTTAACCCCAGGAAAATGGACCTCCAAAGCTTCTGCCAAAAGATGTGCCGAAGAGTGCCACATGGTCGATTTACCTTCTTCATCGTTCCACGTTAACAACTGAAGCGATGCATTTTCGGGCAGGGCTCTGCTAGCATCTACTACTTCACCGTTGACCTTCGCAGCCAGAACATTTCTAGCCAACCCTTCGGAAATGCTCAGTGCGACATCCATTGAAGTACTTCCATTCGGAACTTGTCTTGAGGATCCGTCGGGTAAGAAAACCGTTATCATTGCTTCCATAATTGGGCACAAAAGTAGCGAATCTCCATGAATTAAACGGAATATACGGGCTAATTAATAGGATCGCGCTGTTGCTGAATCAACCACTTCATATCGGACTGAAGGTGCTGAATTGCCGTTAAAACACCGTTCTCATCGGGTTGGTGATCTGGCAAGGTGCGGCTTACGTAACAAACGAATTTCCAAACTTCCAATACCTCTGACATCGCCAACTCGTAAGGCGCGTAGGCCAAATTGGTGGAAATTAATATCAACGATGAAGCCCCTTCTCTGATGCGCACCTTTTTAAAGACGATTCCTTCTGATTTCGTAACCAATACATAGGAAACATCGGATTTCAAACGTGTCCAGTCTTGAATGAATTCTCCTACAACGATTGAACCTTGACTAACGGGAGGCATGGAATCCCCCTGTATTGGAAAGGCTCTATATTTTTTATTACTCGACAGAAAGGGTAAACTCAGGGTTGGGAAATCTATGAAAAACTCAGGATCAGAAAATCCTGCCGCATAACCAGCACTGGCTTTCTCTGGAATCACTTCGACCACCTCATCGCGGTTAATATCCACCACAGTCGCTAAAACCCTCAACGAATGACCCTTCAATCGCGCCTCGGATTGTTCGGTTATCAACCTCCAATCAAGTTCTTTAAAAGATGAAAAGTCCTTCGAAATCAAATCCTCGATGGTCAAACCAAAATACTGACTTATCTTTAGAATGCTCTCGAGGTTTGGTTGCGCTATATTGTTTTCATAACCGCTATAGGTAGATCGATTCATCCCTAATTCTAACGACATTTCCTCTTGAGACTTGCCTTTTCTCTTTCGAAGAATTTTAATATTATTCCCAATATTCATGAACGCAAAATTTCAACAAATTTAATAAATAATCAAAATAAATGATTAAAAATTAAAAATTACTGCGAAACGAATCGATAAATGATAAAACCAGACTGTTGGCCTTGGGAGTCCTTAAAATTGAACTTGGACTTTTTCGCATATTCAACGGATTGCTCGATCATGCATGGATTGGCTCCAGAGCTCGCACTAGCATCGTAGATGGCGTGAATCACTTTTCCTCCCTGATCGACGGTAATTTTCACCACCACCTTTCCCGAGGAGCCATAACCGCAGGTGTAGCCGGGATTCCTTACCCACCAATTATTGTTTTCGTAAGCTGTTCGTCCGTCCAACTTCCAGTCCACCATAACGTCGCCTTTATATTGTTTGTTGTCTCCGTTGCTTTTATCACCCTTAGTGTTTTTCGCATTGGGGTCTGGATTTTTCTGCTGGTTTTGTTGATGTTCTTTTAGAATTTTCTCTCGTTCCTTTTGACCTCCCGACTCATCAAATAACTGTTGCTCGAATTGACGAATTCGTTCGTTGGGATCGCCATAAGAACTGTTTTCCATGTAGTTTTTATCGGAGGATTGACGCGAGTCGTCCATGTTCCTGCTCAAGTTCTTAAGATCGGATTGGCTCGATTGAATAGTTAAATCCTGAGGACTCACTTCCAAAGGATCTTCGATGGCCGAGACTTCAGGTTTAAAAAAAGGTTCAACTGGAATGTATCTTTCATAGTAGGCTATTTGTAAAGCCATGAACAAAAAAACAAAAAACGCCAACGAAAGTATGAAGGATAACACGATACGTTCTCTTTGGCTTAGGCTATTCATTCCATTAATTTTACGACTTTACCCGTCTTAAAGTTAAAATAA
>JBJOJZ010000021.1:0-3158 GCA_046046325.1 Bacteroidota bacterium
CAGAAAAAAACATGATAATCATCAAAGGATCGATCCCCGGAGCGAAAGGTTCTTTTGTAACAATTGAGAAGTAATGGAGGCGAATTTATACAATGCAAACGGTAAGGTTGCTTCATCTAAAGTGACGCTATCCGATGAGGTGTTTGGAATCGAACCGAACAATCATGCGATCTATCTAGATGTTAAACAGCATTTGGCGAACCGTCGTCAAGGTACACACAAGTCAAAAGAGCGTAATGAAGTTTCTGGTTCCACAAAGAAATTGAAGAAACAAAAAGGAACGGGTGGAGCTCGTGCCGGAAGTGTTAAATCAGGTACACGCGTAGGCGGTGGACGTATTTTTGGTCCAAGGCCTCGAAACTACCATTTCAAGTTAAACGTAAAATTGAAAAGATTGGCTCGTAAATCAGCCTTCTCTTATCAAGTTAAGCAAGATGCTTTGATGGTATTAGAAGACGTTCAATTTGATGCTATTAAGACAAAAGAATTTGTTGGGTTGGTAAATGCACTTTCCCTGAACAACCAAAAGATTTTGTTGATACTAGGCGAAAAAACAGATTCTGTGTACTTAGCATCTAGAAATTTGAAAAAAGTTAAGGTGGTTACTGCGGATTCTTTCAACACCTACGATGTATTGAATGCAAGAAAAGTTTTGGTAACCCAAACAGCGGTGAGCCGTATTGAAGAAATTCTTAATTAATCGAAGATCATGCAAGGAATAATTATCAAACCACTTATCACCGAGAAAGCGACTTTCGCTTCAGAAGGGAATAACGTTTTCACGTTTGAGGTGGACAGAAAGGCGAATAAGATTGAAATCAAAAAGGCCATCGAGAAAACGTACAGTGTGCACGTTACCGATGTTCGTACCATGAATTTCGGTGGTGGAAAATCTTCGAAGAAATATACCAATAAAGGAATTGTTGAACAGCGAAGCAAACAATGGAAAAAAGCCCTTGTGTCTGTCGCTACGGGCGAAACCATTGATTTGTTTAACAACTATTAATTGAGCAATGAGCGTAAGAAAGTTTAAACCAACTACTCCAGGACAGCGTCACAAGGTAGCCTTGGACATGTCAGTAATCACCGCAGCGAAGCCCGAAAAGAGCTTGGTTAAAGGAGGAACAAAGTCTGGAGGTCGAAACAACGACGGACGTATGACCATGCGTTACATCGGAGGAGGACACAAACAAAAATACCGTATGGTGGATTTCAAACGAAATCGTTTTGATATTCCTGCAACGGTAAAATCCATTGAATACGATCCAAATCGAACTGCAAATATTGCCTTGTTATATTATGCCGATGGTGTTAAGAGTTATATTCTTGCTCCAAACGGGTTGAAAGTAGGGGATACGGTGGTTTCGGGTAAAACGGCCACTCCAAACGTTGGTAACGCCATGTTTTTATCAGATGTTCCATTGGGTACCATGATTCACAACATTGAGCTCGTTCCTGGTAAAGGCGGTTCTGTTGCAAGGGGTGCAGGTGTTTATGGCCAGTTGGCGGCTCGTGAAGGAAAATTTGCAGTGGTAAAAATGCCTTCTGGAGAGACTCGAATGATTTTGGTAACTTGTTTAGCCACGGTAGGAGTAGTATCTAATGGTGAGCATAACCTCGAGCGTTCAGGAAAAGCAGGACGGTCTCGTTGGTTAGGACGACGTCCACGTGTTCGAGGTGTTGTTATGAACCCAGTAGATCACCCAATGGGTGGTGGTGAAGGCCGTAATGCTGGTGGACACCCAAGATCTCGTAACGGTATGCCGGCCAAGGGATACAAAACCAGATCGAAAACCAAGTATTCGAACAAGTTTATTATTGAAAGAAGAAAAAAATAACGTAGTATGAGTCGTTCCTTAAAAAAACCGCCTTTTGTGCACTACAAGTTAATGAAACGTGTAGATGATGCTCAGGCTTCTAACAGTAAAGCCGTTATTAAGACTTGGTCTAGGGCTTCAACAATCACCCCGGATTTCGTTGGTCTAACGTTCGCTGTGCACAATGGTCACAAGTTTATCCCGGTTTTCGTAACTGAGAACATGGTGGGACATAAGCTAGGTGAATTTTCGCCAACTCGAATGTTTCGTGGTCATGGTGGAAACAAAAAAGATAAAAAACGATAAGATAATTATACAGAATCATGGGCGCTAGAAAAAGAGTTAAAGCAGAGGAATTGAAAAGCGAAAAAAAGCAAATAGCTATCGCTAAGCTGAACAATTCAACAATTTCTCCTCGTAAAATGCGAATGGTTGCGGATTTAATCCGTGGTGTTGAAGTCAATAAAGCTTTGAATATCCTTACCCACAATGCGAAGTTTGCATCGGTTGGTTTAGAAAAGCTATTGCGTTCAGCCATTTCCAATTGGGAACAGAAAAACGAAGGAAAGGATGTTAGCGAGCACGGTCTTGTGGTAAAATCCATTGAGGTTTCCGGAGGTTCCATGCTTAAAAGAATTCAACCTGCCCCTCAAGGTAGAGCTCACAGAATAAGAAAACGATCAAATAATGTTACTATCATCGTTGATGGTGTAAATGCTTAAATAATATGGGACAAAAAACAAATCCAATTGGAAATCGCTTAGGGTACATTCACGGTTGGGAATCTAACTGGTACGGAGGCACAGATTATGGCGATAAAATCGTTGAAGACGATAAAATCCGTAAGTACTTGAGTGCTCGTTTTGTTAAAGCAAGCATTGCGAAAATCATCATTGAACGAACTTTCAAATTAGTGACCGTTACGATCAACACTGCACGTCCAGGAGTTATTATTGGAAAAGGTGGTCAAGAAGTGGATAAATTGAAAGAAGAGTTGAAAAAACTCACCGGCAAAGAAATTCAAATAAACATTTTCGAAGTAAAGCGTCCAGAACTTGATGCCCGTTTAGTAGCGGATGCTGTTGCCCGTCAACTTGAGGCTCGAATCTCTTTCAGACGTGCCATTAAAATGGCGATCGGTGGTACGATGCGTTTGGGTGCGGAAGGAATTAAGATAAAAATTTCTGGTCGTTTGAACGGAGCTGAAATGGCACGTTCTGAAATGTACAAGGACGGAAGAACCCCGCTTCACACATTCCGAGCAGACATTGATTACGCAGTGGCTGAGGCACATACAACCTATGGTCGACTTGGAATTAAAGTATGGATTTGTAGAGGTGA
>JBJOJZ010000097.1:0-16398 GCA_046046325.1 Bacteroidota bacterium
AATTTTAATCACTGACGACGACCGTTCTATTCGGAGGGTCATCCGGGAAATTTTGGAAATGGAAGGCCATAATGTTGAGGAGGCTGAAGACGGGGAAGAAGCCTTAGCGCGTTTGCTTCAATCTTCGTTTGATGTATTATTGTGCGACATAAAAATGCCTAAAAAGGATGGTATAGCATTGCTTGAGGCCATACAAGAAAAAGAAATTCCGGTTGAAACGATTGTAATGTCCGGCCATGGTTCGATTGAAATGGCGGTAAAAGCCTTGCGATTAGGGGCTTACGATTTCATTGAAAAGCCGCTCAACTTAAACCGTATTCTTGTAAGCATCCAACATGTCAGCGAAAAAGGCCTTCTATTGAGATCCAATGCTGCCTTAAAGTCGAGTATTAAAAAGTTTGTTGGATGTTCAATGGTCGGCAGTTCTACTGGTATTTTGGAAGTTCAAGATCTGATTCGGAAAGTCGCTCCTTCAGATGCACGGGTATTAATTACAGGACCCAATGGAAGTGGAAAAGAACTGGTGGCAAGGAGCCTTCATGAGCAATCCCAGCGTCACAAGGCACCGTTCGTTGAAGTGAATTGTGCCGCTATTCCATCGGAATTAGTTGAAAGTGAGCTTTTTGGCCATGAAAAAGGAGCGTTTACCAGTGCTGTTAAGGATAGAAAAGGCAAATTCGAGTTGGCGTCCGGGGGAACTTTATTCTTAGATGAAATCGGAGATATGCCACTCAATGCCCAATCGAAAGTACTAAGGGCATTGCAAGAGAAAGTGATTCAGCGGGTAGGAGGCGAAAAAGATATAAAGGTTGATTGCAGGGTCATTGCTGCTACGAACAAGAATTTACGAGAGGCAATTAATAACGGTCAATTCAGAGAGGACCTTTTCCATCGTTTGGCCGTAATCCCGATCGCTGTTCCCGCGCTGAACGATCGGATTGACGATATTCCCGAGCTTTCGGCCCATTTTTTAAAGCAAGTGTGTGAAGAGCAAGGATTACCGCTTAAGAAATTGAGTCCGGCGGCAATTAAAGCACTTCAAACGATTAATTGGACAGGAAATATCCGCGAATTGCGGAACGTATTAGAACGATTGGTAATTTTATGCGGCGATGAAATCTCAGCAATAGAAGTTCAGCGCTTTGCTAACCCACAATAAAAACCTATGATTATGAAGTTCAATGTTAAAGCAATGATTCCTCACGTGATTGCGATTGCTGTTTTTTTAGCTTTCGCGGGCGTGTATTTCTCACCTGTTTGGGAAGGTAATCAGCTCATTCAATCCGATGTAAAACAATACCAGGGGGCAGCGAAAGAAATCACTGATTATCGCACGATAAACGGCGAAGAAGCACTATGGACCAATGGCATGTTCAGTGGAATGCCAGCGTATCAAATCAGTGTGAAACACGGTTCGAATTATATGGCTAAAATCGGTGAATTCATGAGGCTTGGATTACCGGTTCCAGTTGGTATTTTATTCGTGACCATGCTCGGATTTTACATTCTTGGTATGTGCTTGCGCATCAAACCTTGGATTGCTATTGTTGGGGCCTTGGCCTTCGGTTTTGCCTCTTTCAATATTTTGTACCTTGGAGCGGGACACCTCACCAAGGTCAATGCAGTTTCTTTTATGGCTCCAACTTTAGGTGGTCTTCTCATGGCAACCCGCGGTAAATGGTTGTGGGGAAGCATCATATTTGCCTTCTTTTTTTCGTTGAATTTAAGTGCGAACCACTTTCAAATCAGCTATTACCTTGTAATCATGCTAGGCGTTGTGGCTCTTGCAGAAGGAATTCGATTGCTGGTGGAAAAAAAAGTCGTTGAACTGGCCAAAGTTGCAGGCGCTTTAATGATTGGGGGAATCGTTGCATTGTTACCCTCTGCAAGTAATTTGATGACAACCTATGAATATGCTAAATATTCCACCCGAGGTGATTCCGATATTTCCGTTGCGCCGAAAGGAACGCCCAAAGAGTCGAAAGCACGAACGGGATTGGATAGAAGCTATATTCTTGAGTATAATTTTGGACCAGGTGAAGCCTTGTCCTTATTCATCCCAAATGCCAAAGGTGGATCCGGTGGGTATATTGCCAATAATGAAGAAGCCATGGCATCGCTTAACGATCCCACGTATGCGGATCAAATTGGACAGTTTAATCAATATTGGGGAGGACAGTTGTTCAGCGGTGGAGCTATATACCTCGGCGCCGTAGGTTTCTTTCTGTTTTTTGCTTCCCTATTGTTATTGAAAGATTGGCTGCGATTTCCAGCGGCATTTTTGGCTATTCTTTGCGTTTTACTTTCCTTGAAATCCGGTGGCTTGAATTTTTGGTTCATCGATCATTTCCCCTTGTACAATAAATTTCGCGATACAAAAATGATCTTGGTGGTGCTTCAGGTTATGGTACCCTTGATGGGAATGCTCCTTCTGAATCATCTTTGGAACGGAGACGGAGTCCATGAATCAAAGAAATTCCGCTTCGGAGTTTTAGGTGGTATTGTTTTATTGGCGGTAGTATTATACGCGGTGCCTTCGGTTTCAGGAACGTTCATCACTACCGAAGAGGTGCAGCAATTCAGCGATGCCACCAAAGACATGAAAGATTCCAGTCAAATTGCCATGATCGAGGGCATGAAAGGGGAGCTTATCAATGTACGAAAAGCCATCTATCAGGCGGATGCATTAAGGTCATTGTTGTTGGTTGTTGTTAGCGCGGCTCTACTTTATTTGTTCATGTTTTACCGTAAAAACCCATGGATTTGGGTAGCGGGTTTTGGTCTGTTGGTTTCCGTGGATGAAATTGGCGTGGCCAAGCGATATCTGAACAACAATGAAGAAGGTGGGGTTTATGAAAAATACGAGGCGGTTAGCGATGGACAGATACCCTATTTACCGGAAAAAGCGGACTTATTTATTTTAGAAAAGGAACGAGCTAAAATCCCCCAGTTTTCAGATAAAGTAACCCGTGCTAAAGCGGCACTCATGGAAGCCAAAACCTATGGTGACGCTGGGGAAGAGGTCCTGAATTTAATGGCACAGTTTACCGTAACTCAATTGCATTCCAATTATCGAGTGTTTACATTCGAGAATCCCTTCAACGAAACGGTAACCAGTTTCTTTCATAAATCGATAGGAGGATACCATGGAGCTAAAGTAAAACGTTACCAACAAATGGTCGATTTTTACATGCAACCGGAAATGCAAAAGGCCAATGCAACTATTAGTGCTTTGAAAATGGCTAAACTTCAAGAGTATGCAAGGTTGATAAATATTCCGCAAGATAAAGCGAAAGAGGTGTTTGATACGATTTCGGTAGGTGGTGGTCGTTTGAACGACAGTTGTCAGATTTTAAATATGTTAAATACCCGTTATGTGGTGGTGAAAAGAGGTGATCTGCCTTTGGAAAACCCCTTTGCTAATGGAAACGTTTGGTGGGTTAATGAAATTCAACAAGTGCGTTCTGCCAATGAAGAGTTGTTAGGCTTGGGAAAACTCAACACGAAGCGACAAGCCATAATTGACATTCAAGCTAACGCAGTTTCCCTGAGTAATAACTATGCTACAGATTCAATGGACCGCATTCAAATGACGCAATACGGAACGAAAGAAATAACATATGTTTCGAATAGCGCGCACAAAGGGTTCGCGGTATTCAGTGAAATTTACTATCCAGAAGGTTGGACTTGTACTATTGATGGAAAAGAAGCAAAGTATTGTTCAGTGAATTATGTGCTCCGAGGAATGGAAGTGCCCGCAGGAAAACATGAGATTGTTTGGCGTTTCGAGCCGAGATCCTTTTCAACAGGAAGTATGCTGAGCGGTATTGGATCACTTTTGTTGATTCTAGCTTTTATGGGAATGGGCGGTGCACAGTTGCGGAACGATTTGATGAAGGATGTAAATCCTTCCGATAAATCGTAATGACAAAGATATTGTCACCGAAAATCAACCCTTGTTGAGGCTTTTGGTGTTTTTTCTGTAATCAAGGAGTGTGTAAAAAGCTCCTGCAGGAAGTACAAGATAAACTATCGGATTGCATTCATAGGCCTTTGTAAAGTCAAGTTGCATGATGGCTATGGTAGCCCTTGTTAAGCCGCATCCCGGACAATGGAAACCAAAACAAGTTTCCCATAAACATGGAATGCAAATGTCAATCGTGGTTGTTGCACGAAGTATCATGGAAAAAATCATGTAGGCTACCACCAAAGCGAAGGGCCATCGAAGTTTTAAATATGTCAAAAGAAAGGTTCGATTCATGGGGTCGAAAAAAAAGGGAAGACGCATCTTCCCTTTCATCAAAAATGTAAAAATGTTAAGCGGCTAGATCTCGTCCATCCGCCATTTTCATCGATCCTGTTGCGATTTGAATCAAATCAATCAATGACCAAATTCCACAACCCCCCAAGGTAATTAATTGCAACCACCAGTTAGAATACCCCATTAAATAACGATGAATTCCAAGATTTCCTGCAAAAAGACAGATTAAAATCATGGTCATTTTGGATTGTGCTGGTTTTTCTACTTCTGACATAATAATTAGGTTTTTAAATTTGTCTACTCTTTTCGGTTTTCGACCTCCCCGATGTTAGCGTTTCAAAAATAGAAAAAAAAATAGATTGATTATGAAACGATTGCAAGAATATTGACTTTAATTGTCGGCTCCTTGAGTTTATTAGCTTTTCTGTTTTCAAGAATGGTAAACGGTTATTCGAAACTTAGGGGTAATTTCAATTGATTGCGAAAATTGCAATAAACTATAGGTTAATTGGGTAAAGTAACATTTGTTTCCAATTAATTTTTGAGCATTTTCATCAAGTTATTTTGACTACTATTTTTCAGTAACACTACATCGTAGTAACATAGTATCCTCCTTAAATTGGATTAAGTTGGCCCATTTTGCGCAGTGCCTCTCCGGTGTAGTTACCAGAAATATGTGACAGGGCTTCAGGACTTCCTTCAAAAACCACCTGCCCGCCCATGTCTCCGCCTTCCGGTCCAAGATCGATGACAAAGTCCGCACGCGCGATGACATCCAAATTGTGTTCAATTATTACAACCGAATGCCCTAAATCCAAAAGTCCGTACAAGGCAATTAGCAATTGCTCAATATCGTAAAAATGCAATCCTGTGGTTGGTTCATCAAATAAAAATAGGGTAGGTCTCTGTTGCGAACCTTTCGAGAGAAAATAGGCCAGTTTAATACGTTGTGCCTCTCCGCCGCTCAGGGTTGACGAAGATTGTCCCGCTTTAAGATATCCCAAGCCTACTTGCAATAGAGGAGCAATGGTTCGGGCAATAGAACGCTCCTTTTTTTCTCCGATAGCATCGAAGAAGCCGTGTAAAGTTTGCAGGTCCATGTTCAACAAATCAGCAATGTTCTTTCCATGGTACATTACTTCGAGCGCCTCGTCTTTATAACGCGTTCCTTTGCAGGCCTCACAGGTCAATTGCACATCGGCCATAAATTGCATGCTAACTGTAATAACTCCTTCTCCTAGACAAGTTTCACAGCGTCCTCCATCGACATTAAAACTGAAAAATCCCGGTTTATAGTTTCTTCGGGTTGCTAAGGGGGTTCTGGAAAACAAATCCCTTATTTCATCAAAGGCTTTTAAATACGTAATTGGATTACTTCGACTGCTTTTGCCAATAGGATTTTGATCGATAAGCTCGATTTCTTGAATTTTTCCAATGTCCCCCGAAAAGATACATCCTTTATACAAGGCATTGTCGGCATCTTCCATTACTTGGCGAAGTCCAGGAAAAAAAAGCGCTTTCATGAGCGTCGATTTTCCTGAACCGGAAACTCCACTGATGCATACCAGCTGTTGTAAAGGAATCCGAATGTTGACCTTTTTAAGATTGTGCATCGTCGCATTTTCCATAACAACGGCATAGTTCGATTGTCTCGTTGCTGTGCGAAAAGGGATGCGTTTTTCTCCTCGCAGGTACTGTGCAGTTAGCGACGTGCTGTTTGCGAAATCTAATTGTTTCCCACAAAAGGTTACCAGCCCGCCATGGATTCCGGCCATAGGTCCAATATCAATGATGCAATCAGCGGCCTCCATGATGGCCGATTCGTGTTCAACAATTACCACGGTGTTTCCAAGGTTTTTCAATTGTTGAAGCACCTTGATTAAATTTTCGGTGTCGCGTGGGTGTAATCCAATCGAAGGTTCGTCTAGGATGTACGTAGAACCCACTAAACTACTTCCTAATGATGTGGCTAAATGGATGCGTTGCGATTCTCCCCCTGAAAGCGTATTGGTTGCCCTGTTCAAGGTAAGATAGCCCAAACCAACATCGCAAAGAAAATCTAAACGTTGTTTTATTTCGGGTAAAAGCCGCGATAAAACTTTGTTTTGGGGAATATCGATGAGGCAATTTGCGAAAAAAGCGCGCAACTCTTTTACAGGCATAAGCACTAATTCTTGGAGCGATTTACCTTGAAATTTCACATAACCAGCGTCTTTCCTTAGCCGTGTCCCATGGCAATCCGGGCATGAGGTTTTTCCACGGTACCTCGAGAGCATAACTCGGTACTGAATCTTGTAGGTTTGACTTTCAACGTGTTTGAAAAATGCATTTAACCCGTCAAAATAAGCATTTCCTTTCCAAAGAATATCTTTTTGCGCCTCGGATAAATCACGAAAAGGAGTGTGCACTGGAAAATCGATGCGATGGGCATTCAGTAAAAATTGTTGGAGGTATTCACCCATCGTTTCTCCCCGCCAAGGATGAATCGCCCCTTCGTAAACCGATAAATTGGGATTGGGGAATACCAAGTTGGGGTCGATTCCCAAGACGGAACCGAATCCCTCGCACGTTTTGCATGCTCCGTAAGGATTGTTAAAGGCGAAAAATGAAGCACTTGGTTCTTCGAAAGCCATGCCGTCTCGCTCAAAACGGTGGTTGAATTGCCACATATCGTGCGAGTCTAAGTTTAATAGAGTGCAAGTTCCGTTGCTTCGGTTGAAAGCTGTATTGATTGAATCCAGTAAACGAGAGGTTTCTTCTTCTGTGGTTGGCATGGATTTAAAACGGTCCACGACGTGGTATGGATGCTCTAAATTCCAATCTTCAATTTCATGAACCAAAACGATTTTATGATTGAAGTAAATTCGAATAAAGCCCTCTTTTTCAGCAGATAAAAAAGTTTTTTTTAGGTTTTCAGAACCCTGAGTTTGAGCTGGGTATAAGATGGCAAAAGGAAACGAAATCGCGCGGTCCTGCAGCTGTTTCACCACACCGGAAGGGGTGTCTTTGGTGACTTCCAATCCTGAAATTGGGCTAATGGTTTTGCCTTCGCGGGCCATTAATAATTTGAGGTAATCGTAAATTTCGGTGGTAGTGCCAACTGTTGACCTTGGGTTGCCAGATATGACCTTCTGTTCAATTGCGATGGTGGGAGAAAGGCCTTTTATATACTCCACCTGAGGTTTATCCAATTTGCCGAGAAACTGTCGAACATAGGAAGACATGCTTTCAATGAACCGTCGTTGTCCTTCTGCAAACAGCGTCGTAAAAGCTAAGGAGGATTTACCAGAACCAGAAACGCCAGTTATAACGGTGATTTGACCATGCGGAATTTGAACATCGATTCCTTGCAGATTATTCGCTCGAGCGCCCTTGATTTCGATGGATTTGGACATACTACAAAGGTAACAGTTCAATATCAAAAAGGTTTCCTCGAAAATTTATTTCTATTTTAGGGAAAAATTAAAACGAGCGTGAGGAGTTTATTTAGAAGAAAACAAGTAGCGGACATACTTGCCCAAATGAAAGAGTCGTCCAGCGGTGAAGGTCATGATGGACTGAAAAAACACCTAAAAGTCAGGGACTTAACTGCTTTTGGTATCGCTGCTATCATTGGTGCAGGAATATTTAGTACCATCGGAGAAGCGAGTTATCAAGCAGGTCCTGCGGTTATTTTTCTTTTTTTATTCACGGCTGTTGCCTGTGGGTTTGCCGCTTTCGCTTATGCGGAGTTTGCTTCGATTGTTCCTGCCTCTGGAAGTGCATATACCTATTCTTACGTGTCTTTTGGCGAAATAGTGGCTTGGATCATTGGTTGGGCATTGATTATGGAGTATGCCATAGGAAACATTACCGTTGCTATTTCATGGTCGGATTATTTTACGGACATGCTTAGTCATATCCATATCAACGCATTAGGAATTAAAGGAATTCACATTCCTTTGTGGGCTCAGATGGATTACCTTTCTGCCCTCAATGGGCATGCGGATGCGCTAACATTGTTGGAATCGGGAAAAACCTTAAAAGAACTAGATCAGGCGACATTATTGGCCTATGAGGCCTATCAAAACAGCCCAACGCTAGGAGGTTTCCATTTGATTCTTGATTTACCCGCTTTGTTCATCATTGTAGCTATTACAGCCTTGGTTTACCGAGGTATCAAAGAAAGCCGAAATGCCTCCAATGCGATGGTCATCATTAAATTGGCGGTAATTCTCCTCGTCCTTGGCGTTGGCATTTTTTACATTGACCCCACCAACTGGTCTCCTTTTGCCCCCAATGGAATAGGTGGAATTTTAAAAGGTGTATCTGCTGTTTTCTTTGCTTACATTGGTTTTGATGCCATTTCTACCACTGCAGAGGAATGTGAAAATCCGCAAAGGGATTTGCCGCGTGGAATGATGTGGGCTATTATTGTATGTACCATTTTATACATAGCTATTGCTTTGGTATTGACAGGAATCGTTTCGTATAAAACTCTTCGGGTTGGTGAGCCGCTTTCTTTTGTATTTAAACAGATTAACCTTACGCAATTGAGTGGCATTATTTCGATAAGCGCAGTGGTAGCAATGGCCTCGGTGCTATTGGTATTTCAAATGGGACAGCCCCGTATTTGGATGAGTATGAGCCGGGACGGGCTTCTACCGAAACGTTTTTCAAAACTGCATCCTAAGTATAAAACCCCGTCCTTCGCAACCATTGTTGTTGGATTTGTAGTGGCTATTCCCGCTCTGTTTATGAATTTGACCATGGTTACCGATTTATGCAGTATTGGAACCTTGTTTGCCTTTGTTTTAGTATGTGGTGGGGTTTTAATGTTGCAAAACAGAACCGACATCCCTCGAGGTAAATTCAAGACTCCATACCTGAACGGCAAGTACGTATTACCTTTTTTAATCGTAGGTGCTTTGGTAATTATTTTTACCAATTATAAACAAGAAGCACTTGATTTTATTTCCAATAAAGAAGAACTGAAAAGCAGGGATGAAATCGTACAAGGATTGAATCCCAATGAAATTTTATGTTTGAAAAACCATTTAATATTGAAGGATGGAGTCGCCTTTCGTAAATATGCATCGAACATAAATGACTTTTACGTCGCACAAGGAACAGAAAGATTGGTAGAAGATTTAAAAATTTTAAAACTGCCTAAGTCCCATTTTTACCGATATGGATGGCGGCATTTTCTCGACAAAATTCCGACATGGATTTTTATTCTTTTTACCCTTTTCATTGCGGTAATGACGCATTTAAAGAATTTATCAACCATTCCTTTATTGGGACTGTTATCCTGTTTGTACATGATGAGTGAAATTAAAGCAGAAAATTGGTTTTTCTTCTCTATATGGTTGGTCATTGGTCTCGTGATTTATGCTGCCTATGGACGTAAATATTCGAAATTAGCCATGAAGGAAAAACACTAACGGCCACGATTATTCCCTTGTAATTACGTAAATTTGTAGGCTAAACAGTTTTATTCCATGTTTGAAAATTTAAGTTCAAAAATAGAGCGCGCCTTCAGAGTGCTCAAAGGTCAAGGTCAAATTACAGAAATCAATGTGGCGGAAACGCTGAAAGAAGTACGACGCGCCCTTTTGGATGCTGACGTTAATTTTTCCACGGCCAAAGAATTTACGACGAAAGTCAAAGAAAAAGCTCTAGGACGTGACGTGCTAAAAGCGGTTTCTCCGGGCCAATTGATGGTGAAGATTTGCCACGAAGAATTGGTTGAATTAATGGGCGGAAACGAAGTCGAAATCAACCTCAAAGGTTCACCCAGCGTTGTGTTAATGTCCGGTTTGCAAGGTTCGGGTAAAACTACCTTTACCGGTAAACTTGGAGGATATCTCAAAAATAAAAAAGGAAAAAAAGTGCTGCTTGTTGCCTGCGATGTTTACCGTCCGGCGGCGATTGATCAGTTGCATGTTCTTGGTGATCAGCTTTCCATTGAGGTGTTTTCGGACCGGGAAGAAAAAAATCCTGTGGAAATTTCACGCAAAGCGGTTCAACATGCCCGCAGCAACGGCTTTCAAGTGGTATTAATTGATACGGCTGGACGCTTGGCCGTCGATGAGGCGATGATGCAGGAAATTGCGGCGGTTAAAGAGGCGATTCAACCCTCAGAAACGTTGTTTGTGGTCGATTCCATGACCGGACAAGATGCCGTAAATACCGCTAAAGCATTTAACGATCGAATCAATTTTGATGGTGTGGTCTTGACGAAACTCGACGGTGATACTCGAGGGGGAGCCGCTTTATCCATCAAGTCCGTGGTAAATAAGCCCATTAAATTCGTAGGTACCGGTGAGAAAATGGATGCCTTGGATGTTTTCTATCCTTCCAGAATGGCCGATCGAATTCTAGGGATGGGGGATGTCGTTTCTTTGGTAGAACGTGCTCAAGAACAGTTTGATGAAGAGCAAGCGAAGAAGCTTCAAAAGCGCATCATGAAGGATCAGTTTGACTTCAACGATTTCTTGTCACAGTTGGAACAGATTAAGAAAATGGGGAACGTCAAAGATTTAATGGGAATGATTCCTGGCATGTCTAAGGCCATGAAAGACACAGATATTCCTGATGACGCATTTAAAGGAGTGGAGGCAATAATTCGTTCAATGACCCCCAAGGAACGTTCTACTCCTGCTATCTTAAATACCTCTCGAAAAAACCGTATTGCTCAAGGCAGTGGTACCTCCGTTGCCGAAGTTAATAAGCTTATCAAGCAATTCGAGGAAATGCGTAAAATGATGAAAATGATGAGCAATCCACGTGCAATGGCGGGATTGATGGGGCAAATGAAAAACATGCGGTAATCGGTGTCAGAATTTCAATTGTACCCTGAAAAACCTGTACTGGTTAAACCGGAGGAAAAAAGCAATTGGGCGCTAACGGTTTTTACCATAGTGTTATTTATTGCTGTTTTCTTGAGTTTTTACCGTGAAAGAGCAGATTTTGTCTTCTCCTTGGTTGTAGTACTTTTGGTGCATGAATTTGGCCATTATTTCTTCATGAAACGTTTTCAATATGAAAATGTCAAGATGCTTTTCATTCCCATGATGGGCGCATTTGTTCAAGGGTCAAAGCAGGTGTTTTCACAAAGGGAAAGCATTTTGGTCGCTCTGAGTGGACCGATTCCGGGAATATTTTTGGGAGCGGTAGGCCTGGTATTCAGCGTTTATTTTCAGTGGAATTGGTTAGTGCTTGTTTCGTTTATTTTTCTTTTCGTAAATGCGGTAAATCTTTTACCACTCGATCCCTTGGACGGTGGTCAAGTCCTTAAGGTTTTGTTGATTAAACAACAAGATTGGTATGGTCTTGTTTTTTCCCTTATTTCCTCGTTAATCCTGATCGCAATAGGTTTCGCATTGAACGATTGGTTGGTCATTGCCTTTGGCTTCTTGATGGGGTTTCGGGTTAGGACCATGCAAGTAAATTATAAGATTCGCCAAAGTCTCATGGAGCTCGACGTCAATTATCATGTTACGTATGCTCAACTGAGCAACCGAGACTACCACCTGATAAAAGAGACCTTGATCGAATTCCGTCCTACTGCCGCTCAGTATGCCCATAATTTAACCGATGATAACGAGCAACTGATGGTGAGATTGGTGGATGAATTGCTCATTCCACCCATGAAGAAAGATTTGGGTAATTGGGGCAAAGCGTTGGTTATTATCGTTTGGTTATCAGGGATCGTTTTGCCCTTATTTTTATTATTTACGTTGGATTTGAATTGGTATTTTGCGTCGCTTTAATTGGTTGCTCGTTTGCTTTATTGGTTGTTGCGTTTCCGTAAATGGACAATGCGATCATGTTTATTTCAAAGGTAGGGTAGAGGACACTCTTCGACCTCAATCTTTTTACAATCTATTAGTGGTCAATCGAACTACAGGTAAAGCCACGTTTGGCTTGCCCGATGGTAGGTTCAGCGGGTATGCGCTTCCGAATGACACCATAGCGCTTTCGGTTAAACAATACCCGATTTACGAGTTTGTCGTCCTTGGTGATTCCAATTGTCAATGCCAGATTTTGGCTTTCATCGATCGCTTACCTCAAGAAATGGTCGAGGTTATAGTTAAACCCTTGAAAACCTTGGAACAAATTAAGGAGGAACGTGCGGCACTCGCTTTGAGAGAAACGAGGTTGGTTTCTGGAGTTAATATATTAGAAAGCCCCATTACAGCTCTTTATCAAGCATTTTCGAAAAAAGAACAAAACAAGCGCTGGATAGCGGAACAGGTCTACAAAGATAACCAACGAAAAGTTGTTCAAGAACTGTTGAGGCTCTATGTAGCTTATGAGATCATTGACCTTAAAGAGTCGGAGTTTGATGAATTTTTGCTCTTTCTAAACTTAGATCCCGACTTTCTGAAAACGGCCTCTGAAATGGAGCTGATAACTTACATCAAAGATAAATTCGAACACTTTAAACGGTTTAATGCTGGCGAATAAGGTCGTAAATGCAATTCGTGGAAGTTTCCCATGAATAGTGCTCTTCGACAAATTTCCTGCCTTTTTCGCCAAGTAAAGTGGCTTCCTTCGGGAGGCTCAACAAGCGGTCAATGGCATTTATGAACTCCTCTGGTTCATTGGCTACAATCAGCGGACTGTTGGGAATGGCGGAAGCGGCAAGGCTCGAAACGATGCAAGGGAGTTCCATCGAAAGGGCTTCTAAAACCTTGTTCTGCAGACCAGTACCAATTTGCATTGGAGCAACAAATACGCTTCCTCGAGCATAAACCTGCTGAATGTTGTCTTGCCATCCCAACATCGTAACATTTTCAAATCCTTGACAATACGCACTCAATTTATGGCCAAGATTCGCTCCTGCGATAAGCAATTTTAGGTCTTTACGCTTGCGAAGTACCTTTTCACACAACCAATGAATTGCATCAATGTTGGGGGCATATGACAAATTGCCAACAAAAACCAAGTCGTGGTCTGGAGCAACATCCTTGATTGGATGGAAGGTTTGAGTACAAATGCCATTTGGAATTACCCGCATCGCATTTCTTTGAGGGTGAGGCATTCCATCAGCATCTTGCTGACTGATCATCAAATGAAATTCAAAATAATTGAAAATTCGTTGTTCGTATTCTTTAAGACGTTGCGCCTCTGTCGAGAAAATCCACCGTCGAATCCCTTTCAGTTGCATTTTTCTACGCTCCATTCCGATGGAAAGGATGTCCATATAATCCAAGGTTTTTCGGCAATGATGGTAATGTTTTACATATTCTGCTGGACGAATCATTTGACAAAAAATATGGTCAGGTTTTACCACCTGTAAGATTTTGGAAACGCTGCGCTTTTTGAAGAAATCCGTGAAATAAGCCAATTGAAATGGAAGATGTTGCGCAACGTTTATGGCGAGACGAAAGAAGATTCTCCAACGCTGTAAGGTAAAAATATGAATAGCTTCGGTGTAAGGACGTAATTCGTTTTTCCAAGGTTCAAGAATGGGTTCATCGGTCAGCGAAATCAAATGGATTTCGTAGTGCTTACTCAAGCCTTTAATCAGGTAATAAGCACGAAGTTTGTCGCCTTTTTCCAACGGATATGGAAATCGAGAGGTCATGAATATAAGCTTTGGCTTAGACTCCATGTAATACGGTTTCAAGTTGATTAACTCTATCTTTCAAGTTGAAGTGCTTTTGGGTGTCCTGCTGAATCTCAACGACAATTCGCTGTGTTTCTGAATCCTGTAGGGTCATTCGTTCCATATGTTGGATAAATTCTTGATCATCGATCGAGGATAATAAACCGGGAATATCGGTTAAACCGCTCAACCTTGATTGGTACGAAATTAAGGGTGTTTGATACTTTAACGCGTCCAGCAATTTCATGTTAAAACCCGTTCCTTCCAAAATGGGGTTGATCAGAAAGCGTTGTCGATGAATGAATTCGCTTAAATCATCTACAAATCCTAAGCCTTCGATAGACCTTGAATGACATGTAAATTTTTCCGATCCTTTCCCAGCTAAACACAGTTTTACATGAGGGAATTGCTGGTGAAAAATAGGCCACAACGTTGCAATAAAACGTTTCATGGCCCTCTCATTCGGAACCCATTCCATATCACCAATAAAACCGATGGAATTTTTACCAGTGAAGGTTTCTTGGTTCGGTGAATTGGGTGATATATGTGGTAGGAACAGTTGGGTATTTGGATTCCATTTTTTTAATTGGAATATCTCGTCCACTGATATGCTTAGAACTTGACCTGCTAATCCTACTTTTGCTTCTTCAAACGGTTCCATTTTTCGAGCAATCCAGCGGAATAATGGTCTTTTCCACCATGCGTCAAATTCACCACGTTGTTTCCAATAGTTGGTTTCCAAATTATGAGATCGGTAGATAACTTGGAGTTGTTTGAAATGTTCATCGTTAAGAAGACACATTGCATAAAACCCATCGCAAATAATCGTATCAATACTCTTTTGAACGATTATTTCATGCATCATTTGTTCACTTGAGCCATCCAAGTAGCGAAGCACGTTGAGTGGAATGTTGCTTAGGATTCTTCGCAACCGGTACAGCACTTTTGTATTCGAGATTTTCAAAGGAATGGTTTGAACTAATTGGGTAGTAATCGGAAGCTCAACCTTGGCATGTTTGGGTGTTACAATCGGGACATAGATAATTTCAACATTTTTACACCGAGATAAGGCATCGAAAAATAAGGCCATGGCTTGCGTACCACCATCTTTGATTGGCAAAATGGGTTTATGGCTGATGTATAGGATTTTCTTCATGCCTTTTTGCTAAAATGCGGCTTCGGCCATTTGGGTAAAACAACTTTACGATCGTTGTTGGCCATGTATGTAACTAAAATCGCTAAGGGAGTAAAAAACATACCGGGCATCCACATTCCGAGCCAAGGCGGTACCACATAAGTATCCGCGAGGTTATCACCGATGCTGTAAACGATGAAATACACCATAAAAAGCAAAGCTGCAATGACGACTGGAGCGCCAAATCCTCCTTTGCGTACCACCGCTCCCAAAGGAGCGCCAACAAAAAACAAGACTAAAATTGTAAAAGTAAGTGAAAATTTACGGTGAAACTCGATCCAAAATTGTGCATTTTCGTGGTCCATCGAAACGATGAAATTATCATGATTTCGAATATTCTCATTGATTTGATAAAGTTTTGTGACCACCTCTTGTTTTAGTGCTTTCTTTTCCATGGATGTTAATAATTCAACAGGAACACAGGTTTTAGACTGATTCACCAACATGGGGTCATGCACACGGTATTTTTTTGAATTTTCAGGTTTAATGGCCTGAAACGTTGGAAAACTGCCCATAATACTATTAATAAATTGTTGCGAAATGAAGGATCTTCGTTTTTTTAAGGAGTCGGTTGCCCGACCAATTTGAAAAACGTTTAACATCTCGTATTTATCTTGAAAAATATCTTCATCGGATCGTTTAAGGCTAATACCTGTAACGTTTAAACGGTACGTCGCCCTCTGAAACGTTGATATTCTGTCTGGATGTTCGCTTGACGGGCTAACAGCTCCATCAGGGAATTCGGGATTGTCTAAATCAGTTTCTTCGAATATTGTACCATGGCTCAAATCAAAAAATAAATGGTTGCCATTTTCCGATCGATAAATGTTGGCTTTTTGAGCTTTTACCGTTTTTAGGGCTTTCGGGTCGGTATGGTCATGGATGGTGATATCCGTGTAATTGCCCGATTTATCCTTGTGGACTTTGAGGGTATAACCGTCAATTTCGCTGGTGTAGACCCCCGGTGTAATCAAATTGCTCAGTTTTGTGTTTTGAATGTCATAGATCAAGGAGTGCCATTTCAAGTTAGCTACAGGAATAATGTAATTATAGAAGTAGAAGGTAGATAAGGCAATGATCAGGACAATAACGGTCAAAGGTCGCATAATGCGAATCAAAGAGAAACCGCTTGATTTAAGGGCTGTTAATTCGTTGTTTTCTGCAAAATTTCCAAAGGTCATCAGTGAGGAAAGTAAAATCGATAAGGGAAGGGCTAATGGAATTAAACTCGCAGAAACGTAGAACAGCAGCTCTAAAATAATCCATACGCTCAACCCTTTTCCCATCAAGTCGTCAATGTACACCCAAAAAAATTGCATGATGAGGATGAACATTGCAATAACAAGC
>JBJOJZ010000148.1:0-15277 GCA_046046325.1 Bacteroidota bacterium
AACATAGCCCTCAGCGCCCGTTTGGTTTAACCTAGTTTGACCATCGCAACTCTTTACCACTGCCTCTTGCAGCGGAAGGTTGGTATTTTGGTCGTAGATATACAATTTTTGGGCATATAACGCCCCATTTCGGGCCATAGCCCAAGCCCCTAACATAAGGGCAAAATATAATTTTTGCATGATTAATTTCTTTTAATTAAAACTAATACTGATTAAGTTGATTAGCGGTAATTAGCAGAAATTTGGGGGTGGAGATAAGGTGGTTATCGTTGTTTCTTGAACGGAAAACTCGTAGTTAAAAAGGTGTTTTTCGTAAATTTGCGAAACGAGAATTGCGGTATTAAGCATTGGTTCTTGAGGTTCCATCACAATTTTCAACCAACTCAATTTAAGGAGTTGCTGAAAGGGATTCTGCTTACCTTTTCCTGACTGTATGTATCGGTTAACAAGTTCTAACTCCGCTGTATCTTCAACGCATTTAATCACCGTACCTCCAAGAACGGTTTTAATGTGGATTACGTCGTAATACTCCCCTTGATGCACAAACTCCTTCTTACCCTCATGCCATGAAAGCCTAGAAAATGCTGCATCGGTAAAGAACATTTCTTGCGCATCGATGGACTCCGGGTGCTTTTTAATTTCCTTCATCATATGTCGTTTCCAACGCTTTTGCTGTAATAGAAACATGGGTCCAAGAAGAATTACTTGAAGAAAAACCAACACCATGAATGAAGCGAACACCTTTTTCAATGCGCATAAAATTAATGATTACTTTCGAACCATGGAAAAGCACTTCAAGGCGCAAAAAACCTACCGTTATGAAATTCAGGAGCACGAGCACGAGCACCTATTGATTGTCTTGCACGGATACGGGCAACTCGCCAAGTTTTTCCTTCGAAAGTTTCAAGGTCTCCAATCCAAGGGTCGAGTGGTTGCCCCCGAAGGTCCTCACCGCTTTTACTTACAGGGATCTAGCGGAAGGGTGGGCGCCAGTTGGATGACCAAGGAAGCCCGAGAACTGGACATTCAAGATAACCTTGTAGGGTTGAATGCCTTGTTGTGCGAACTTCAAAAGAGCTATTCACCAAAGAAAATAACGTTATTGGGATTTTCGCAAGGAGCAGCAACTGCGGCTCGGTGGTATCAACAAAATCCAAGCGCTTTCGACCAGCTCATATTGTGGGCAGCCGTTTTCCCACCCGATATCGATGCAGGCAGCTTTCCCACTGAAAAACCCTTGCATTTTGTGTTAGGAACGCAGGATGAATATTACCAAGGGGAAGCATCAGCCGAACTCCAAGAAAGGTATAAAACCCTCGGATTTGAGGTACATTCTTTTGAGGGCAAACACGATATAGAGACGGGGATGTTGACCGCAATATTATCTACGTAGCCTTTTGTTTTTTAATGATTTTTCGAAAGATGCTCGGAACGAATCGTTTCAAATACACCGCTAAAATCTCTTTATTCCCAATCAGCACCTCCGGTTTGTTGTTTCGTGCCGCCCGTATAATTTGGCGAGCGCATTCTTCCGCCGGCATTCCGGTTTCTTGATTGTGGTCCATGGCGTTGTGTTGCTGGCCCTGCGCATTGAGCGCACTCATGGAAATTGGGGTATTGATTTTCCCCGGACAAACCATAGTCACGGTTATGCCATACGTTTCTTCTTCGAGGGCTAAACTTTCAAAGAACCCATGCAGGGCATGTTTAGAAGCTGCATAGGCCGAACGCAAAAAGAACCCGAATTTCCCCGAAATGCTGCTAATGACAACGATTTGACCTTTTGAGGTACGAAGCGCTGGAAGCAAGGCCTTGGTTAAGCCCACAGCCCCAAAGAAATTAACCTCCATGATTTTTCGGTCCACCGCGATCGGGGTTTCGCCCACCAAGGAACGTTGGCTTATGCCGCCATTGTTCACGAGTACGTCTACCCTACCCATTTGTTCGATGACCGAATCAACGTGCCTATCCACATCACTCAAATCGGTTAAATCCAACGAAACCACCCGATGGATTTCTGCATTTGGCAAGGAAGCCTTTAAAGTGTTCAATTTCTCCACATTGCGCGCTGCAAGCACCAAAATTGCGCCTTGGTTCGCAAATTCCCGAGCCATTGCCGCTCCAATTCCGGAGGAGGCTCCGGTAATCCAAACGACTTTGTTGTGATAAGAACGCATGCTCAAAGGTAAGGAAAGTTGGATATTAAGACGGAAAGACGTTAGGAAAATGCGGTCCCTGAGTAGTCCGAAGGACGTATCGAAGGGCCGCTTTCCAGTCACTTGTAACCCATCGTCCTAAAATCATATAGTCCTAACATACTCAAATCCAAACATCCCAACATCCTAATATTTATTACATTTGAAAAAAACTTCATGTCAACGTCCTCAATTGCCAAGCATTTCCAAGAAGCCGAATCCGTACTAAAGCAATTTCAGACGGAAGATAATTTCACAAAAATCGAACAGGCCATCGAGTGGATGGCCCAAGCTATTCAAGGCGGCGGTAAGATTATTTCTTGCGGCAATGGAGGTTCCATGTGCGACGCAATGCATTTCGCGGAAGAACTCAGCGGACGTTATCGAAACAACCGTAAAGCGCTCGCCGCGATTTCCATCTCAGACCCTTCCCATTTGAGCTGTGTGGCCAACGATTATGGCTACGACTTCGTGTTTTCGCGTTTTGTGGAAGGCTTAGGTAACTCGGGTGATGTGCTGCTTGGGATTTCCACTTCGGGGAACTCAAAAAACGTAATCCATGCCGTGGCCGCAGCCAAAGACCAAGGAATGAAGACCATTGTGCTCACAGGAAAAGATGGCGGTCAATTGGCCTCCTTGGCGGATCTTGAGATTCGTGCACCACACAGCGACTACGCCGACCGCGCACAAGAGATTCACATTAAAGTAATTCATGCCTTCATCGACGGCATTGAACGGAAATTAGGATTGTAAAACACGGCCTTTTAACCGTGGATCAAAAAGACATTCTCCCCCAAATTTCTTGCGCCGTTTTGCCACGAAATCGTACAATGCATCGCGCAGCATTTTAGGTACGAACCATCCCACATATAAAAATCCCCAATACCATTTTAAAGTCGGGATTAATCGCAGAACAGCACTTGAACGAGCATAGAGATTTTTTCCGTTGTAATAATACACCGTGTCTTCGTTCATTGCATATTCAGGATGTTGCGCTAACCAGTCCAAGGTAGCTTGATGCTGCTGTGCTGAAAAATGAAGAACTGGGGCTCGCTCTTGGTCTAGAATAAATCGCACCACGCGGTTGCACAAAGGACAATCGCCGTCATAAAATAGCACCGGTATATCAGAGGATGTTTCGTACGCCATACCATGAAAATTCTTCGCCGGAAACCAAAGCGATTTCAGCCTCGGGAAAGATCCTTTGAAAATAAGCAAAATCAGCCTCCTTGAACGGATAAGGTTCGGTGCTCAACAAAACCACTTCCGGCTGGCAGTTTTCCAAGGTATCCAGCATGGGGTACCGCGGTTCAAGAACGCAATTTTGATACCCTACCGCCTCCATGTAGGCATCAATGTAGGTTTCTTTTCCCACCACCATGACGGGGTCTTTCCATATCACATACAGCGCTCTTTTACCAGCTCCTTGGTTGCTGTACTCCTTGAAATAGCCTTTCCATTGTTCGATAATTTCAGCTCCTTTTTCTCGACAGCCTACGATATCGGCAACACTCGCTAAAAAATCGTACATGTCCTCGATGGAATTCACATCGCTCATCCAGACGGGGGCAAGACGCCTCAAAGCCTCTATATCCTCTAAGCGGTTCTCTTCTTTATTTCCAATAATTAAATCAGGAACTAAATTTTGGATTTTCGCAAAATCAGGAGTTTTGGTGCCCCCTACCCTCGGTTTCGACTGAAACCACGCTTCCGGATAGATGCAAAACTTCGTAATACCAACGACACGCTCCTCTAGACCGAGCGCGAAAAGGTATTCGGTAATCGATGGTACGAGGGAAACAATGCGTTGGGGTAAGCTCGTTACCGAAACTTCACGTCCCATTTGATCCCTGAACGTTTTCATCAGGCCATGGCCGAAATGATGTCGTAACGCGTTACAATGTGTGATTTTCCTCCTTCGAGTTCCACCAACACTGCCGGAGTGTCTTTGTTAATCAACTTGCAAAGATCCTCCAAAGAAGTTTGGGCTTGCACTACCGGGAAGGGAACCCCCATCACCGATGAAATGGAAGCATCGCGCAACGCAGGTTGATCCACCAACAATTGATACACGTGGCTATCGTTCACCGAACCCACGATTTTACCGTCTTTCATTACGGGTATCTGTGAAATTCCATAGGTGCGCATTTTAGCAATGGCATGTGAAACCAATTCCTCCGCATAGACCGTAACCAAAGGCTTATCCTTGTGCTTGGCGACCAATTCACCTGCCGTCAACACTTTTTCTTCCAAAAAGCCCCTCTCGCGCATCCACTCGTCGTTGAAAATCTTCCCCACATAGCGGCTGCCGTGGTCGTGAAAAAGTACAACCACCACGTCGTCTTTGGTGAGTTGTCCGCTCAATTGAAGAACCCCTTTAATCGCAGCTCCTGCGGAATTCCCAACGAAAATACCTTCTTCGCGTGCCAATTTACGGGTGTAAACCGCTGCATCTTTGTCGGTGACTTTTTCAAACAAATCGATCACGTCAAAATCGACATTCGCCGGCAAGATATCTTCCCCGATTCCTTCGGTGATGTACGGATAGATTTCGTTCTCGTCAAATATTCCGGTTTCTTTATATTTCTTGAACACCGAACCGTAGGTGTCAATTCCCCAAATCTTGATGTTGGGATTTTTTTCTTTCAAGTATTTACCCACACCAGAAATTGTTCCTCCTGTGCCAACACCCACTACAAAATGCGTGATTTTTCCTTCGGTTTGTTCCCAAATTTCTGGTCCAGTTTGTTCGTAATGTGCCGTACGATTCGATAAATTATCGTACTGGTTAACATACCAAGAATTAGGAATCTCGGTGGCGAGCCTTCGAGAAACGGAATAGTATGAACGTGGATCGGTCGGTTCGACGGCCGTTGGGCAAACCACGACCTCGGCGCCAACTGCACGTAGGATGTCCATTTTTTCCTTCGATTGCTTATCGTTCAGCACACAAATGAGTTTATATCCTTTGATGATGCATGCGAGGGCTAATCCCATTCCGGTGTTACCAGAAGTACCTTCAATGACCGTTCCTCCGGGTTTGATCAATCCTGCTTTTTCCGCATCTTCGACCATTTTAACGGCCATTCGATCCTTGACCGAATTTCCAGGATTGGTGGTTTCCACTTTTGCCAAGACCAATGCTGGAACATCTTTGGCCAACTGGTTGATTTTAATCAGCGGGGTATTGCCTATGGTCTCGAGCACATTATTAAAAACTCTCATGGGTGTATTTTTCACAAAATTAGCAATAAAAGGAACGCGCAGCCTTTCGTAAAATCAAGGATTTTAGCGTATTTTTGCACATGCAATTTCAACGAAAAGTAGCGGTTTACACCCTCGGGTGCAAATTGAATTTTTCTGAATCTTCCACCTTAGCTAGAAGCTTTGAAGAGGCCGGTTACGCTCGCGTGGACTTCGAAGACGCACCCGACGTATTTGTTATTAATACTTGTTCCGTTACCGAAAATGCTGATAAAAAATGCAAGCAACTCGTCCGAAAAGCCAAGGAAATTAATCCCAACGGATACGTGGCCATCGTGGGGTGTTATGCCCAACTAAAACCTGAAGAGATTGCCAAAATCCCGGGCGTCAACATGGTATTAGGAGCGAATGAAAAGTTCAAACTTGTGGAGGAAGTCGAGGCCAATTTCGGCCTGGAGGAACAAGTCATAAAAAACGAAAGCATCAAACACGCCTTGACCTTTCACCCGTCGTTCAGCGCTGGTGACCGCACCCGAAGTTTTTTGAAAATTCAAGACGGATGCGATTATTTTTGCACCTTCTGCACCATTCCTTTAGCGCGTGGCAAGAGCCGAAACGCTTCTATTGCGGAAACCCTTAGCCAAGCAAAAAAACTGGTGGACAGCCCGGTGCGAGAAGTGGTACTTACCGGCGTAAACATCGGAGATTTTGGTCAAGGAGGCGATGAAACTTTTTTTCAATTGATTCAAGCATTGGATACCCTTGAAGGGATTGATCGGTTTCGCATTTCTTCCATCGAACCCAACTTGCTTTCCAATGAGATCATTGATTTTTGCCTAAAGAGAAGCCAACGGTTTATGCCGCATTTTCACATTCCTCTGCAATCGGGAAGTGACCGCATTCTCAAGTTGATGCGACGAAAATACGACCGAACCCTGTTTCAAAACCGGGTAGAACATATCAAAGGTATCAATCCGGACTGTTGCATTGGCGTTGACGTGATCGTTGGTTTCCCAGGAGAAAGCGACGAAGATTTCCGAGAAACCATGGATTTCTTGCAGTCGTTGGATTTTTCCTATCTGCACGTCTTTACCTATTCGGAACGCGCGAATACCACCGCGGTAAAATTGGGGGATCCTGTTCCAATGCATGTTAGGAAAGACCGCAGCAAGCAATTGCATTGGCTCAGCGACCGTAAAAAACAACAATTTTATCATTCGCAACTTGGGAAGCACTTAACCGTGCTGTTTGAACAAGAAGAAGACGAGGGTAAAATGTACGGTTTTACCGAAAACTACCTTAAGGTGGAGAGACCTTTTGACGCAAGCTTGGTCAATCAACTTGTCCCGGTTTGCGTGGATCAGATGACCTTAGACCAGACTGTAAAAGTAACCTTAGACCCATTATAGAGAACAATGAATAGAGTATATATAACACGAAGGGAAACCTTTAACGCCGCGCACAAACTATGGCAGCCCAATTGGAGCGATGAAAAAAACCAAGAGGTATTTGGCGCCTGTTCGAATAAGAATTGGCACGGACACAACTTCACCTTATTCGTTACGGTGAGTGGCGTACCGGACGAGTCAACAGGATTTGTCATGAATCTGAAGGACCTAAGCACGCTGATACGTAGGGAAGTAATCGATCATCTCGACCACAAAAACCTGAATTTGGACGTTCCTTTTTTAACTGGTATAATGGCTTCTACTGAAAACTTAGCCATCGCTATTTGGAATATCCTCTCCCCAAAAATCGCGGGTTTCGGGGCGGAATTGGAAAAAATCAAATTGGTGGAAACGGAAAATAATTTCGTAGAATACTACGGTAATAAAAAACCTTTTTAACTTAAATTCGTTCGAACCATAAAATACCGTTTTGGAATTCAAAGAACTAACCCAACATTACAAGGCACTTATTGACGGAATCGGAGAAGACTCCAACCGCGAAGGATTGCTTAAAACGCCCGAGCGTGCTGCGAAAGCATTGCAATTCTTAACGCAAGGCTACGAATCCATACCTGATGAGCTGATGGAACAAGCCATTTTTCAGGAGGAATACTCGGAAATGGTCATTGTAAAAGACATCGAAGTGTATTCATTGTGCGAGCATCACCTCTTGCCTTTTTTCGGAAAAGCGCATGTTGCCTACATCCCGAGTGGAAAGATTGTAGGACTGAGTAAAATACCACGAGTAGTAGATGCCTATGCCCGCAGGTTACAAGTGCAAGAGCGCCTTACCCTAGAAATACGGGATTGCATCCAACGCACCTTGAATCCCAAAGGTGTAGCTGTCGTTTTGGAATGCAACCACATGTGCATGCAAATGCGCGGGGTGCAAAAGCAAAATTCAAGTACAACCACTAGTGCATTCACTGGAATTTTTTTGAGCAACGAAGCAACAAGAAAAGAATTTATTAACTTAGCAACGAAATAAAAACAAGCCTTATGCAAGAGTATTCTAATAATTCATACCAAGCCTCTGTAGCGAGTAATTTCATTCGCTCGGTTTACACCTACATGTTCCTTGCCCTAGCAATTTCCGGGGTGATTGCATACGCCATTGGAAGCAGCCCAGATACTTTCAACCGATTGTTTATCACTTCAACAGGCGAAATTTCAATCATGTTTTGGGGATTAATTTTCCTTCCTTTAATCCTGTCATTTGTCATCCAATGGGGCTTTCAACGGCTATCTCAGCAAGTGCTGCTCCTGCTGTTTGTATTATATTCTGCCGCAATGGGATGCACTTTAAGCTCCATTTTCTTGGTCTATGAAATGGGTGCAATTGCTTTTACCTTCTTTGTTGCCTCGGGTGCTTTTGCAGGTATGGCCGTATTAGGCTACACCACTAAAACCGACCTAACGAAGTTTGGTAGTCTTTTGTATATGGTTTTAATTGGGATGATTTTGGCAGGGATTCTAAACATGTTTCTTGGAAGTGGCATGTTGGATTTTATAATCAGTGTTGTAGGAGTATTTGTTTTTACAGGACTAATAGCCTACCAAATGCAACAATTAAAAAACGTAGCTCAGTCCCCGGAATTCAGCGAAGAAACCCGTGGAAAGCTTGCGCTCATAGGTGGACTGACGTTGTACATCTTGTTTATCAACCTATTCTTAACCTTACTCCGTCTACTTGGAGGAAGGGATTAATTTTTTAATTTTCAATCATGGCAGAAAAATTCTTTGACAAAACAACAGGTCCATTAGCAACCATTTATGTGATTGCCCTTCTTTCCATCCTTGCGTTAATCCTCGTTTTTGGTTAATCTCCTTCTTTAAACCAACCTTATGTTGGTTGACGCGCTTTTCTCTTCCTATATCAAATACCGCTTAAAGCGAATTGAGCTTTACCGCGATTACCCGATTGAATGCCAACAAAGAGTATGGCTTGATTTATTGAAATCGGGAAAACAAACGGAATACGGTAGAGCCGTCGGTTTCGAACGAATCGAAGGCTTAGAAGACTTCCTCTCGGTAATCCCGCTGAATGACTACTCCACATTAGAACCCTATATTATCCGTTCGATAAACGGTGAAAGAAACGTACTGTGGCCAGGAACAACGCGATGGTTTGCCAAAAGTTCTGGAACCACAGGTACGCGAATTAAAACCCTACCTGTTACGCGAGAAAGCTTAGAAAATAACCATTATGCAGGTGGCAAAGATTTACTCGCATGTTATCACCATAACGTTCCAAACCGAAAGCTCTACTCAAAAAAACACCTGATTTTAGGGGGAAGCAATAGTCTTCAAACCCTCGAACATCACACCATCGTTGCAGATCTTTCCGCGATTATCATCGATAATTTACCGTTTTGGACCGAATTCAGAAGGGTGCCAAACAAGCACATTGTATTGCATGCCGACTGGGAAGAAAAACTGAACCGTATGGCCGAGGCTAGCATCAACGAAGACGTTGCGATTCTTGCGGGGGTACCGAGTTGGATGACCTTATTCGGAAAAAAAGTGCTCGAGGCCTCGGGAAAACGTCATTTGTCAGAAGTATGGCCCAATCTCGAATTGTACATCCATGGTGGAATGAATTTAAGTCCCTACAAAGCAGGACTTAATGAAATCATCAACAAACCCACCATGAATTTTGTGGAATCCTATAATGCATCTGAAGGTTACTTTGGATTGCAGGATGCCTCTGCCAGTGATGGATTACTCCTCCTAACTGATGCGTCGGTGTTTTACGAGTTCATTCCCATGAGCGAATATCAAGGAACATGCTCCAATAGGGTGATCACTTTGGAAGAAGTAAGCGCAGGGGTTGAATATGCCATAGTCATTAGTACCAATGCCGGACTTTGGAGGTACATTATCGGTGATACAATTATCTTCCTATCCACTCACCCCTACCGTTTTGTGGTTAGTGGCAGAACGGAACATTACATCAACGCTTTTGGAGAAAAAGCGGTGGTGATGCATTTTGAACAAGCCATAACACGCTGGACCAAACAATTCGGTGTAACCCTTGAAAATTACACTGTAGCCCCCTATTTTGACTTCGAAAAAGGAAATGGTGGACATGAATGGGCGCTCGAATTAAACACAGAGATTCCGTTGACAACTGAAATGGAGGAACTTCTTGATGCCTTTATGTGCGAGGTCAATTCGGACTACGCTACGAAACGTGCAAAGAACCTCAACATCCTTCCCTTAAAAATAAGTCAACTTCGCAATGGAACTTTTAGCGAGTGGATGAAAAAAAAGGGTAAATTCGGTGGACAGCATAAAATACCCCGTGTTCAAAACAACCGCCTCTTAATCGATGAACTTATTGAAATTTCTTCTTTTTAGTATCCAAACGCTAGCTTTATCCAGCCAATTAATCCTAGCACAAGAAAGCCAACAAACCTTTGAATTGGAATTTCAACGATCTATACCTATCCCTTCAAATTCAGAGCAAACCTTCATTGATTACGGTAATAATTTATATTTCGTAACGAAAGATCAGATTAACCGACAATCATTAGCAACAGGGATAGCTAATGTGCAAAGCCAAAAAATATGGCAATCCATTGACCAAATTATTTGTATAAACACCATGAAAACCGTGGTGTTTTCTCAGGCACAACAACAGCTCTGTTTTACCGACAATACCTTAAGTCAACAAGGAACTTGCCTCAATTTACAAGATTATCATTTTATGAACGTCACGAAAATCGCATCGAGTAAACGGCCAGACATGCTTTGGTTATACGATGAATTAAACAGCACCTTAGTCCTGTTCAACTTTGTCCAACGTCAAATCATTCAATCGGTTTCGAACCTACGTGGCATCCTCAACTTACAGGGCGAACCCAATTTGGAAGAAAACGCTTTGGGACTTTGGATTTTTACCAGTGAAGGTCAAATCATTCGCATGGACGACTATTTAAATGCCATAAGTCAACAGTCTTTTACCTACTCGAGTATTGTTCCATTTAAAAACGGCTGCTTGTTAATACGCGATGAGAAACTTTATTATAATTCCTTAATTAACGGCGAAACAATGCTCAAAACAATATCCACATTGAACCCAAAGGATAAATTGCATGTATCTGGCAATCAGCTTATTATAGAAAAATCAAATACCTTGGAAGTGTTTATAATTAAGGAAAATTAGCCATAAATCTGTGGCGATTATTTGTATCTTAGTTGCCTAATAAATGAACCCATGCACATAGCAATTGCAGGCAATATAGGCGCAGGAAAAACAACATTAACCAACATGCTTTCAAGGCATTACGGTTGGGAAACGCATTTTGAAGACGTTGAACAGAATCCTTATCTTAACGATTTTTACGAAGACATGCAACGTTGGTCCTTTAACCTTCAAGTATATTTTCTGAACAGTCGATTTTCGCAGATACAAGAAATTCATGCCCAAGACAAAACCGTAATTCAGGACCGTACAATCTACGAGGACGCATATATCTTTGCTCCCAACCTTCATTCCATGGGATTAATGACAACGCGTGACTTTGAAAACTACTTTTCGTTGTTCAATTTGATGGATTCATTTGTTAAAGCTCCAGACCTGCTGATATACTTAAGAGCAAGTATTCCAACCTTGGTCAGCCATATTCAAAAACGTGGACGTGACTATGAGGAAAGCATACGATTGGATTATTTGAAACGCTTGAATGAACGCTATGAAGCTTGGGTCTCTACGTATGACAAAGGAAAGTTATTGGTGATTGATATCGACAATAACAATTTTACGGATAATCAAGAGGACCTCGGTAAAATCATTCAATCCATCGATACGGAAATTCACGGTTTGTTCTAATGGCGCGCATTGTTGTTACAGGATCCGCTGGGTTTATCGGATCGTGTGTTTCGCATCACCTATCGGCAAAAAAAGACGTTGACGTCGTAGAAGTGGACGACTTTACCCAAGTCCATAAACGTTTAAACTTCGAATCCTTTAGCTGCCACCAAAGAATTCAGCGAGAGGTATTTATCGCATGGTTTCGATCCGAAGCTAAAACCATTGATTTTGTAATACATTTAGGAGCAAGAACCAATACAACTGAACAGAATCTTGAGCTTTTGAAAACGCTCAACTTGGAGTTTTCCAAAGACCTATGGGAGATATGTTCGGAACATGAGATTCCACTTATTTATGCTTCGTCGGCAGCAACTTACGGAAACGGTGAACTGGGTTACAAGGACGATCATGAGCTCATTCCCTCTTTATCCCCTATGAATCAGTATGGACAATCCAAGCAAGACTTCGATGTATGGGCTTTACAGCAATCCTCATCACCGCCTTTTTGGGCAGGACTCAAATTCTTCAATGTCTATGGTCCTAACGAATACCATAAAGGCAGAATGGCCTCCGTTGTTTTTCATGCTTACCATCAAATCAAAGCATCTGGAGCCATGAAATTGTTCAAGTCACATCGTCCGGATGTGGCTGACGGTTATCAATCGCGTGATTTCATTTACGTTAAAGACTTGATTCAAGTGATTGACTTCCTTATGGAAAGACGCGCACAAAGTGCCATTTACAACCTTGGTTCGGGTACAGCAAATCCTTTTTACGCGCTGGCCGCAGCAACTTTTGATGCCTTGCAACTGCCCCACCGAATTGATTTCATCGATACGCCACAAGATATTCGTGAAAACTATCAATATTATACATGTGCCGACATGACGAAATTACGCGAAAATGGATATACTTTGCCTTTTCACTCTTTACAAGAGGGGGTCTTCGACTATGTTCAAGGCTATTTAATGAAGGACGCCTATCTTTAGCGAAGTTGGAAGCATTTGCGACCCCGTCCTAATCGGATACTTACCATGGCACCCGCATATACGTACCAGTCTTTGGTGGTTGGATTTCCACGATAACCGTGTCGAGCACCGTCCAAACTTCGGTTGGAAAGCAGCGCAGAATTTTCGCCGTTTGAGGCAGATAAAACCGATGGATCCGCATACGTTGCTGACTTAACATCGTCCAAATAATCGGTAAAGGTTTTACGAATGGCTAAATCAAAATTAACGGTAACGTTTTTTCCAATTTGTGCTTTCGCTCCAACACCCAAGGGCAAACACGGTTGAAAATTACTGTAGGTTCCCTTTTTACTAAGCGACGTACCTTGACCTTCTGTACCTAGCGGTCGAAGTTCCACCGTTTCACCGTTTAAGTTGGTGGTTGGGTTCATATAAAAAATCCCTAGCTGCGCCAGTAAATAACAAGTTCCTTGAATTTTCTTTTTTCCATTGCTTCTACCAAAATAAAAATTAGCATAATAGAATTCAATGCCTCCAGCCAATTCTTTAATATCCGATTGAAAATTCAAATTACGGTTGACTCGAATAGGATTATTGGCATCTTGATCGAATGCCTCGACAGAACCTTGGGTATAATTTAAGCGAAGTGACATTCGAGTATATAGGTTGTATCGATACATCAAGCTGAACGCCCATTGGCTTCGGTAAAACGGCACGTAAGGATTTAAATCACCTATGTAGTACATTTGTCCCAAAGAAACACCAATTTCAGACTGCGATAAAAAAGTAGCTTGTTGACCGAAGGATGCTGAAGTAATACCCAACCAAAATACCAAGAAAAGGCGCCTAAGCATTGCTCCACAAAATAAGCGATCCATCATCGGAAACACTAACGAAAGAATGTTCATTTTGTTGCATTATCACATTGACGGATTGACGATGTCCGTTTAGTTTTTGAAGCGGTGAGTAATCATCAATGCTCCAAATTTTTATCGATTTATCACGGCTAGCAGTGACTAAAAAATTCCCCATTACTTCCATAGAATATATTACCCCCCGATGTGCTGGAAAAGCATGTTCCAAGTGCCAATCATCGTTCCCCCAAATTCGAAGAAAACCATCCTTTCCTCCTGATATACAACGTCCATCCTTCGTTAAAACAAGCGCATTTGTACCCATCTCATGTCCAATCCATGATTGTTCTACCTCCCAGGTTGTAGGATTGAACAACGCTATACTACCATCTTTGGAACTAACAAATAATCGTTGATGTTCATATGACCAAATTACGCTTCGAATTTTATCACTTGCGACAGGATCCCAAAAAAGTAAAGCTAAAGTATCTATAGCTATCACTGCTATTTTACCACTGGAAAGTCCGATGTACAAATGCCCCAACTCTGAGCTAGAATCAATCGAAAAAACCCCTTTTTCACCAAATGAATAGGAAAAAATCTCCTGATTAGTTGTGGGATTTATAATGTGGAAATCGCCATTGAGTAACCCAAGGCACAACCAGCCGTTTTGGAGTACATGTAGGGAAATGCATGAATTTGAGGTACGAACCGTAAAAGGTTCTAATGCGAATTGATCAAGGTTGAATTTTTTTACCGTACCATCCGATGAAGCCGTAAATAACATTGCTCCATCTTGAGCTAATGCATATATGGGATAATGGTGAAGTTGAACCTGCGAAATCGCCTTAAATATCACTATGCTTCAGCTAAATCTAATGAATCGTCGTCATTTACATGCCTGAGTCGCTCCGCAAAATCCTCGGGTAAAAAATCAAAAAAGGTATCTCCACGTAATCCCAACCTCAGGCACTCCAAAGGAATTACATCGTTCGGACCAATATTCCCTAAATTCACATTGGCACCAAATAATTTAATAAACCAGACTTGCTGATTTTTTTGAGGTGCCTCCCATAGTATTTTGGTAGGATCAATACGCGCGATAATATGGTTAATGAGCAAGGTATGAGCCGTACCATTTGGACGAAATACACCAACATTGCCAGCCTCACGTCCTTCTGCAATGACCTTCCATGAACCCGCGTTCAATTCAGCACGCATCCAACTCACCCATTTAAAAGGAGAAACAATGATTCCTGAATCCTTAGACCCAACTTCTGAAAGCACGGTACGATCTTTTGCCAAGCGCTTGATAATTTTACATTTCTCCTTATGTGGAATAATGATTGACCCATCAGAGACCTCGACTAAATCAAGTTTCAATCGATCTAATAGTCTTAAATAATCATCTAAGCAATTTCTTGCATAAAAGGCTTCAAATAAAGTTCCGCCTAAATAGGGTCTTAAACCAGCTTCTTTATACAACCGTATTTTATCTTCAAGGTTTTTGCTTACCATAGAAGTCCCAAAACCAAACTTCACCAAATCGGTTAGGTGGGCTGAGGCTTCAATGAAGTTCTCGGTTTCGCGTAAACCTAGCCCCTTGTCCATCATCATTGTTACGCCGTTTTCGCGCGGTTGTTGATCTCGCACTGGAATATGAGGTAATGTAGCATTAATCATTCATCAAAGATACAAAATCTTTATGTTTTCGAAGTTTCGGATTCCATTCGAACAATTTTTCAGCAAGAGTGAAGTCTTGCTCCTTCAACGCTGCAAACAAGAAAAGTGC
>JBJOJZ010000165.1:0-8059 GCA_046046325.1 Bacteroidota bacterium
GTAGCAACGATGTCCAAATGATTCGACAATACCGCGATGAGGCACGCTTTTTACGAGCCTTAAGTTATTACCATGCTTTGGATCTTTACGGGAATGTACCTTTCGTTGATGAAAACGATAAAGTAGGAGCCTTTCAACCCGAACGCATTACTCGAGCGAATCTGTTCAATTATGTTGAAAGTGAACTGAAAGACATTGAAACACGCTTAACACCGGCTTCTTCCGTAGTGTATGGGCATGCGTCAAAAGCTGCGGCTCAAGCTTTGTTAGCAAAATTATACCTTAACGCACAGATATATACAGGTACTGCGCGATGGGCTGATTGCAAGGATTATTGCCAAAAAATCATCAATGCAGGTCCATTTACCCTCGATGACAACTACCAAGATTTGTTTTTGGCCGACAATAACATGTCGCCCGAAATAATTTTCCCAGTGGTTTACGATGGCCTGTATGCCCAAACATGGGGTGGAACTACTTTTTTAGTCTGTGCTGCTCTTGGGGGGAATATGGTCGCAGCTGATTACGGGGTTAACGGTAAGTGGGCAGGGTTAAGAGCTACGGAGCCGTTCGTTAATAAATTTACAGATACCACGGAAGATGGAAGGTTCTTGTTCTATACTACCGGTCATACTAAGCAAATCACGAATTTGGGAACCTTTACACAAGGTTATGCGAATCCAAAATTCAAGAACAAAACCAGTGCAGGACTGAACGGTTCCAATAACAGCAATTCGCCACATCCGGACATCGATTATCCGATGCTCCGATTGGGAGATGTCTACTTAATGATGGCCGAGGCATGTTTCCGTTTAGGGGATGCTGGAACCGCTTTACAGTATGTGAATGCCATTCGTGAAAGGGCTTACGGTGACAACCTGCATAATTTGGCGAGCTTAAGCCTTTCTGATTTAATCGATGAAAGAGCCCGTGAAATGCAATGGGAAGCCACCCGACGAACTGACTTAATCCGCTTTGGCCTGTTCTCCGGTTCGACCTATGTTTGGCCATTCAAAGGAGGCGATGTCGCAGGAACAAGCATTGACGCTCATTTGGAATTATATCCCATTCCGACGTCTGATATCATATTGAATCCCAACTTAATTCAAAACCCAGGGTATTAAAAGAGGTTGATTGATGGAGAAGGGGTGTGCCGGTATTCCACCGAAGCTTTAGCGTAGGAGGGAAGGCCCCCCTTTTTTTTCATCACTTTATGAGGTATGAATTTGGCCGGTATTCCACCGATCAATGGGATAGCAAAGAAATATAAATTGATGCAGTTATTTAAGGTTGACTGAGTATTTCAAGGAAAGTATCCATTGCGGATTTTCACGAAGAAAATTTTTACGTCGTCCCACAGATACTTGCAATTCTTGTGCTTTCGGCAATTCAACGATGCAACCAGCAAAGGTTCGAAAGGCAGCAGTTCCCCCTTCGATTCGTATTTCGTCCGCCATATATGTTATGTCCCTTTGAAAATCGTAAAAATGTTCCCATTGGATAAAAGGAGTTATTGGAAAATCCTTTATGTCATATTTTGCGCTGACTTTACTGCGCAATACAGTATTAGATCTCTGAAATTTGCGTTGGGTCCATTGCATTTGTTCCGTGATTCCTAGGTGGAATCGCGCTTTCTCCTTAAACCAATCGACCGGGTTGAGTTCGATGCCAATAGCCGATCGGTACCGATATGTGGTAGCTTTTAGGTCGATGGAACTTTGTGGATTGGGGCAAATCCCAAGGCGTTGGCCCGCAAAAACGTGAACTCCTGAAACGACCTTAGCGGAAAATTTGCCCTCGAGGAAGGTTCGATTCCATTCGGAAAATCCGTTCATGCGATGCTGTACGCCCAAAGACAGTTTAGTTTTTTTTATCGGTTTGAAATTGAATTCAGCGCCAAGCCACGTTTGGTGCTGGGAAAGACCCCAAAAGGGAATGCAAATCGCTAGGAAGAACGCGCGAATGGACATTAATACAGAATATTGAACAAAGGAGTTTCCACAATTTCTTTGGCTGCTGAGATCGAAACTTCATGCTGAACTCGATAATATATCCCTTCGTTCAGCGGATCCTTGGAAAGAACGTATATCCTGTAATTTCCTTTCTGAAGTCCCTCGAAGGAAAAGCGTCCCGCTTCATCGGTTCGAACGTCATCGGCCGCGAATTCGTTATCGCCGTAGATGATATACACGCGCTCGTTTGCCATTGAAATTCCGTTAGTGCTCTCTTCTGCTTTTCCTTGCATTGCCACGTCGATTCCGAAAGAGGTGGTCCCATTATCGGGATCCGGAACATCGACAAAACTGTTGTCCGTCAGGGTTATGATGTCATTGGTAACAAAACTACTGAAGGGAGTTCCTGCCGTTCCTGCAATTGCTGCTTGTGTTTGAGCTGCGATTTCTGCGTTGGAATCCGAGTAATTAAAACTTACCATAATCCCAATTCTTCCTTGAAGTAGAGGGTCGGCATTGCTAATCCATGAAGGATTAGAGTAGTAAATGTAGTATTGCTTTGAGGGATCACCTGTGTTGAGTATCCAATAGTCGCCATGCTCCAGTTCAATTCCTGCAGTGCAGGTAACTTGCGTAACCTCCTGCCTTCCGGCACTGAAGCTGCTGCCTTTTACGGTTCCTCGAATGGCTGATGTACCTCCAGGGCCCTCTATTTTTTTGCAAGAAACGAACCCAAGCAGTAGGGTAATAACTAAAATTACTGATTTCATAGATGAAGAATTAAAAGTTTGAATAGGGTTGGATTCCCATCGACTTGTAAATAATACATGCCGTTGGGCAAGGACTCCGTTGAAATTGCAGAGGTATAGCTGCTTAGACGTACGGATGCAGCCAGGGCTCCTGTTGCATGGTAGATGCGAACATAGGAGGGTTTTTCTAATCCTTCCAGGTACAGAACATGGTCGCTGGGGTTTGGAAAAATTCTTAGCGCTTCCTTTTGGGGCTCGGGCATCGAGAGGTTGTCGCACGTTCCCACCATGTTAGCGTCCAGCCATGCAAGGCGATTGCTAAGCCATGTTTTTAAATAGTTGATTTCTTCGGCAAAGGTTTGGCCGATAAAATTGTTGGGCCATACATAGGTTCCCAAAATAGGCCAACGAATGAAATGACGTTGGGCGGGCCCTTGCAATACCGCAGCCAAACTGTCGATGGTGCTCATAACTACCGTGTCGCTCAAGGGGCCTTGCCTTAATTCCAGCCAACGGCAATGCGTGAGATTCGCAAAGGTGCTGTCGCTTAACAGCCGGTTCCACCAAAAAGGAATCAACTGTGCGCCACCGCATATGGAATTGAAATTTTTGGCCCAACCCGAAGTCGTATTTCCTTGGCAATAATTGGCATTTCCAAGGGCAATGTTAAAATCCCATAATGGACCCGCTACCAGTTTTCCTCCCTCGCTAAAACGCTGTTTGTACAGGAAACTGGATATTCGATAACCGTCTACGTTTTTGGTCATTTCATTGGCAAGGAAAAAATCAATGAACGATTGTATGTCGATGAACGGTGCGTATCCTTGAACAGGATCGGTGTAATTGGCTCCCGCTAATGCATTTTCAAAGGCCGTAACGTAGGATTGAATGTAAGCTAGTTGAAGGGGATGCAGGGTGTCCAATGCCGGGTCGTGCATTTGAAATCCAATGGTCCCATTTCCCGGGGAAGCAGGGGGGTAAGGGGAGTTCCAAGCGATGATGCCTCCGGCAGTCGTTTTGTCCAGTTTTAAGATGTAACCACCAGTTAGGTGATTGTCTACAGTGTCTTCGTATAATAGGGGGTTGATGGGAACCCTTCCAGGGTTGGTTTTGATGCGCTCCATCATCACATATACCCCCATGTATTCATTGTTTAGAACCAGTTCACAAAGTTGGGTTCTTGGGGCATAATTTCCCATAGCAGCTCCCCATTGATAGGTGAGGACATTGCGAATCATGGCCTTATCCGTATAAGGTGCATAAAGGATCCAGTCGTTGTCTACAGGCCAATCAAATAGCGAGACGTTGTTGTTCAGGGCATTGGGCCCATTGGTTTCAAGACCGTAGGATTTCGCTGGAAAATTGTTCGATGAAGAGCCCCTGCGTTCTATCGTGATTTGACCGAAATATTCGTTGAATGGGTCATGGATGCTGTTCGTATCACCTTGATCATTGTGAATGATGCCCATTGTTGCGTCAATTTTAGGTTCATCCGGAATCGCTTCAAACTGGGTATTGACAACCACAATGGGTAGGTTGGTCTTAAACAATTCAAGAGGAGGGGAAAACCAAGCGGGGGGATTGGCATACGTTTGAACCGTATCGGAAATACCCGCCAGCAAAAAACACCTTCCACTTAAATCGTTGGAATTTGGCGTGTTGTTAAAAACGGCAACGTTGAGGGTGTTCATCCCCGTGTGAAGCAAATTGGTAAGTTCCGCTTTGGAAAAATAAAATTTATCGGGTTGGCCTCCGCTGTACAATACTGCTTCGTGTGACGCGGTAGCTAGGGAATTCCAAAGAGGTTGTGCATTTAAATTTACGTTTCGGCTTACTAACAATTGACCGTTGAGATAGGCAATAAATCCGTCGTCATAATCAACGGCGAGAAGGAGTTTATCGATGCTTTGAAGGTCTGCCACGTTGAACTTTTGGAGGAAGTAAACCGAAGTTGCATTCGTTGGAATAAGGGTATTGTCGTCGTTGTCACCAAAGCCAAAACCGCCCTGACCCATAGGCCATGAGGAAGCATCAAACGAGGTGTCATACCACTGCGTTGGGGTGTTGGCGTTGGGGATTTGGTAGCGCCAGTTGCTATTGTCACTCACGAGGGTCTCCCAGTGATCGATTTGGGATTTTGCCATGAAAGGAACCGTCATGAAAAACGCAAGAAGGTGAATCGTAATCTTTAACACGGTGTAAAGATACGGGTAATTTTAAGGTAACATGGCCGCGTTCAATTTGATGCATCAACATGGATAGGTTGGTAAGCCCACTGATCAAAAGCGTTTTAAGTTGCGTAACGTTTCGAAGGATTTGGGTTGAAGCGTTAAAACCAATCCAATAACGCGATGAAAAAAAGCCTATGTATGTTGAGTTTAGTTTTTCTCATGATCCGTTGTTCAACTCCAAGTCAACTAATGCAAACCCAATCCGCTACTCAAAATCCTAAAGAATTTCCGCAACAACACAGCACCCGAGACTATCCCTACCACGAAACCATGGACCTATCCAAATTGTCGCGATTTGAACGGGCCTTGTACAATACTTGGTCGGGAATGACCGAGGAGGATAAAACCTTCTTTAAAAGTTGCCTTATTGGGAATTAAAGGATAAGACGGGCGTAACGAATGGAATTTAACCATTAGACTCTACCGAATAATTCAGGGGCTTTCAGGATAGTTGAGTTATCCATTCAAGTAATTCTTGGTTTTTGAATACCTTTATACAATAACTACCATCGATGAAACATTTTTTATTCACTTGTTTGATGTTTGTTGTTGTGTTAAGCCTCGGTCAATCCACGGTGAGCACCATAGTACACAACGGACTTACGCGTTCTTACAGAATTTATGTTCCCAATACCTACACAGGAAATAGTGCCGTTCCCTTGTTGTTCAATTTACATGGCTACACGTCGAATGCTTTACAGCAGGAAATTTATGGCGATTTTAGAGATATTGCAGATACCGCTAATTTCATTCTGGTACATCCGGACGGAACCGTGGACCCCAATGGTAACACCTTTTGGAATGCCTTTGGTGCAGTAGCGGGCGTAGACGATGTTGGCTTTATCAGTGCATTAATCGATACAATAGATCAAGATTACAACATCGACTTGAACCGGGTTTACAGCTGTGGTATGAGTAACGGTGGCTTCATGAGCTATCGTCTGGCTTGTGAATTGTCCAATCGAATTACAGCAGTAGCCTCTGTCACGGGAACCATGGCGACCAATGCTCCGGCAAGTTGCAGTCCAGAAAAACCGACTCCCGTTATGCAAATTCATGGAACCGCAGATCCCACTGTGCCTTATAACGGTAACGTAAACATGTTGCCCATTGAAACCGTTGTGGAATGGTGGGTGAATTTTAACCAGTGTTCAATAACGCCGAGCATAACAAATGTTCCCAATAGCAACATCAACGACATGTGCACCTCAGAACGATTTTTATATTCAGGAGGCATCAATGGAAGCACGGTAGAGTTGTTTAAAGTTACTTCGGGAGCCCATACATGGCCAGGAGCCCCCATTGTTATTGGTGTTACGAATATGGATTTCAATGCTTCAGTTGAAATTTGGCGATTTTTTAGTCAATATTCCATGCAATCCTTGCTGTCCAATCCAGACGAAGTATCCGGTTCTTTTAAGATTTATCCAAATCCAGCGAAAGATGTGTTGTACCTTGAAACCAATCAAATCATGGATAGGGTTAGCATTTCAGACCTAAGTGGAAAAAGGTTACTAAACACCGATGGTCAGGTAGATAAGCTAGATATTAGCACGTTACATCCAGGGATTTATATGCTTATCGTCGAACATCAAGGTATTGCTACAACACGTAAATTGGTCATCGAATAAGTCACTTCTTATCGATTGATTTGATAAGGGCTTTAAGCCGATTTTTAGCTATTTTTCTTGTGAACAAGTATTTTCGTTTTCTTGGAAAGTGCAAAGCCGGCAAATAAGCAGAGAACGGCTACCAAACTCACCCAACCCAAGTAGTCTCCGTGCTGTACGTAAAACGTTTTGCCTTTGAGCATCGGGACCTTAGCGGTTAAAATGCCCGTTGATCCATAACCCAACGATTTGATCGATGCGCCTTCCGGCGACCACACCGAACTGATACCGGTATTTCCCGACCGTACAACGTACTTGCGGGTTTCAATCGCGCGCAATGCAGCAAATTGATTGTGCTGCAGATGGCCCGGTGTTTTGCCCCACCATCCGTCATTGGTGATGATGCACAACAGCTCAGCACCTTGATTGCATTGTTCTCCCACAAATGCTCCGTAGATGGACTCATAGCAGATAATAGGAGCGTAGGCACCTTGTTCCGTGCGGAAGATTTTGGGTGACCGCTCGGTTCCCAAGGATCCTGAAGTTCCTCCGTTGTCAATGGATAACTCTTCTAAAAAGGGCAGCCAGCTCGAAAAGGGGATTTTTTCAACCCCTAACACCAATTTGGATTTATGTATGAAGTCCGTTTGTTCGCTGCTTAAATAGGCGGCGGTATTGTAGGATTCGTAAAACAACCCATTGGGCAGGGACCTACAAGCCGATGATTGTTTCTTGGAAAATACCTTGAAGGTTGATGCTCCAATCAACCAATGGGTTTCGCTCTCTCGAAGGGTTTTATTTAATACTTTCGAGCTTTCGGTTTGCTGGTAATTGTCCTCCACAAACGCTTCTTGAAGGGCTGTTTCCGGTCCAACGACCAAGGCCTTGGGCTGCAAGTAGGGTTGAGCTTGCGACACGATGCGTTTTAACTGGGCTACGGGGTCGGTAGTGAATTTCTCGGTGTAAGGGTCAATGTTGGGCTGCAAAAGCACCGTTGTTTGCAAACGAGGATTCGAAGGTTGCACCCGGATTGCTTGGATTCCTCTCGAGATGAAGTAGGGTAAAATTAACAGCCCGACAAAAGCCATGACATATCCATAGCGCTTTTGTTCCATGAACTGTATTCCGGTCCAGTTCGCTACCATCACCCACAGGCTACCACCCAAGATGCCTGTAAACTCGTACCATTGAATCCACGAGGGACGCAAGGAAAAGAAATTGCCCATGGTCAACCAAGGCCAGGAAAGTTCCCAATTGAGGTGCGCAAATTCGAAAACGACCCACGCAAGGCTTAATCCAGCGATGAACCATGGCGCTGTGAGCCTGCGAAAGGCAAGGAATCCAAGGCCCAAGGATCCTGCCATTAGCAGGGTATTGCAAACAAAAGCCATTATTGCTCCTCCTGCAGTGGAGTTCCAAATCCACCAGGTCGTTCCGAGGTTGAACAAGAAAAGCGAAAGGTAGGAATAAGCAAAAAAGCGGAGAGCCCCCCTTTTGGTGTTTTTTAACCGTAGAGC
>JBJOJZ010000019.1:0-4415 GCA_046046325.1 Bacteroidota bacterium
GCAGCTGGCGGTATATGCATATTTATTCGAGTATTATTATGGTTTCTTACCCAGTGAAAAAGGCATTTATGCAATACAAAAAAGCAGAGATGCATTCTTTCCGCTAAAATTAAAAGAAATAGATGTGTCAACTTTTATGGCTGACTTTGGATTATTAATCAGCGATATTCTCGAGGAAATTTACGATTTCGACAAACCTTTCGAGCATCTTGCGTCTTCGAAATATTGCAATTACTGCTAAAAAAAATCCGGAATGTTTGGCATTCCGGATTTCTCTGCAAGTTAATTAAATCTAAGTGGCATGAGCCGCTATCCTCTAGACGTTTATGAAGTTAAAAAGGTTGCTTAGTAAAGTTCACTTTTTAACGCATCACGGTAATCTTTCAATTCTTCACGGTTAACTTTTTGTTCTGCGTTTTGAAGAAGCGAAAGCAAATACACTAAATTCTCTTGATCTTCAATGCCTTCAACCGGATAACGGTTACCTTCTTCGTCTTCTTCAAATTGGCCTTCAACATCGAAGGCTTCATTTTCCTGAAGATATTCGTATGTGAAACGTAAAAGCTTAACAACTAAAGGATCTTTTTCCGTTTTTGCGATCTCTCGTAAAGCTTTTAAGTCTTCAATTAAGTTCTCAGCTTGAACACCGTTTTGTTCAACGGACTGTATAATTTTGCCTAATTTTTCTTTGGCTGCAAGTGTTTTCATAGCGTAACAATAGGTGCAAAAATAAGGTTTTTTATGGTTCATCAAAAGAGCTAAACAAGGGATTTTCTTATTTTTGTCCATGGACTACTTTTTTCAAGCTTTTGTAATCGGATTGCTCTTGAGCTTGATGATTGGTCCCGTTTTCTTTCTTCTGCTAGAAATCAGTATTACCAAGGGCTTTAAATCAGCGATAATTTTTGATTTTGGTGTCTTGTTAAGCGACGTATTTTACGTTTTTCTTTCCATGTTTTTTGCCTACCAGTTGAGGTCCCTGGGTTCTTTAAAAAACAACGTTGTGTTGAGTATCGTGGGTGGAGGGCTGTTTTTGGTATACGGCGCATACAATATATGGTTCAAAAAAATATCCATTGCTGGTCCAGAAGAATTGGAAAACGATTTTATTCAGGACACATCGAACCAAAGGCCCGTAAATGTGTCGAGTGTCGATAGGAGAAATAACGCTTTGTTGTTTTTGAAAGGCTTTACCCTGAATTTACTCAATCCAGGAGTAGTAGTGTATTGGCTTGCCATCGTTGCCAAAGGATTCGATTTAGTGGAAAACCACCAAGGATTTTGGCATATTTATGTTTTTATAGGAATTGTGCTAGGAGTGTTTTTTGGTTTTGACTGTTTAAAGGCATACTTAGCGAATAAGTTGAAACCCCTGGTAACCGTAAACTTACTAAAAGCGTTGAATCTTTTAATAGGCGCAGTTTTTATGGGAACAGGGATGTTTTTAATTGTCCGGCAGATTCTCCGAATGTAACTCACATAACGATTTATGTTTTAAAGAATATGACAAAACGTTTAGCCTTGCTTTTTTTTCTAGGTATCGGAGTGTGGGTCAATGCTCAGAAAGTGCTTTCGGAAAATTTAGGTCCGAAGGTAAAATTATATTGGGACGCAGAAAATAAAAAGCTGCATTCAACAGGATGTTATTATACCGATGAAATTCGGCCAGAAACAACGGAAAAACACGGTAAATGGTTGTTCTATGGGTTGAATGGAACCTTGGAAGAGGAACGATATTATTATCGCAACAGAGTTCATGGAAAACAAACGGTTTTCTTTCCGAATAAGAAAGTTAAGCAGGTTTACTTTTCGAAGTTTAACGTTCCGGACTCCACGTTCAAGGAATACAATGAACAAGGGACTCTTATCATACAGGGTAATTATAATTTAGGTTCGCCAGAGGGAAAATGGATGTTTTATTATTCGGATTCTTCTGTTTGGAAGGAAGAGTTAGTTTCCAATGATACTACGTATTTGTTGTCGTATTATCAAAACGATAAAAATCACACCCAAACTGTAATCAAGGGCAATGGAACCGTGGTAACCTATTTTCAATCAGGAGCAGTTAAGGAGTCCTATGAATTTAAAAACGGACTTAGAAATGGTCATTTTTTTGAACAATTAGCCTCCGGAGTTACGGTTATTTCTGGAGAGTTTTCTCACGGAAAGAAACAGGGAGTCTGGACCTTTAATTTCCCGGATGGCTCGTTGGAAAAAAAGCAGGGATTTGTGCAAGATTCTTTGGATGGTGAATATTTGGTCATGTATCCCAACGGAGTTATTCAAACCGAGGGAAATTATCGAATGGGGAAGAAACAAGGCCTTTGGACTTGGAGAATGCAAAACGGGGACGTAGAAATGGAGGGCAGCTTTGATAACAATTTACAAGACGGGGATTGGAAGTATTATTTTTCTTCTGGAGAGTTGTCCTATAATGCTCATTTTTTAAAAGGCCTTAAAAGCGGTTTTTGGGAATATTTCTACAAAGATGGCCAAGCATTTCGGAAAGGTTCTTATGAAAAGGACATGAAGGAAGGTCAATGGCAAACATGGTATGAAGACGGAACGCTTTTAATGGAGGGAAGGTATCACCACGATAAAGAGGTGGGGGAATGGAAAAACTTTTGGCCAAACGGTAGGGTGAAAAACCATTCATTTTATACCGCTGGAAGATTGAACGGCGCGTGGTACTCGTTTTCCCCTGAAGGAAAACTGCAATTGTTCGGACGATACAAGAACGACCTCAAGAAAGGAAAATGGACGGAGTTCTACGCCAACGGCATGAAAAAAGAAGAGGTGACCTATGCGGTTAAAAAATTAAAAAACGCCTCGGACGATGTGGTTGCAATGGGATTTAGGGAGGTTAGAAGTGTTGAGCATGGTAAATATCGCGCTTACTCTCAAGTAGACTTTAAAGTAAAAGAAACGGGTAGGTACGCTAATGGTAATAAGGTGGGTAAATGGATCAATTTTTATCCAGGCGGGGTGGTCCCAGCAGTAGTATCTAATTACAAAAAGGGCCAATTGCATGGTGTTTTTTGCCAATATGATCGTCGAGGAAATAAAATGAATGAAATACATTATAAAAAGGGACTAAAAGATGGCTTGCTGGTAGTTTACGGTAAAAACGGTGCCCCCGTTGTAAAAAAAATGTTCAAGAAAGGACATGAATTGCAACGCGTGAACGCTGAAGACATGTTCATGCCTTAATCCTCTATTAACAACAAATCGATTTGACGTTTTCTAGGGCTAACCTCCTCGACCCGAACCCGAACCGGTGTGCCAAGGGTATAAAAGCGCCCGGTTTTTTTTCCCACAACGATATGTTTTTCTGAGTCAAATGAAAACCGATCTGAAGTGATGCTCTGTATTGATACCATTCCTTCGCAATGGTTTTCCAACAGGCGCACAAAAATACCGTGTTCTGAAATCCCTGAAACCATTCCATCAAAGGTTTCTCCAATCCTCTCTAACAACATGAGCGTTTGAAAATACTTGGTTGATTCTCGCTCCGCCTCTGTTGCTTTTCGTTCGTTTGCTGAAATCTTTTTGCAAATTTCATCAAGATTTGGTCGTTGCCTTATTGATCCATTTTGTGCTTTTTCGAACAATTGTCGATGAACGATAAGGTCCGCATATCGTCGAATAGGTGAAGTAAAATGCGAATAGTATTTGAATGCTAATCCAAAGTGTCCAATATTTTGGGTGCTGTATACGGCTTTAGCCATTGACCTCACAACCATGCTTTGAATTAATGGGTAAAAGGGTTCGGATTCAATGGACTTCAGTAAGGAATTTATGGCCATAGCGGCACTGCTCAAGTCTTTAATTTCTAATGATAACCCGAATTTTTCGCAAAATAAGTGGAGTAAACCAAGTTTTTCGGGATCGGGAAGATCGTGTATGCGATAAATAGTGGCGTGCGTTTCACCCTTTTCTTTTTGTGGTGTAAGTTCCACTGCAACGGTTTTATTTGCCAAGAGCATGAATTCTTCGATGAGTTGATGCGCCTCTTTGGAAGTTTTTAAAACGGTAGCCGTTGGGTCTCCTTTTTCTGAAAGAACAAACCGTAACTCTTCCGAAACAATATTTAACGCCCCCTGTTTAAATCGTTTGGCACGCATTTGTTTAGCAATGGAATTTACCCGTAATAGAATAGAGGAGAGCTCATCGGACTTTCCTTCAATTATATCTTGCACCTCCTCATAGGCAAATCTGCGGTTGGAATGAATAACCGTTTTTCCATACCAATGTTGAAGGATTTCTCCTTGAGGATTGAATTCAAAAACCACAGAAAAAGCCAGTTTGTCCTCATTAGGCCTTAGCGAACATAATACGTTGGAGAGTTGCTCGGGCAGCATGGGCATAACTCGATCGACCAAATACACGGAATTAGACCTTTTCAACGCCTCCTT
>JBJOJZ010000033.1:0-7135 GCA_046046325.1 Bacteroidota bacterium
ATGGGTCCATGGCCACATCGCTCATCAATACCAAATCAGGGAAGCGTTCTTTGATCGATCGAATGGCCTTTAGATAGAAGTTTTCTTCTGCGTAGCTGTAGGAAGCAACACGGTCTTTGAGTTGATCTTCAACCGCAGGAAAAAGCACGAATTTATTCAGCCCAAGTTTCATCGATGACTCGATTTCATGGAGCATTAAATCCAAGGACCAACGATAATTTCTAGGTAAAGAAATTATTTCTTGTTGAATGCCCTTTCCATCAACCAGGAATAAAGGATAGATTAGATGGTTGACCGACAAGTGTGATTCTTGCACCATGTCGCGAATAGCAGCATTTTTACGATTTCTTCTTGGACGTATCAGCATAGGATTACATTAGCATACCTCCACAAACGTGAAGGGTTTGACCTGTTATATAGGCGGACATGTCTGAGGCTAAAAATACGGTAGCATTTGCAACATCCTCTGGTTGCCCCCCTCGTTTTAGCGGAATAGCATTTCTCCATTGATCCACGACGGCTTGATCTAACACATCGGTCATTTCAGTTTCAATAAAGCCTGGAGCAATAGCATTGCATCGGATATTACGAGATCCTAATTCTGCCGCAATAGATTTTGTAAATCCAATGAGTCCTGCTTTTGAGGCAGCATAATTGGCTTGTCCTGCGTTGCCTTTAACACCCACCACAGAACTCATATTGATGATTGAGCCGGACCGAGCTTTCAACATAGGCTTAATGACGGCTTTTGTGAGGTTAAATGCTGATTTCAAGTTGGTATTAATCACTTCATCCCATTGTTCTTCGGTCATTCGCATCATGAGGGTGTCCCGCGTTATTCCTGCGTTATTCACAAGTACGTCCACCGTCCCAAACCGTTCTACAACTCGATCAACCAAATCGTGGGCTTGGTTGAAATCAGAAGCATCCGATTTAAAACCAACGGCTACTCCTCCGCCTGCACTTAGTTCTGCTTCCAAAGCACGCGCTTTTTCATCAGAAGACAGATAGGTGAAAGCTACTTTGGCGCCTTGCTGCACACATACTTGTGCAATAGACTTTCCAATTCCTCTGGAAGCACCTGTAATGATAACTATTTTGTCTTTAAGTAACATATCCATAAATTTTGACAAAGATAAACAAACCCTTTTAATGGGATGAACTTAGCAACTTTTAGAAATCCGAGGCAACTTAAAAGAATAAGATTAATTTTGCTGTATGAAGATGCTGCACCCTTCGGAATGCACCGATTTACTTGCCGATTCGTCGGTTTTATGCATTGATGTTCGAGAAAACTTTGAATATGAAGCGGAAAACCTCGGTTGGCTCAATATTCCGATGAACCATGTTTTGAGCTATTTACAAGAAGAACAAATCTCCAATAACCGAAGAATTGTTCTTTTGTGCAACACTGGTAAAAGAGCAAGTGCCTTGGGGAATCTCTTAGAAACTGAGGGGGTCTTTTCCGACATCTGGATTGTGGAAGAAGGCATGCAAGGATGGAGCCTGTGGAAAGAATCACAACACCATCAATAATTAAATATGATAGCGTTTTTTCAACATCTATTTGCGCTCGATTTCCCATGGTTCTTCGATCAGTATGGCACCGCCATATATCTCGTATTGTTCTTGATTATTTTTATTGAAACAGGTTTGGTTGCCATGCCTTTTTTGCCCGGAGACTCGTTGCTTTTTACTGCCGGACTTTTTTGCAAAAGCGGACAATTAGAAATCCTTGTCCTTCTCCCGCTTCTATTCACGGCCGCTGTTCTTGGGGATAACATCAACTATTGGGTGGGCAGACGTTTAGGGCTTTCGGTTTTTCAATGGAATTTTCGGGGAAAACCTCTGGTTAAAAAAGCTTATCTTGAACGAACGGAAAAATTCTTTCTACAATATGGGAATTTTGCTGTGGTAATGGGGAGGTTCATTCCGTTTGTAAGAACATTCACCCCCTTTGCAGCAGGGATAGCTAAAATGGATTACCGAAAATTCATAGTCATTGATGTTATTGGCGGAATTCTTTGGATAGGATCCATGATGATGGCAGGTTACCTACTTGGCGAAATCCCTTGGATACGTGAACATGTCGATTTAATAGCGGTTGGTATCGTTGCTATATCGGTTGCCCCGTTGCTCATTTCACTATTGCGTAGAAAAAAGTAATTTTTTTTCCCCTTCATGCAATTTTGACTTATCTTCGTGCGTCAAAGTCTCGATTTACTAAAATTTTGTTAAAATGAAAACGATCAAACTTGCATTTTTAAGTCTACTTTTAGGATTAGCTCCATTCGCCTTTGCTCAAAATGCCGTTGTTTCAAGCATTCTTTGCAACGGTGCCATTACCAACGGAACGATTACCAATGGAGTCCCAGTAGCAAATGCAACTGTCACCGTAGGATACTTAGGAGGAAATGCGGGAAGTTACAATGCTCAGAGTGTTCCTTCCACCGGGGTTCTAGGACTAACAGCTACATTGAATGCAGGAAACCTCGTGGTAGGAAATGGTAACCTTGTCTACACGATAAGTGGCACCCCTACCTCCAACGGTCAAGCCTACTTCAACATAAGCCTAGGAGGCCAATCTTGTCAAATCACCGTTTGTGTAGGCTCATGTTGTTTCAATGCGGACTTTGAAGATAACTCATTTAATGCTTGGCAAGGTGAGACTGGTTCATGTTGCGGAATCAACACGTTTAACACCGGACAAATTGTTGGCGGAAACAGTTTAACCAATCAGTTTTCCATTGTAACAGGAGCAGGAAATGACCCTACAGCCTGTGCAAATCCTGTCACAGGTCAACCGCTTTCACTGGTGTATCCAGGCACCAACTTTTCTGCCATGGTTGGAGACGGCACAGGAACGGGCGCTCAAGCCGCGCGTTTGAAATACACCTTCACTATTTCCCCCCAATCGAACTTAATCATTGTAAACTACGCTGCTGTACTAGAAGATCCTTTCCATAGTGTAGCTCAGCAACCTCGTTTTGAAGCGCAACTGTACGATCAGCAGGGTGTTCCTATTCCATGTACCTTTTATCAAGTCGCTGCCAGCGGTGGAATACCGGGATTTTATAGCTGTCCTGGTAACATTCGCGTGAAACCTTGGTCGACCTTTGGTGTAGATGTTTCCCAATACATGGGGCAAACCATTACCTTGGATGTCGCAACCGGTGACTGTTCATTAGGAGGTCACTGGGGATATGCATATGTAAGCGCTAATTGTTCCTCGTTAAATTTATCCGCATTGTATTGTCAAAACGGTGCAAATAACACGGCTACCTTAAGCGCACCAACAGGTTTCTCTTCGTATGTTTGGACGAATGCTGCGAACGGTCAGCAATTGGCCACAGGTCAAACGGCTCAAGTGAATATTAACAACGTTGATACCGTTAATTGCTCCATCACCTCCGTTAACGGTTGTGTTGCTACCTTGTCAACAGCCGTTTTACCCGCGGAAGTTATCGGGCATATTGTAGATTCAAATGTCTGTGCTGGAAACTCGACTCTTTTATTCAATACGACATCCTTTACTAACTCTGCTTTCGACAGCGCTTATTGGGCGTCTTCGGACGGTTACACTTCCAACGCTTTTGATTTTGATCATACCTTTCCCGGACCAGGATCTTACGATGTAGATCTTATTGTTTACAATACAGCAAACTGCGTGGATACGGTTTCGACAACGGTTGAGGTCTACGAAAATCCCACCGCAGGATTTGGGTTTAACGATGTTTGTTTGGGAGCTACTGCGAGTTTTCAAGCGACCAGTTCTTTGCTAGGAAACGATACCATCACCAATTATTGGTATGCTAATAACGATACCTTGGTGGGTGATTCCGTTACGGTTTACTTTAACGGACCAGGCAATTACCAGGTGGAATTGATTGCCATTACCGAAAACGGTTGTTCAGATACGGTCTCTCAAAACTTCACGGTGTTTAACAACCCAACCGCCGATTTCGATATCGTCGAATCATGCATCGACCAAGCCGTACAATTCAATAACACGACTACAGGACTTTCCAACTCCACCACGTTTGAATGGATTTACAACAATCAATTGGTGGATACATCTTTCAATTATTCGGATATTTACAATACCCCTGGAATTCACAACATGACCCTAATTGCAACAGATTCATTCTCTGCTGCGGTACAATGCGATGACACGGTGAGCTTTAGTTTCTTTGTTCACGCCTATCCTACCTTTACGTATTTAGCAGACACTATTCAATGTGAAGATGTAGCTTTCGGTGTTGTTGGTTCTCCCTCCATTGTAACCAATGAGAACATCAGCGATTACTGGGAAGTAAACAATGTATTCGCAGACAGTGCAACGTTGTTTAATACCACGATAGCTAACCCAGGTGTTTACCAGTTCACGTACACGGTTACCTCAGATTTTGGATGCGAAGTTGATTCAACGTTTGATATGTACATTATGGCTACACCAGATGCTCCGATATTAAGCTTTAACATCCCTGAATGTCCCGGAGACCCATTCTTCTTGTCAGCAGTTGGTGAAGCAAATTCGACTATTTTATGGACTGGTCCCAACAACTTTGCCTCAACCCTATTTAATCCTACGTTTCCATTAGATGAAAATGAAATGGGTATTTACACGGCGTTCTTAACTTCAGAATTTGGATGTATTTCGGATACTTCTCAAATTGATGCTACCATTACGTACATCAAGGATTTCAACGCATTTGACTTCCCGAACGTGATTTCCGCCAACGAGGACGGTTCTAACGACTTCTTGGACCTTAAATCATACTTCGAAACGTGCGATGAATTCACGCTTTACATTTTCAATCGTTGGGGTAATTTAGTTTGGGAGCAAGCACAAAATACGCCATTCTTCCGTGGTCAAGACACCAACGGCAACGATTTAGAAGATGGTGTTTATACCTATAAATTGATTTTCGATAATTTCGAAAAGCATGGATTCATCCACGTAGTTCGATAATCACAACAAGCGCTGAAATTCAGCTTTAAGCGCTTCAATTGCAATTTCAGACGGCAGGGGATTTACCTCTGCCGTTTTTGTTATCAATGAACTGCAGAAATCAACCGAAGAAGCTCCTTCCGGCAATTGTTCTGTCACTAAACTAATAAGTCGTGCCGTTTCTTCTTTGGCTGTTTTAAGAAGTTTCCAAGAACCTTCAGAAATGAACAATTGCTGAGCAACGTTGTGATCGTATTCATCGCGAAGCGCCTTTAACAAAATAGCTTCCATGGCTTTAGCCGAAATTTTCGGGTCATTCAATCGCAACACTAAGGAAGTAGGATTCATCCGTTCTAAATACAAAATGGCACGCTGATACGCCTCCATTCTAAGGGGTAAAGTAGCACTTTGGCGTTCTTTCAATAGCTCAGATTGAAGCAACAAGGTGTCCTTCAATTGGGTTCTTTTCTGATGCCAGTATGACTGCAATATGAGCGCGCTGATACCAATAATGGCTATGATTACGAGGGCAAGAATTTCATTCATGAGTGGTGTTTTTAGGTGGTAAAGATAGTACTAGTAGCTGATTATTTATCGGAAACCTCTTGGAAACTGTTATCGTGGACTTCCTCGAATCGCGAATAAAAGTGTATTTTTAACGCATGGAAAACATGGTTTTAACGGCGTTATTATTAGGGTATTTCGGTATCTTGTTTTGGATTTCCAATGCTACTTCCAAAAACGCAACAACCCGAAGTTTTTTTTCCGGAGATAAAAAAAGCCCATGGTATTGGGTAGCTTTTGGTATGATAGGGACCTCCCTTTCAGGGGTTACCTTCATATCCGTTCCGGGAAAAGTTATGGCAACAGGATGGCACTATTATCAATTAGTATTAGGATTTTTCTTGGGATATTTTGTAGTAGCTTTTGTATTGCTTCCCATTTATTACCGAATGCAACTCACTTCCATCTACACCTACCTTGAGCGGCGTTTAGGCATGGATGCTTACCGTTGGGGAGCTGGTTATTTTATTTTATCCCGTTGCCTTGGAGCCACGGTTCGTTTGTATTTGGTCATCAATGTGTTGCAATTATTTATTTTCGAAAAAATTGGAATTCCTTTTGCATTGAGTACCTTAATTATCATTGCAATGATAGTCGCCTATACTCTGAAAGGTGGGGTAAAAACCATTGTTTGGACCGATACCTTGCAAACTACATTTATGTTATTAGCCCTGCTGGTGTGTGTCGTTAGTTTTCAACAAAAACTTGGCATGGGATGGTCGAATATTTTTGATGCTTTAAAATCGAACAACCACCTTGATTTTCTCGAATTGAACCCGTTAAAAGGCGATTATTTTTGGAAACATTTATTGGGAGGTGCATTTATTTCGATAGCCATGACAGGGTTAGATCAAGAAATGATGCAAAAGAACATAAGTGTAAAAACATTGCGTGATGCCCAAAAAAACATGGTGGTATTCAGCCTTACCCTTTTACTGGTAAATGCTCTTTTTTTACTACTTGGTGGGGTTCTTACGTTATATGCTGGTCAAAACGGTCTAAACCTTGCGCCGGACGATTTGTTTCCAAAGTTGGTTCAGGACTATCTTCCTTTTTGGGTATTTGTACTATTTATCATTGGATTAATTTCTGCCCTTTTTCCATCCGTGGATGGCGCCATTACTGCCTTAACGGCGTCGTATTGCATTGATGTGTTAGGATTCGATCGATCGAGCCGTTCTGAAACAGAAAAGAACCGAATCAAGCAGAAAGTTCACCTGAGTTTTGCCCTAATTTTTATGGTATTAGTTTTTGTCTTTAAGGCACTTGACAACAAGAGCATAGTTGATCTAATTTTTGACATTGCAGCTTTTACCTACGGACCTTTACTTGGGTTATTTTCATTTGGAATCCTTACTAAACGTCAATTAATTTCGCCAAAAACAGTTTACCTCACCCTCCTTTCTCCCGTAATCTGTTATGGATTGAAGTTTTATTCAGCCGAGCTTTTTGGAACGTATCAGTTTGGCAATGAATTGTTAATCATTAACGGTTTAATTACGTTCATTCTTCTTTTTATTGTTAGTAAAAATCCAACGCATGCCGCTACGAATTAATTTAGATGACCGCCATTTACATCTTTCTTTAGCCCCCCATACGCTATTTAAACCAGCACCGTTT
>JBJOJZ010000045.1:0-9344 GCA_046046325.1 Bacteroidota bacterium
CTATAAAACGCAAACTTCTGTTTCATCCAATACCTTATACCGCATCTTTCTACACCCAAATAACACCAATAAACCCTATTTGCATACGTTGAATGTATTGGCTCAATTCATTGATTTCAAAAACTGGGACGACTTTTGTGAGTATTACCAAGAACTGTACGATTTTCAATTTCTTTCAGGAAAAATTGCAGATCAGAAAGAATATAAAAGCTTGTTGAGCTTCAATATTTACAACCGTGAATTTAAGTCATTGTATCCATTTTTTGAACAATTTACCAACGACTTATCCTACCACAAGAAACACCTTTTAGGGGAAGAGATATACAATACCCTGAGATTTAATCCTTCTTCCAACATTCCTTTTTTTCAAAAATTCCACCATGTTTCCATGGTACGGGAAACCTTTTTTGAATACCTCGCGGACCCAGACTTCAACATTCCACAGTATGAGTTCGGTCTGAAATGTTATTTAAAATCCGTCAACCCTGATAATTCACCCAAAGACCTACAAGATTTTTTATTCGCAAATTCCTTGATTTTTAGAAATGCTATTTTAACCAGCCAACGCAAAAATGCTTATATATATGGACGAAGGCTATACCAGAGGCATTTTTATTCGGCTGATGAATTGAATGAAATACACATTTTTCCGAAGTTCAGATATTTGGCATATTTCCTGCTTTATCGAAATTTATCCGTTGGTTTTGATCATACATACTGGGAGTGGTTCTATGAATACATGTTGATTTTCCTCCAAAAATCAACCCTCATTGAACGGAGAATTATCATTCATACTTGTTATGACGCCTTGAGCTTCCATCCAAAAATCCAACAAACCTTTATTGCAGACATGCTCCAAAAATTCCCCAAGAACTTCGAACATTTCCCCGTAAATCCTGACTTATTACCCCCAAGCAAGGTTCTCAAACTGTTGGATACCAACGCGGCAACCTTTTACCAAGGCCAACGCATTTTCCGAGCGAGCAAGCTTTAACGTATCTTCGCAAGCAAACAACCCATGGTCCTTTTTATTGGTTACTTGGTCGCGGTTTTCCTTTATGCCTTGTTCCTAAGGCGTAGTGGTTCCTTCTCCTTTTTTTCGGCTTCCCAAAAAGTAAGGTGGTGGATTTCGGGGCTCTCCTTGTACATGCTTTTCCTTTCCGTGGACCAAGGACAATTGCTCACCGGAATCATCGCACAGCATGGGATGCAAGGCATGTGGTTGGTTTGGTCGGCAGGACTCGGCGCCTTCGTGGTTCCCATAATTTTCGCACCCCTTTGGCATCGGTTGAATTTCCCCAACGATAACCGCTTTTTGGTGTTCCGCTATCCAGGCAAGGATGGCATCTTCCTTCAGCGTTTTCGAGCAACCTATGTTGGGATTCTTGTTGTTTCATTACTGACCTGTTTTCATCTCTTGGGGTTTTCACGCATTTTGGAGTATTACTTTCACCTGAGTCCGGATCTTTCCTTGGTGCTCGGCGGATGCATCATGACAGCCTTCACCCTCAAAAACGTCTTTGATGTTAAACTTAAACTGGACACGCTGCATGCCATTATGTTTTTTCTAAGTCTTTCATGCATTGCCTATTTTGTTTTCGGCTATTATTTTCAACATCCTGAATTCAATTTCTTCTTAGAAAACCCTGAAAAAGAGCAGCTTTTACCTACCTCAACCAACGATTTATTTTCGTTTGCCGTGTTCATGGGAGTACAATGGTGGAGTTGTAACATGTTCGACGGTGGCGGTGCCGAAACCGCGCGATTCACCGCAGTTGCAAGTCCTGTTGAGGCTATAAAAGCGGGAATTCTACCCGTAATTCTTAGTTTTATTTTGGGTTTTTTTCTCGTTTTTCATGTGGTGGTACTTCTTGGACTTAGCCCTTCTTCAGGGCCGAATGAAATGAATTACCTAAGCTCTCTAGATTCCTTGCTACCTCCTCTTGCTCGTGATCTCGTATTACTGGGCTATTTTGCCATGTTCATTTCAACGGCTGAATCCTTGATAACGTGGGGTGCATCTTTTGTGGTGAATGACCTATGGACAGGATGGATCCAACCGGACAGTTCAAAAACTCAAACTTCTAGGATTTCCCTGCTGAGCATTGCAGGTATTGGCATTATTTCCACCATTTTTGCTTACTGTTCCAATGACTTGCAACAAGTGATTAAAATCACCTTCTCCATTGGTGCAGGTGTTGCACCGCTATATATCATAAGGTGGTTCTGGTACCGCATCAATGGATGGAGTCAAATTGCGGCCATGTTGGTTTCAGGCATTGCCACCTTATTATACCCGAGTCTTCATAGCATAACACCTATGGCTCCATTTCCGATGGAAGAAAGCAGAATTCTCGTAGTTTCTTGTATCACCACCATGATTTGGATAATGGTAACCTTGTTTACCATGGATGAATCCAACCTTGTGCGTAGCCGTATGCAACCCATCATTGGAGAGAAGAAAGCCTATATTTCCACCTTTGCACTTGCTCTATTGCTCGGAATGACGTTGGTCGGATTAAACTTCTTGATATGGAATGCCATACTCGCCTAAGCCACCAATCCGTTTTCAAAGCGCCATAAATCAATCACATGATTTTCCAAAGCATCGCAGCTTCGGTTTCGAAGGCCTTTCTTTTGCACGATGCGCTTTCGATTTACTTCAATCGTAACCATTCGAACCTCTTCCAATTCTTCGGATTCGAGGTTTTCTACCAATTCACGTAACGAGAAAATATACGAACCAAACTTCAAGCAATTTCGCGTGTAGGTTCCCACACAATGCTTCAATTCCGTTCCTTCTTCTATTAACTCCTTGTTCGTTTTGAGCTGCTTTAGCACGTAGTTTTTCCCCTTCACCTCAACCTTAAATGGCGCTATGCCCAAATTCGGTAGTTTAACCAATCCACTGTATCCGTAATTTCTCACCAACATGAGGTTGTTGTGCCAAGTATGAGCTTCTCGGCGAAGGTTGATCAATTTCTTTTGTGAAAAATCAATGTTCCGATTTAATTGAAACACTTGATAATTGATGTAATCGTAAAGCTCATCCAAGTCGGGTGTATCCGCCGATAATCCATTTCTAACCAAGGACATGGTGGTCTTAATCCAGAATGCGCTACGGCTCATATCCCGCATTCTACGCACTAAAGCATTGACAAATGTTGGATTATGTATTTCCCGCTCTAGCGCGAACTTTACTAAACCTTCCGAAACCGAAAACGTAGTAGGTTCATTCCATGCAGGGTACCCCTGAAAATTGAACTCATGAGCTTGTACTTTAGTTAGTTTAAATGGAAGATCCTTGGCATACACCAAGTTCTTACCTTGAATCAAGCCGATCAACCATTCTTTTTCGCGTGGATTCAAGGAATTCGAGCAAAAATTATGGGCGAAATAAAACGATATTTTATAGGCCTTAAAAAGCGATTCAATCATAAAACGCTGATAATCCAATCTTTTAATAGGTTCCATGGGTTTATTGCCCAACAATTCCCTGAACTCGATTTCCATGTTCAGGTAATCCACCTTCGCAAACACTTGTGCATTGATTTCGTAAATAAAAAACAATCGTTCCAAGGTATCCATGCTCAACCATTTGATTTTATCAATAGGAATTCGGTCGAACAAGAAAGCAAAAAACGTACAGAAGCCTTCCTTAAACAGCACAGAACCTTGGGGCTCGGGCAATAAATTCATCAACAGTATTTCATACAACTCTGAGGGTGCATCGTGACGATCCAAGACCTCAAAACACCGCAATAAAGGGTCCGTGTTGACGGAAAATGGCAACCTATGGTTATGGAATCCATGCCCAATTCCATATTTCTGAATGCAAAAATGAACGGCTTCATTCGAATGATCTAACACATAGCGAAAGCAAACGTCCAATTGACCTACGGGAAATCGATGCAGCAGGTGTTTCGCAAGTTCAGCAAACAACCTTAATTGCTGACGTTTCGTGTTTATATTCGCTTTGGAATTTAACACTAGGTTCGTTATGCACTTTTCCCAAAATTCAGCATCTTGAGCATATTTTTTTCCCTTAAACTGCCTAACAAGAAACATCAAGCAATCCATTATTGCCTTATTGTGGGTGAATTTTACATACAATCTCACGCACGTTTCCGATTTCAACAAAGGAATGTCTGTTTTCGAATACAGGGTATCCAAAGCCTCAAAAAAATCGTTTTCGTAAATCCTCGATTCCCTAATCACCGCAGCCCTAAGACCGTTTCGGTAATTAAGCATCCTCTCCTCCTCTTGACCTAGTTTACGCTGAATTTTTATACCGCCTGCGAGCAACTCCCTGTTCAGGGAAATAAAAAGATTTTTCGAACTCATTTTTAGGATTTAGGCCATTACCTACGTAAAGGTTCCGTAATCCTAACATGTTGCTATGAAAAAATCAGCGACTTAGTCTAATTTCCATTTCAATCCGCGGTTGCGCGTGTAAGGAATGGGACCTTTCGCAAGCGCGTCCTCCAATGCTTCCAGTTGCTGAAGCATCGCTTTAACCATTACTTCAAGCGTTGGATAAATTTCTTCGATGATCGAAAGATGAACTTCTTGCGTTTTGGTAGCTCCAACCGTATTATCGTAAAGCATGTATTCCACCATACCCAATCGACCGGTCAAGCTAGGGGCTGATTCAAATTCATGTTTAGCCAATAAAGGATCTCCATACATAACCAGCTTCACCGAATCCATTTCCTTTTTAAGCGTTCGCAGTGTTTTAACATATTCCAGGGAGGTACCGGGATAATTCAACAACAAGGACTCCAACAATCCAACTTGTGACTCAAGCTCCCCGAGAATCTCTCCAACACCATGCACTTTGCGGTTCATTGCAGATACCCTTTTACGAAATGCATCTAAGGCCACAGGGTCTTTAGCCACCAAGGTTTGATTGTTCAACCCCTTTACCTCAAAAGCATGCCCTATTACCAAAGTATCAATGCCCTGATCGCTCACCGAAACAATATTCAGGAAATAGGAACCTGGCGCGACTAAAAATCCATTTTCTCCTCCTGCAATACTATTCACGGGATTCGATCTAAGGTTCCAAACCGTACGAACTAGGCCTTTAGAAAGCGAAGAGGAGAATCTTTTTACTTCCTTACTTGAAGCGTCTAAAACTGTCCAAATTAAACGGGGTTCGTTTTCCTGTTGTTCTTTTCGTAAATCCGTTAATGAAGGATAATCCACGTTCTTTTTATCTTTCTCCAAGGCCTTTTCTTTTTCCCTTCGTTGATCGATTTTCTTTTGAAAACCCTCCTTTAAGTGAAGCGTAAATACTGCACCATAGGATGGATTTTCGGCTGACCAAAGATTATGGCCTTGAAACCCTGTCCCTTCGAGCCCGAGAGGGTCAGCGGGCACATAAAGCAAAGCCGGTTTTGTTGGGAAAATGTACGCTTTCTGCTCAAGATTCTTTTGGTTAATACCCCGTAATGGACTGTAATTATCTAACACATAAAATCCTCGTCCAAAGGTGGCAGCCACCAAGTCACACTCGCGTTCTTGAATATCCAAATCGTATACGGCAATGGTGGGTAACCCACTTAATTTTGTCCAATGCTGACCTTCGTCGGTCGAGAAAAAGGCACCGAATTCCGTCCCAACGAACAATAGTTTGGGATCCACAAAATCTTGTTTAATGCAATAAACGGTTCCTCTTTCGGGTAAATCTCCACGGATGCTGGTCCAAGAATTACCTCCGTCGGCAGACTTGAAAAGATAGGGCTTGAAATCACCGTTGCGCTGGTTGTTAAAAGCCGCATAAACTACCTGAGCATTAAACCTCGAAGCAGTCAACATGTTAACCCGCGTTTGTTCAGGTACTCCAGGTACGGTAATAACCTTTTTCCAATCTTTTCCATCGTTTTGGGAAATTTGAACCAATCCATCATCGGTCCCTGCAAAAAGCAATCCTTTCTTGATGGGTGATTCATCCAAGGCAACAATATTTCCATACACCGTGGTTGAAGCATTTTTCATCACCGCATCGATGCTCCAAACCTGCCCCATCACTGGCAATTTATTGCGGTCGATTTGACGTGTTAAATCCGGAGAAATCTCGTCCCAATCATCGCCGCGATTCGACGATTTAAATACTTTATTGGCCGCAAAATACAAGGTGGAAGCGTCGTGTTTCGATACAAGCAATGGGGCATCCCAATTCCAACGGTAACCCGGTTGGTCTTTGCCCGGCATGGGTTGTATGGGCACTTTCTCCCCGCTTTGTTTATCGTAACGCACCAACCAACCGTATTGTGCTTGGGCATAGGTTATGTTGGGATTGCTCCAATCCGTGGCCGATTCGAATCCATCCCCACCGTTCGTAATGAACCAATCGGTATTCAGGATTCCCGAAACATTGGTGGTTCCTGAAGGGCCTCCCATGGAATTGTTGTCTTGAGTACCACCGTAAATGTTGTAAAACGGCGCATCGTTGTCGGTAGCGACTTTATAGAACTGGGTGATGGGTAGGTTGTCGAAAAAACGCCATTCTTTGGCATGGCTGTATGTTTCGTAAATACCTCCGTCGCAACCAACGATCCAATGATCGGTATTCGAAGGATCAATCCAAATGGCATGGTTGTCTACGTGCTTATGCGATTCGCCAGTGGGTTTAAAGGTCACACCTGCATCTTCGGAGTGATGCATGTAAGTATCCATAGCAAACACTTTGCGTTTGTTTATGGGGTCGCAAAAAATTTCTTGATAATAGTTGCCACTGGTAGAAAACCCGCCTTGTTTGCTCCAAGTCTCACCGTAGTTGGTGCTTAAATATACTCCTCCTTTATCATACCTTGCCTCAACGATAGCGTAAACCCAACTAGGGTCAGATGGAGCTACCGCCAAACCAATCCTTCCCATGTCGGATTTAGGAAGACCATTCGCAATTTCCCGCCAAGTTTCCCCCCCGTCTGTAGATTTATACACCGTTGACTCAGGTCCTCCCCCAATGTAGGTCCATTCATGACGGCGACGCTGATGAGCAGACGCATAAAGAACTTCTGGATTATTCGGGTCGATTTGAACTTCGGCAATTCCAGTTTCCTCCGAAACGAACAAGGTTCTTTTCCAGGTTTTACCCCCGTCGGTGGATTTATACACACCGCGTTCACCTCCTCGGCTCCATAGTGGACCATAGGCGGCAACCCAAAGGATGTTCTCATTGCTTGGGTGGATTACAATGCTTCCAATATGTTCTGATGTTTTCAAACCCATATTCGTGTAGGACTTTCCACCGTCTACGGATTTATAAACACCATCTCCGTAACTAACCGAACGCTGGTTGTTATTTTCTCCGGTACCAACCCAAACAACGTTCGGATTGGAAGGTGCCACCTCTACGCAACCAATGGAGTAACTTCCATAATGGTCAAAAACCGGATTGAACGTAATGCCATGATTGGTCGTCAACCAAACACCTCCACTCGCTGCGGCCACCAACCATCGGTCTTTATTCGATGGATGTATTGCGATATCCGAAACCCTTCCGGAGGTTAAGGCTGGACCAACCATTCTAAATTTCAACGCAGCTACAGTGCTTTCGTCATACGGAAGTTTAATAACGTCTTTGGATTCCACTTTTTTCTGACCAAAGAGTACGGAATGAACCAATAGGACTCCAATTATTACTTTTTTCATAAGTTAAAAAATGAAGAAAGCCCTTGAGTAGGGCTTTCATGGATACTTTAGATTAAACTTTCATGCCTCGGACAAAGCGATCTTTACGCTTCACTTTCTCTAATTTTCGCCGCGCCACACGGAGATATGCTGACCTTGGGCTTCCACGCAATACATCAATCTTATAGGTAACACCACCGTATTTAATTTTAGGACCACCCGCTTGATTCCAATCAACATTAAAGTAATAACGTCTTGTTGCTTCATTTTTTGAATAGAAGGACAAAACCCTCCCTTCTCCCGTTTCAAAACGAACGTTCATTTCTCCTTTCGGACCGTAAGAGTCAAAAACACAAGGGGTACCAGCCTGAATGATCACAGACTCTTTCTTCGTACTGGAATTGTTGATTAAGGTACCGTTGCTCGTGGTCGCTGAATTTTCATTTCGAACTTCTTCGTCCATCACAATGGTGTGAGAAATAAAGAACTGAACTTTACCAATTTTCTCTTCGGAGTCAAGGTTAAACTCATCACGAACCTGATTAGTGAAAGGAACCTGTGTTGCACAAGAGGCTAAAATGACGAAGAGGGGTAAAAATAAATAAGTGTACTTCATAGTCAAAAATTATACTTCAAATTTAACAATAATCGACGAAACTTTGAAAATCCTTGAAAAAATGCAACATCTTTGCAATCATGAAATGGATTTTAGCTTTATGCCTTGGGGCAGTTGTTATTTCCTGTCAAAATGATTCCGATTCGGCCTCAGTGGAATATGAAAAAATACGGCCCAAAACCTCCAATGAGAAAAAAACAAACCAGCCTGCCCAAGACAGTACCGCCATTGACCTTGCTAGATTTAACCAGGATAGCGTGGCGTTAGGTATTTTGAATGCTCATGTGGTGGATACCGCATATTTTCTTGACCGTTTTACTTCAAAGCATTCCGCAGTCCATTTAAAATTAATCGTTCAAAACGGTGAGTTCGTTTATGGATCTTGGAGCTTTCGCGACAGCACAGCGCGGAAAAATGCCGTATTCAATTGGTTGGATCGATTTGGTGAACGTGAAATTTCAGTCCCTTGGTTAAAACCGGTAACCCTTGGCGCAAAACACCATTTAATCCTTTTCAATGACCGATCGATTGTAGCATTAACGGGCAGCATTAAACCTTCCATGAAGCAATGGATTAATTATCAACGATTTAATTTCCCCAAGGATAGCGTGCGTTATGTTCTAACGAGCACCCCAAATAAAAAATGCCAGTGGTATAAAACTATTACGCCAAATAAAGTGGTCCTATGTCAACCTTAAACCAACTCAACCGCTCGTATGCGCGCATTGCACCCCAACAGCGTTTTTGGGACCTCATTCAGCACCATACCCAAGATGCTGAATTCCTGCAATTTCATGAACCAACGCTTTATTTGATTGAGGAAGAATTCTGGGACGAATCCGCTTTTCTATCGAAAAACTTCCAAAAAATTGCGCAATTCGAATTCGAACAACACCTCACCTTGGAGCAACTTGCGGAACATTTACCGAAGGATGTAACGCAATTTTTAGCGTTGTTTGAAATTGAATTCGGCAGCACCGTTGTGGACTTGATTGCAAAGCCCGGTTTATCGTACCTCTAAGCGCTTGATCAAATTTACGTTTAAATATTGAGGGTCATGCGTGACTTCTTCCCCGACCCAATCAGGCAA
>JBJOJZ010000040.1:0-21110 GCA_046046325.1 Bacteroidota bacterium
TTGTAAGCGTAGGGAGGGGTTCCAAAGGAAGGCGTGAGGTTAACGCTTCCGTTATTACCTCCAAAACAGGAAACATTCACGTTGGCAAATGCCAAGGACAGTCCGTTGGCGGGTTGGGTAATGAAAACCGTTTGGGTATCCGTACATCCTGCGGCATCAGTAATGGTAACGTTGTACGACCCGGAAGGTATTGCATTTAGATCTTCTGTGTTGGCCCCATTCGTCCATGCAAAGACGTAAGGGGCTTCTCCTCCGGATACGGTTAAATCAATGGACCCGGTAGCGGTTCCAAAACAAGTTACGTGCGATTGAAGGGAGGAACTGGTTAATGCCCCAGCCGGTTGCGAAAGCGAATCGATGATATACTGACTGCATCCGTTGGCATCGGTGATGGTTACTGAGTAATTTCCAATGGGAAGGTTTAAGAGGTTTTGTTGGGTAGACCCGGTATTCCAAATAAATGAATACGGTTGCGTTCCGCCGCTTACCGCGAGGATCACGGAGCCAGAAGAATCGCCGTAACAAGCAATGTTATTATATGAGGAAACCACATTGAGCGCACTGTCAGGTTGGGTAATGGTTTGGCTTAAGAAAAGTCCGCAACCAATGACGTCGGTAACATTCACGAAATAATTCCCAGGGCTTAAATTGAAAACGTCTTGCATTACGCTTCCGTTCGACCACTGATAATAATAGTTAGGGTTTCCTCCCGTGACATTTAAATCAATGAAACCGTCGGCTCCACCAAAACAGTTGACATTACCGAAGGTATGGGAGAGAGCCATGCCGTTGGAAGGATCGATTAATGCAACACTAAAAGGAATTTGACAACCGTTTGAATCGGAAACTAGCACGGTGTAGGTTCCTGCAAATAAGGTGTCGATGTCTTGGGTGGTTTCACCGTTGTCCCATTGGTAGGTGTACCCAGGAACACCTCCGGATACGGTAAGATCAATGCTGCCCGAAGTTCCACCAATACAGGAAGGATTGATGTGGGTTTCTGAGATGATCAAGGCGTTAGGAGGTTGGGATATGGTTGCAACTAAGGTGTCGGTGCAGAAATTTGCATCAGTGACCACAACGCTGTAGGTCCCTGCAGTTAATCCTGCAATGTCCTGAGTGCTTGCCGCATTGCTCCAACTGTAGGAATAGGCAGGCGTTCCACCAGCAACCGTTAAATCAATCGAACCCGTAGCAAATCCATTGCAGAGGACATCTTGATGCGTTTCAGATAGTATGATTGGCAAGGAAAGATCAATCAGGGTTTGTGAAATGGAGTCTGAACAACCGTTGGCATCTTGCACCACTACGGAATAGGTTCCTGATGGGAAGTTATTTAAATCTTGACTTACCTGATTGTTGGACCATAAATAGCTGTAGGGGAGCGTTCCACCGGTAGGAGTAAGGTCGATGCTGCCGGTTGCCGCGCCAAAGCAGAAAATATCCGTATGGGTCACAGAAACTGAGAGAGGTGACAGGGGTTGTCCAACAAAATAACTTCCGCTCAAGGGACATCCGTTGGCATCGACAACATTTACGCTGTAATTTCCCGTGGGTAAGCCCGAAATAATACCCGTAGTGGAGCCATTGCTCCATGCGTATGAGTAGGGAGGAGTTCCTCCTGAAACACCCATGTTGATCGCACCGTTACTACCGTTAAAGCAGGCAACAGGAGTAATCACTGCCGAGTTGGAAAGAGGAGCAGCGGGTTGATTTACTACGACAGAGAATTGACCTATGCAATTATTCGCATCGGTAATGAAAACGGTGTAGACCCCAAAGGGAAGGTTGCCGATGTCTTGGGTGGTAGCTCCAATATTCCAAGAATAGGTGTATCCCGGAGTTCCTCCTGTTACGGAAAGGTCGATGGATCCGGTAGCATCGCCAAAGCAACCAACGTCAATATGCGTTTCAGTGGGTGTAATGGGTTGGGCTGGTTGAAGAACGGTATCACTGATAACTTGGGTACAGCCGTTGATGTCGTTAACCGTAACGGTAAAAATACCGGCTGGTAAGTTGATGGCATTTTGGTTATTGGTGTTGTTGGACCAGGTAAAGTTGTATGGAAAAGTACCTCCTGTGGCGCTAAGATTTATGCTCCCATTGAACCCACCAAAACAGGTGACATCGGTGTGGGTTGTTGCGAGTACAATTGGAGTAGGTTCGGTTAGAAATACGGTGTCAAAAGCCTGACAACCATTGGCATCGGTGATAATAACGGAATAGAAACCCGTGTCAAGTCCCGTAGCATTAGCGGAAGTTTGCCCGTTGGACCAAAGGTAGGAGAATGGAGCCGTTCCACCCGAGGCAACAACGGATGCCGTTCCATCGGAGGCGTTAAAACAGCTGATTTGTTGACCGTTGTAATTGGAAGTGACCGTAGCATTGGCAATCAGTAAGGTAGGCTGCGTGATTTGGTAAGAAGCCGTTGATTCGCAGGTATTTCCGTCAGTTACCGTAACGGTATACTGCCCCGGAATGAGGTTGTTGATGGTCGAATTTGTGGAGGCATTGTTCCATACATAAGAATACGTTGGTGTACTGCTCCCAAGCACGCTAATGGAACCGTCGCCGTAATTGAAACAAGAAACATTGTCAAGGTTTACCAAGTTGATGGTTGGATTGGGATAAACAACCACGGTGTCGAGTAAGTTGAAAAAAGTACACGAACTGCCGTTGAACGAGATGTTCAATTGATAAACGCCGGCATTATTGGCCGCTACAGGATAAATTACCGGAGCGGGCGAATTAGAGGTGAAGGAATTCGGTCCCGACCAAGAATAATTAGCATTTGGACTGAAAGGAACAAAAAACTGGAGGGAATCTCCCAAACACAGGGGGTCGGTGTGGGTCACTACGGGGGCTTGGCAATTGGAATTTATGACCAATAAATTATTCACATTGGTAGGGCAACCGTTGGCATCGTAGACATCGGAAAGACCATTGTTGGTGAATGGATTGTTGGAAATATTCCCCGTCCCAAAGATGTACGCTTTATTGGTTAAGGTACTATCACAGGAGAGCAATAAGCAGTCATTGACTACTTGCACTCGAAAACGAACCACGGCCGAATCTGCTCCGTTGGGGGAATTATTCATGGTGCCTCCCAGAGTAGCATTAGCTCCCGTTTTTACCCTGGCCTTAACAAAATGACCCGCCGCATCGTATTCGGCCTGATCGTCTCCACTAACATCGGTTTTTCCGCCGATGAAAGGCCCATTAACGTAGGTTATTGAACCAGGAACAAAGGAGGTTCTTACATCCAAACTATCTACCATGAAGGTGTTGTTGGAGGCGTCACTACCAATGTTCTTACCCACCATAGTGTATTCTAAAATATCCCCTGGGACTACTTGTCCTCCGTTCAAGTCTTGAACATAAACAGTAGCTCTTAAATCAGGTTCATAGATATCAATGGCAGAGGTAAAGGCTCGAGCTAAAATGTTCTCAGAGCTTGTGGTAACACGAATGGTAGCCGATGTTGCATTGTTGCCAATATAATTTAGGGCTGTATTGTTCGGATAAAAAATTCCAGCATCGTAACCTAAATTGTTGTTGTAACTTGGATTTCTGAACGGTGTTAAAACGGCATTATCGGAAATAGTGCTGTTGAAGAAGTTAGTAGTATTGTGCAAGGCATCAGAAATATTAACAAAATTACCTGCCCCGTTAAATTGCAATTGATCACCGGTTGCGTCTCGATCGCCATCTAGTCCAATTACCCCCAATTCAAACGTTACAGGTCCCGAAGGTGGGGTTGTAAACCCGCTGATGGGGATGTTCAAGGAATTTCCCGTGGAAATATTGGCAAATCCATCAAAGACCGTGAGATTACGCATGGATTGAAGTACGTTTTTATAGACAATGATCACCGACCATCCTCCCCATCGATTGGAACCCGTTTCAGCGGTTACATTGGCAACGGTAAACCGAGTATTGGTTCCTGAGGACGTTAAAATTGAGGTGATATTCTTGAAACAAAAGTAACTGGGATGAGACCACGATTGTCCATTGATCGTAGGCACGTCAAGCGTTTGATCAGCAGTAAGCACCTGGTAAGCTCCATTATTTAATTTCAGTCTAACCTGGCTACGGTTGGAATAATTAGGGGTATTGGCCGCAATTCGCGCACTCCAGTATAATCCTGCCCAAAGAATTTCTGAACAATTGGGTAAGGCGATGCTGTCGCTGCTCGACATGAAGGTTCCGGCGTCGTTATCGATATCGACATAAGCCATGGAAAAAGAACCGTTGGAAAATGTGCCGTTGGGAGGAACCTGACTTTGGGCAGTTGCACAATTGGCAGATCCGGATTGACAGCTAAGCACCACATTCGAGGCAATTTTAATTCCTCCTTTGGCGTTGGTTTGATATCGTACGCTAAAAGGAGAAACTATTTGACCAATGACAACATTCATCAAAAGAAGGTTCGCAAAGGTCAGAAGGAATAAAAAGTGCGTTCTCGTCAAGGCTTATTTTCTGGTTAAAACAAAGTTAATAAACCTCGTACGATAATAAAAGGAAATGGTTTGCTCATAATGAGCTCTTTATAAGCGTAACTGGATGGAAACTGGGAGGTGATCCGAGTATCCACCTAGGTATTTTGTGCCGCCGTAAGTCCTTTTCGGTTGTTTTACTCCTTTATATTCTTCCATTAGGAAAGGAAAATTATGGATCGTTCCAGAATTTTTAAGGACTCCTTTTTTCGTGCCAATGAAGTTGGGGCTCACGTAAATATGGTCCAATATCCCCCATTCGTTGTTGTAATAATGCGTCCCTTTGGTAGGTCCACTTTCCGCCGTTATCATTGGATCTAGTCGTTCATCCAATAATTTAGGCCCTGTGTTGTCAGGGTAGTCGTTCAAGTCACCCAATAAAATGATAGGAAGACCGTTGGATTTCTGGACGGAATCAATGAATTGACAAGCAATTTTAGCCGCTGCAACCCGCTTTCCATCACTTTCATCAGTTCCTCCTCTTCGGCTGGGCCAATGGTTCACCATGACGTAAAACACCTGTTTTTTCGATTGAAATTGAGCCCAAAGAATATCTCGGGTGGTGGCTTTGGTTTCTCCCGGTAATATAAATCGAATATTGTTGGAAACCAATAATTTAAGTCTGCTACTATCGTAAATCATTGCTACATCTATCCCTCTGGCGTCAGGGCTTTCGAAATGCACCAACCCGTAATTTTTAAAGTCTTTCTGTTCCGCAATTATGGCACGAACCACACCTGCATTTTCCACTTCTGAAAACCCGCAAATCAATGGTTTTCCCATAGCCAATAATACTTCCCGAATATGGGACAGTTTTTCCTCGTATTTAACATGGTTCCATTGATTTTTTGAGGAGGGCAAGAACTCAGCGTCATCGTTGGGTCCATCTAACGTATCGAAAAGGTTCTCAACGTTGTAAAACGCAATCGATCTTGTTTTTTGAGCATGCAAGGTACTCACAAACAAAACACAGCAAAAAATAACAAAAGTTCTTTTCATAGCTTAAAATTAATGTAGTAATGTCACAATATCCTTAAGGCCTAATATCTAACTCAATACGCACCAAAATACCTCTTTAAAAACCATTCTAGGATAAAAATAGCGGCAATTAGTAGCATAAGGAACCAAGAATCCAGTAAATCCCAAAATTCTGTAGATATGCGCTCTATCGAGGTAATGTCCGATCGTTTTTCAAGTTGGTCTAACGCTCGCTCATACTCTCGAAAAGGGTAGTAATTTCCTGCTGACTGCTTCGCTAATTGTTTGAGTGTTCCATGATTTGCGGCATTAACACTTTGTTCAAGTGAAATGTCTTCCACAATGAAATCACCGTCCTTAGTGTAATCTTTGTTTTGGAATTGGGTGACTGCTTTCCAATGATATTTTCCCGGAGGTAGCGATCCAAGGTCAGCGCTATAACCATTGTTTAAAACACTGAATTGGTACATGTATTTTTTGGCATTTTGATCCTTGAGCATCAAACGAATCTTTGGCGTGGTTATAGGCTCGAGGCTTGCATTATAGAAGTTAGCATTGAGGGTTATTCGGTCGTTCTTTGAAAAACGCTTTTCAAATTGAACGGTTAACCCCATCCCTTCTCGTTTTACCATTAAATAGGTATATGCTTTGGTGAAAATCTCATGAAATCGATCATGGTTTTTGTTTTTCATGTAATCGGCAAGTCGCCACCTCCATAGCCCTTCTCCGAAAATAAGCCCATGACTGAGAGGGGCTCGTTTGTTGAAATATAATAGGGGTTCTTTTTTTATCGTGTTACCAATTTTCTGAAAAAGCAACGCTTCATAATTTCCTTTGGGAACAATGTTCCCAAATTTGGCCAACAATGGAGGATAAAGTTCCACAGACTTCCTGGCCTCTTCGCTTAGCACAAAAGCGGTGAATCCCGGGTTGATGGATCCTTGCGCTTCGTCCAATGATCCTCTTTGATTGCTAATGCTAAAAAGGTCTAGTCCGCTGATGGTAGTATTTGAAACATTGCCAGGAATAATAAAAAGCACTGGAATCTTGTTTTTTTTAATAAAATCCAGGGTGGGTTGGTCGTTGGGTAGGTTCGGCCCGTGCCAAATAATCAGATCAGGTTTTTTATTTTTTTTAACAAACTCCTGGGGTGTTGCGAAAGTGGCATCATAATTCTCATTGGTTTCTGCCGCAGAACGCAATGCCGATAGATCAGGGTGAGGAGCCGAAGAAATAAAATAAATCGAGTTTCTGGTGTCAATGACCTCTACGTAACATGTTTTTGAATTGTTCACCTTGGAGTATTCTCCGTTCAAATATTCAACCGTAACGGTGTAAGCTTGAAAACCGGTTTTTTGTGCAGCTACTTGAAACTGAAGTTGTTGGAAAGCATTATCCGCTTCACCGTAAATTACGGTTTTTCGATCAAGAATTTTACCGTTGTTGATCAATCGAATTTCGGCTTTGGTATTTTTGATTTTATATGCCTCGAGGTCTACTTCTATGGGAAAGATATCGTTTAAAAAAACAACATCGTTGTGGTATAAATTCCCAATGAGTTGGTCACGTTTTGGGGTTGTATCACCAACCCCTAAGGTAATTATTGGAGTTAAACTCAATTGCTCAGCCGCATAACACGGATTGTCTCCAGTATTGTAATTTCCGTCCGAAGCAAAAAGAACGGCACCAACGTTACGATTTAAGAACTGTTCAGCTAAGTGCTTGAACGCCAATTCATGATTGGATTGTTCTTCGTTCAATTGCATTTGGCCACCTTCCTTCATTTGATTACCGATGGAGTAAAAATGAAGCTCGTATTGGTCTCCAAATCGCTGGTTGATTAGATTCTTTAATCGTTCGAATCCTTGGGTAATGCTGGAACTGTCCTTGAAGCGCTTTAATGAAGACGAATTATCCAATAACGTGATCAGTGCAGGTCGTTCTACCTGCGATTGTTGCAACAGCAAGGTGATTTTCAACAAGAGAATCATTAATAAAAATAGACCGAATCCTCTTAGTAAGGGGAGAGCTCGTTGAACTGTTTTTGATTGCGATTTCAGCCATGGGTTATCCCGGTAAAAATACCATGCAATTCCAAAGGATAATGGAAGGATCAGCAGAATCCAAAATAGCGAAAAAGTCGCTTGAAAAGCCATGCTGCGAAAGTAAGAAAATTAGCTCATAAATTGTTGTTGGAGACGAATTGAAACCGTTATTTTCGTAGCTTTGCCGAAAATTAAATCAAATGACCAAGGAAGTTTTTATTTGTTCTGCTGTTCGTACCCCGATGGGTTCGTTCATGGGCGCTTTCGCTAATATTTCTGCGACGGAACTTGGTTCCATTGCCATAAAGGCAGCAGTCGAGCGCGCTTCGGTTGACGTTTCGGCTATTGACGAGGTTTTCATGGGAAATGTACTTCAGGCTGGTGTGGGGCAAGCTCCAGCAAGGCAAGCTGCCTTGGCAGCAGGACTTGGTAATAACGTTCCCTGTACCACAGTGAACAAGGTGTGTGCCTCCGGTATGAAGGCCATTATGTTAGGAGCTCAATCGATTCTTGCAGGAGATAACCACGTTGTAGTGGTGGGCGGTATGGAAAACATGTCCCAAACACCTCACTACGTAAGCGGCAGAAACGGTACGAAATTCGGTAACATTACGTTGCTAGACGGAATTACCAAAGACGGATTATTGGATGTTTACTCCAAGGTTCCGATGGGTAATTGCGCAGAGATCTGTGCCAAAGAACATCATATTACAAGGGAAGAACAAGACGCTTTTGCCATCGAGTCTTACCGAAGAGCAACCGCAGCTTGGGATTCAGGTAAATTCGATGACGAAATAGTAGGGGTGCCGGTTCCACAGCGCAAAGGGGATCCAATGTTAGTCACTAAAGACGAAGAATTTACCAATGTTTTCTTGGATAAAATACCAGGGTTGAAGCCAGCTTTCGACAAAGAGGGTACCATTACGGCTGCAAATGCATCAACGTTAAACGACGGGGCATCCGCACTAGTTTTAGCCTCAGCAGAGGCGGTTGAGAAACACGGTTTAAAGCCGATCGCTAAATTGCTTTCCTATGCAGATGCGGCGCAGGCGCCGGAGTGGTTCACAACAGCACCTTCTCTAGCGGTGCCTAAAGCCCTCGAAAAAGCTGGGTTGTCGGTAAACGATGTGGATTTTTGGGAGTTAAATCAAGCGTTTTCGGTCGTTGGTATTGCCAACGCTCGAATTCTCGGATTAGACGCTTCAAAAGTGGATGTTAATGGAGGAGCTGTTGCCTTAGGCCATCCGCTTGGAAATTCCGGCTCTAGAATCGTGGTAACCCTGATACATGTTTTGAAGCAACAGCAAGCTAAAATAGGTGGTGCGGGAATTTGTAACGGAGGAGGAGGAGCATCGGCTTTACTCGTTGAGAATATCTAATTAAGGCTATAAACTATCAAAAGGTCGGTTATGCCGGCCTTTTTTATTACCAGCTTCCGCTAGCACCGCCTCCGCCAAAACTGCCACCACCGAATCCTCCGAAATCACTGGAAGAGCTTCCTCCAGAGCTACCGCTTCCCCAACCGCCTCCCCAGTAGCCACCTCCGCCACCGAGGGTGGTGCCACGCCTACCAGAACGGACGGCAACGAATATGATGAACATGATAACCCCAACAATAATCAACAAGCCCATCCATCCTAATTCGTGCTCTTTCTCATAGTCCTTGTGGTTGTATTCTTTGATAGAAAGCGCTTTCAAAACCTTTAGACTTGCTTGGATCGCTTCCTCTGGATTATTTTCCTTCATGTTGGGAATGAACTCATAATCGATGATGTCGCGGCACGTAACGTCCGGTATTACGGCTTCTAAACCTCTACCAATCCTCAAGGTTGCTTCGCGCTTGCCTTCCCCGAAAGGTTTGATTAAAAATACAATGCCGTTGTCTTTTTTCTCGTCTCCAACTCCCCATTTCTCCCCCAAGTTGTCGGCATAATCTTCAATAGCCATGCCTTGTAAGTCATCAACAATAACAACAACGATGGCATTGGAGGTCGACTTTTCAAATTCAACAAGCGTTTTCTCGATGTTTTCGGCTGATTCAGGAGATAACAGTTGTTCGGCGCTATAATCGTTGTATGCTCTTGGCGGATTTGGTCTTTGGGGCAACTGCGCTAACGAGGTTCCAACAACGAAGCAAAAAAGGACTAACAGGTTTTTCATTCTTCGGATAATTCGTTACTTAGTTCATTAACATCATCCGTTCTGTGAGGATAAAATGCGCTTAGTTTTTCGCCCACTTTTAAAACAGCTTGGCATATACCTTCGGTATAATCACCTTTTTTGAAATGATTGGCCAGGATTTGGTAAATGTCGTTCCAAAATCCTTCGGGTACTTTTTCGTGAATTCCTCGGTCGCCGAGTACCGCGATTTGTTGCCGGGTAAAACAAAGATAAATGAGAACACCGTTTCGTTCCTTGGTCCGGGTCATTCCCAGGCGCTCAAAGGTTACGGTAGCCTTTTGCATCGGGTTATTGGACCCAAAACGGTCTAAGTGCACTCGAATCTCACCGCTGGTTAACGATTCTGCTTGTTGTATGGTATCTGCAATGGTGCGTTTTTGTTCCTTAGTTAACATGTTAATCGAAGTTGACTTCCGGGGCATTTTCAGCGCCGCTCATGGCTTTGAACATGTCTTTTTTAGGAAAGGTTTCGCGGTTTAACAGCATGCTCGTAAAGAATCCTCGAATGTGGGTGTTGTATTCTTTGACCGCCTCGTTGAACATATCCCGTTCTCGCTTGATGCGGTTTTCTGTGCCCGTGAGATCCACCTGAAAATCCCTAAAGTTTTGATTGGATTGTATGTTGGGGTAGGCTTCGTACATCAAGTTGATGGCAGTATTGATTTTTTTACCCATGAGTTCCATGTCTTCCGGAGTTTTTGCCTCCACAATCCCCGCTCGGGCTCGCGTCACTTCCGTAAGGATGTCTTTTTCGTTTTTTGCGGCGGCTTTGACGGTTTTCATGAGGTTGGGAATCAAATCCAACCTGCGTTGATAAGCCGATTGTACGTTGCCCCATTTTTCGTCCACCCCTTCCTGTAGCGCTACCGCTTTATTGTAGGCGTTGTAGTAAACTAGGAAGCCGATGAGTAATATCCCTCCAACGGCGATTAAAGCAATAAGTCCTTTTTTCATGATTCTTTTTTTTACAAAGTTACATTGTTTTTCAATGGTGTATTGATGGAAAACAATTATTTACATTCGTTCTGATAATCTTTGTGGTGAAAGGCAATCCAATATTCCTGAAATCCTTCGTTGCTCGTGAAAAATCGACACTCCATTTTACCGACACTGATTTTGGTAAGTGCTTGTTTTTGCTTTTTTAAACGTTGGTTCAAGAATAATTTGGGCTGGTAATTCCAGCTCCCGCAATGTTCAATCCCCGTATGAGCGGAACATTTACCGGCAGATTGAAATGGAATTTCTAGGAGGTAGTAAACGCTGTCCTCTTGGTCGAGCCCCTTGGTAATGACCTTTGTGTGCTTAAAATCGATTTTTAAGTAGGTTTTCTTTTGATAGGATTCTTTTAGGTAGTTCCCGATTTGGTTGGCGGCTTTATTGGAGAATTGATGGGCGATATCGCCTTGTTCGTTGAATTCTGGACCTTGGTAATATCCTTTGAATCCTCGATCGCTGAGCACAATGCTATCGTAGTTTGGTGTTGGTTTGGTATAGGATTGAACGGTTCTTTCTTCGTTGTTCTTCGATCTGCTTGGGGTTCGGGACGGTGTGCATTGCCAAAACAAGCTTGTCACAAGGAGTGCTGAGAAAAAATAATTCATTTTGATTAAAATTTAAGAAATTATTTTGATTAAAAATTAATACATTTGTACTATTCCAAAACTACCATTTTTTATTATTTGTTACTCCTATGCTGCGCAACATTGTCCATATGGACCTTGACACCTTCTTTGTCTCCTGTGAGCGCCTGTTGGACAGCCGTCTCAACGGTAAGCCCATTTTGATTGGTGGCACGAGCGATCGTGGGGTAGTGGCGTCTTGTAGTTACGAAGCGAGGCGTTTTGGTATTCACTCCGCTATGCCGATGAAAATGGCAAAGGAACGATGTCCGGAAGCTATTGTCATCAAAGGGAATTCAGCAACCTATAGCCACTATTCCCGAGCAGTCACCGAGATTATTCGTGAAGCTTCTCCGCTCTATGAGAAGATGTCAGTGGACGAATTTTACCTTGATTTTACGGGAATGGACCGTTTTTTTGGAACCTTAAAATACGCTACCGAATTGCGTCAAAAAATCATGCGCGAAACAGGTCTTCCCATTTCTTTTGGGCTTTCGCAGAATAAAACCGTTTCCAAGGTCGCTACCGGCGAAGCAAAACCCAACAACCAGCGAATGGTTTCGTATGGAGAAGAACGGGCTTTTTTAGCACCTTTGTCCGTAGCTAAAATCCCGATGGTGGGTACTAAAACCTATCAAACCCTTTGCAATTTAGGGATTCGAAAGATTCAAACCCTTCAAGAACTACCCGTACAAATGATGGAACATGCGCTCGGAGAGAACGGGGTGAGCATCTGGAATAAAGCCCAAGGAATCGACCATTCTCCGGTAATTCAGCATACCGAACGAAAATCCATTTCTACCGAACGTACCTTTGACCAAGACACCATCGATGTGCGTAAATTGAAGGCCATCATCAGTGCAATGGCAGAAAACCTTGCCTTTCAGTTGCGTAGGGGAGGTAAACTTACCGGCTGTGTTACTGTGAAAATTCGATTTTCTGATTTTCAAACGCAAACCCTTCAACGGAAAATTTCCTACACTTCAGCAGATCATCAATTGATGCCCTTGGTAGCCGAACTGTTCGATCGAATCTACAACCGTCGCTTGCTTGTACGCTTGATTGGGGTGCGCTACAGCGATCTGGTAACCGGATGCCATCAGCTGAGTTTGTTCGATGATCAGGTGGATTACGCCCGCCTTTACCAGGCCATGGACCGTATCAGAATCCGTTACGGCGATCGAGCGGTCATTCGTGCTTTGGGCATGGAAGCACGGACCATCGGGCGTTGGAATCCTTTTGACGGAGATGCTCCTCCCTTACTCGCTAACCGAAGAATTTAAGTCTTTTTTTTCATGAAAATTTATTCATATTTCAGCTTGAAGTACGGTGTTTATGCGCCTGAAATCCTTGTGCAATGGGGGAAGGATGCTGGATACTCCTTCCTTTTTTTAGCCGATATTAACCACACCGGTTCGGCACTTGCTTTTGTTCGAGAAGCGCAACGCCTAGGAATTCGAGCGGTGGTAGGAGTGGAGTTACGCAACGGCATGCAAACCGTGGCGACCTTAATGGCGCGCAACAACCGAGGTGTTCACGAAATGAACCGCTTTCTTACATCCTTTCTCCATGAAGAACGAGCTTTTCCCTTGATTTTACCTCATTTTTCCAATTGTTGGGTTTTTTACCCCGTCGATACGGTCTTGCCCCGTCCTTTGTTTGAACACGAGTTTTTTCAACTCGATTTGCTGTGCTTGCCGCAATGGGAACTGCGCTACGCGAGGAAATGTCCTCGTGAAAAAACGGTCTTGCTGACCCCCATGTTGTTTCAAACAAAACGCGATTTTAATTCCCATCGGCTGCTGCGTGCAATCCATCACAACGTACTCTTGTCGAAACTGCCTGCGGAGTGGCATGCTCAAGGAACCGAGATGTTGTTGCCCCAAGAAGCTTTGGTTCAAGCGTGTGGCGAATATGTGGATTTTTGGGAGCGCGCAAAATATTGCATGGAAGATTGCGAAGTTTCTTTTGCTTTTGGTGATGAGGCTGTGCCCCAAAATCCGGCCTCTTACACCGGGTCGAAAGCCATGGATGAACAGCTGCTGCGCAAGTTGTGCGCTGAAGGGGTTGCTTACCGATATCCGCAGTTGAACGATGAGATTGTCGAACGGATTGAGAAAGAAGTCGAGCTGATTGCGCAAAAGGATTACCTCTCGTATTTTTTGATTGCCTGGGATTTTACGTCGTATGCCCGTTCCCGAGGATTTTTCTACGTGGGAAGAGGTAGCGGTGCCAACAGCATCGTGGCGTATTTGCTTCGAATTACCGACGTTGATCCCTTGGAATTGGACCTGTATTTTGAACGATTTATAAACTTGTACCGAAAAAATCCACCCGACTTCGATATTGATTTTTCGTGGAAGGACCGCGATGAAATCGTGCGGTATATTTTTGAAAAATATCCCAATGCGGCGTGGTTGTGTACCTATAATACCTTTCAGTATAAAGCTACGGTACGCGAACTGGGCAAGGTGTTCGGCTTGCCCAAGGCGGAAATTGATAAGCTGAGTAACCGAAGCGTTTCGTTGCAGCAGGCAGACAGCATGTCGGCCCTGGTATTGCGCTATGCGGCATATTTGCAGGACATGCCTTCGCATTTGAGCGTGCACTCGGGAGGCATTATCATTAGCGAGCAACCTATTACGTGGTTTTCGGCCACCTTTATGCCGCCTAAAGGCTTTGCTACTACCCAATTTTCGATGCTCGAAGCAGAAGATGTGGGCTTGTACAAGTTTGATGTTTTGAGTCAGCGAGGCTTGGGGAAAATCCGTGAAGCCATGGATATTATCGCCTACAATCAGCCAACAGCGCATTTGGAAGATATCCATAACATGAAGCATTTTAAGGAAGACCCAAAAATCAGGGAGATGCTATTGCACGCTAAAGCTTTGGGGTGTTTTTATGTGGAATCGCCGGCCATGCGCATGCTGATGGTGAAATTGAAAGTGGCGACCTACCTTGAATTGGTGGCGGCGAGTTCCATTATTCGGCCGGGAGTTTCCCAGTCGGGTATGATGAAAGAGTACATTTTACGGCACAGGGACCCTGCCCGAAGAGCGGCTGCGAACCCCTTGCTGTTAGAAATTATGCCGGAAACTTACGGCGTAATGGTTTATCAGGAAGATGTCATCAAGGTGGCGCATTATTTTGCGGGGTTGACTTTAGCGGAAGCGGATGTGCTGCGAAGGGGTATGTCGGGGAAGTTTCGTTCGCGAGAAGAATTCACCAAGGTGCAGGAGCGGTTTTATACGAATTGTACTCAGCGAGGCTATGCTCCCGACCTCGTGGCGTCGGTTTGGAATCAAATTGCCAGTTTTGCGGGTTATGCCTTTGCCAAAGGACATTCGGCTTCGTATGCCGTAGAAAGTTACCAAAGCCTTTACTTGAAGGCATATTTCCCCTTGGAATACATGACGGCTACCGTGAATAATTTCGGTGGGTATTACCGTACGGAGATTTATGTGCACGAAGCCCGTAAGTACGGTGCCGAAATTGAAGCTCCGTGCATTTTGGAAGGGTTTCATTCCTGCGTCCTGTATGGAAAGCGCTTGGTTTTGGGGTTTGTTCTAGTGGAAGGGTTGGAAGCTGAAGTGGTGCGCCACATCCTTGAAGAACGCAAGCAGCAAGGACCATTCCAGGATTTTGAGGATTTTTTAAACCGGGTCAGCGTTCCTTTAGAGCAAATGGCGATTCTCATTCGAATAGGTGCCTTTCGTGGGTTCGGAGTTTCGCGCAAGCAGCTGCTGTGGCGGGCTCATTACCGCCTGCACAAGGCGCATCCTAAGGTAAGGCAGCAAGGATTGTTTGTGGCTCCTGTGCAAGAGTTTGTGTTGCCCGATTTTGAGGAGCATCCCATGGAAGAGGTATTTGATCAGTTGGATTTATTGGGATTTCCCTTGTGCAATCCGTTTGACTTGCTTTCGGAGCCAATCCCTCAACACACGCCGGCTGCTCAAATTCCCCAATGCCGAAGCCTGCACCTTGAAACCTACGGTTATTTGGTCACAGTGAAGCGTTCGAAGACAAGCCGCGGTGATTACATGCATTTTGGTACCTTTCTCGATGTGCATGGCGACACGCTTGATACCGTTCATTTCCCCGAATCAGGAAGGAAATACCCCTTCCAAGGAAAAGGGATTTACCGCCTCAAGGGAGTGGTAAGTGAAGCCTTTGATTATTTTTCCCTCGAAGTAGGGGAGATGCAAAAACTGCGGTGGATGGATGACGTAAGGTACCGGGAAGTTGGGTAAAATAAAGATACTACTTCAAAATTTCTTCATCAAACGCATCAGATTTACGAATGATTTCCCAAGTATGATCGGAAAGGAGTTTGATGGTGGAGAGATAAATTAACTGAGTTTTGGTTCTGCCCCAATCCTCTGGCGCTACCAACGAAAGCAAAAATTCCTGCTCTTTTCGGTAGAGGTGGTAGGTGTGGTGGATGAGCGGTTCGAATTTTAAATTGCATTGGTAGATAAGCGTGGAAATGTGTTTTCGGTCTTGAAGGGCCTTTGCTTGGTTCGCGAGCAATTGAATTTGCTCATAGATTTGCTGCAATTGAGCATCGGTTTGGTATTCCATGGCTCGTAAAGCACGGCTTTTTAAGCGTCCTTCATCTTCGGGCTTTATTGGCAAACTTCCCGAGTGGTGCGCATAGGGTAAAAGCCCAGGACGATCGGTTATTTTGTCCGGATCAATGGGGTTAATAAAGGATTCTCCTTCTAAATTCATTGCATTAGTTTACTCAATTTTGCACCCACCAAGGATCCAATGGCTACCCCCATTCCTCCCATCCTTACACCTGCCACTACACCTGGGGCAATCTGCCGAACAATGGGTTCTTTTGAAGGACCAATGCCCAAGGTTCCTGCCCAGCGATACTCAATATCAAACACCTGATTTGGTAGAATGTTCGTTCGAAGCAAGGATTCTAAATGGTTTTGCAAACCTGGAGTAATTTCCATGGAATCCGTGGATTCCTCCTTGAAAGCTTGATTTCTTCCGCCGCCGAACAAGACGCGGTTACCCACATTTCGGAAATAGTAATAACCGGCATCAAAGTGAAAGGTTCCTTCAATGGCAAGGTTGTTAATCGGAGACGTTACCAAGACCTGGGCTCTTGCCGGTTGCACGTCCAAGGGCATGAGCTGCTGAGCAAAGGCGTTGGTGCATAAGGCGATTTGATGAGATTTAAGGCATCCGTACTGCGTATGTACCGATTTTATGCTCGAATCGATGGAGATCGATGTTACCTCGCTTCCGAATAAAAAATGTACGCCGATTTCGATACATTTTCGATGCAATGCCTCGATTAACCGCCCAGTATCAATGCTCCCTTCGCTCCGGTTTTTATAGGCAACGTTAAATCCTTGAAATTGGGAGGCTTGAATTTTTACCGAGTCATCCGAATAAACCTCGGAAATTCCTGTAATGCGTTCAACCTGCTGGTTTAAGTAGTGAATAAAATCGGACTCCATAGAGTCTTTCATTAAATCCCATGACCCGCATGCGGAATAGGACATGGCATGTTTTGGTACGATTTCAAAAAGTTTTTGCAATCCTTCGTAGCGCATGGAAAGTGTTTCCCATACTTGGTCCTCTGGCATTTGCTGGAGATCTTCATGCAATTCGCTAGGGCTTCCAAAGCAAGCAAATCCTGCATTTTTTGTGCTTGCCCCTGTGGGAAGATAACCACGTTCTATTACCACGATTTTCCGATGTGGAAACCGAATTTTGTGATAGATGGCACAGGTCATTCCCACGATTCCTGCACCAATAATGAGCGTATCAATTTCTTCGGTGTAAGTGCGTTTTTCCCAAAAACTCAAATGTTCGTAGTTCAGCATTTCGTTATTTGCACAAATTTGCCGATTTTTGCATAGATTCGCTTGTTTTGTTAACGAATTTCTGATTTACGTTTATCAAGTATGGGAATAAGGTTGTTCTTTTTGAGTTGGTTGTTTGCCTCCTTGGGCTTTGCTCAAGTGGAAATAAAACTCATTTTTAAAGGGTCAATCTCCGATACTTCTAAATCCACGCTTTCCGGTACAAGCGTTTATTTATTGCAAGAAAACCTAACCGTTGCTTCGGCCATCAGCGAAAAAAACGGCTCGTTCGTTTTGGTGGGGAGTGTATACAAAAAAACACCGCTTACTGTACAGTTTTCGAAGCCAGGGTTTCTTACGCGCAATGTGTACTATGATGTTGCTGATTTAGCCATTCCTAAAAAAGTTTTGAGTATTACCGTCATGTTGGCGGAAAATCTGAAGGTTCAAATGTTCCCCGTTAATCCTATTTTCAATTTTACCGTTGGGGCAAACGATTACGCGGAAAAGTTCAAATGGGATGAGAAGCAGGCAGAGTGCATTCCTGATTTAGCTTACAAGACGAAATACAACGATTCTTTACGAAACCGAGTTTGGCAAGAAGAGGGCAAATTGAAATTGGAAAAATTCAAGGCAAAAAGCAAGGAATTCGAACAAGTACAGAATTTCAAACTGGCATTGGATTATTTGGATACGGCTATTGCGGCGCAAACCAACTACAAATTAGTGGACACGTCATTAACACGTAAAAAATCATTGCTTCAGAAGGCATTTTCGGCGCAACAATTGGCTCAGCAAAAGCAAAAGTCCATCGATAGTCTTTTTCACATTGGTGACTCCTTATTGGCCTTGTTGAAATGGCAAGATGCTGAAAAAACGTATAAACTCGTGCTTAAATTTGATCCCAAATCTGAAAAATTGAAATCGAAATTACTTTCCATAGCAGGTATCAAGAAAGAAGAGGATGATCGAAAGAAGGAGTTAACCGCCTGTAAAAAGAACCGTGACGACTGCACCCGCTTGGCTTCAGGTAAAAAATACAAAGAGGCGATCACGGCCATTAACAAAAACAAGACGCTCATGCGAATTCCGCAATCGTTAAGAGATGCAGTGGCAGTAACCGTTGATTCCTTAAACCTGCTCATTAAAGAACAGAATTTAGATAAGGAAGTGAAAACGGCCATGGATGCTGCGAAGAAGATCAAAGGGAATAACGCTGCCATGAAGAGTGCTTTAGAAAAGGTGACAGCCTTGATTGGGAATTATGAGTCCACCGCAAAACAGGCAACTACGTTCTCAGAACTGGACAGAACCATTACGCAATATGTCGACGGAGAAATTAAAAAAGGGTATGACCTACAAAGCAAACAGGATTACGATAAAGCGATTCAGGTGTACGATCAAACGAAAGATATTTTAGCCTTTACCCACGATGCAGCGAGCAAGCAAACGAAAGTAAGTGACATCGACCAAAAAGTGGAAGCCGCGAAAAAAGCGAAAGAACAAGACCTTCAGAACTTCAATGTTGCCATAACGAAAGTTAAAAATGCCCTTGATTCGTTGACCTTTGATGCGAAGTATGGGGCGAATTACCAGCCTAAGGTCGCTTTGGGAATCGTTAAAACCTTATTGGCTAATTCTCCGTTGAAGCAAAAGCTAACCACACCGGAAGTTAGCGCCCTCAAAACCCGATTAACCAAATTGGAGTCCTACTTTAATCCCAATGCCAAATTACTGAAAAACATGGCGGTGAACGATTCTACCAAAGCCCTTCAAGCTGCGAATGAATTCTTAACCAAGGCGGGGGTGGCAGAAGTAGGCAAATTAGAAATGTCTTTCCTCAAAAACAAAATTGATTCCTTGCAGGCCAAAATGAAAATAGCCGCTCCAACCTCCGGAAGTAACTCGGTGAGAGGAATAGTTTTGACCCCTCCTGCTGGTGCGAAATTGTATACCGGAAACCCGTCCGTATTACAAACTTCTTTGTCCAGTTCCGCCGATCGCCAATCGCAACGCGTTCGAAATGCCTGGGACAAACTTAAGGCGTCGGTGGATGATGCGAATTACCGGGCTTCTGTTCAGCACGAAGAGGCGGTGCGTGCCAACCGAGAATTTGTGGAGGAACAAAACGCCGTTCGAAGTGTTCTGGATCAACAAGCGTTTGACGATGCCAAAAAACGCGAAATAGCCAACCGAGCATTGGTGAATCAGACTCAAACGGAAATAGCAGAACGGAATTTGGCCAATCAAGCATTGACCGAACGTATGGCTGATATCCAAGACGCACAGCGCAACCGCCACGATTCTATTATGGCCCATCAATTGGATAACCATAACCTGGCTCGAGAAGCTACAAGGGATTTTGTGGATTCGATGAATGTCCTCAAAACGCAAAATGAGGTTGAAGCAGCCGAACAGAATAAAGTCTTGGACCAGGCGCAACGGAAATTGGTTAATGACAACCAAACAGCGAATTATTTGGCCGATCAAGCCGCTCTAGAGCAAACAAAACGAGCTCAAAGAGCCCAAGAAGAGCGCATGAACTTTGTGAAGGTTGAGACATATACCCCTAACTATTTAAAAAACGACAGTGGGCAGTGTTTTCCTTGGAATGCCATGACGGAATTGGTTTATACCTATGAGGATGCTTTTGGATTTGAAATCGGAAAAGTGGTTCGAAGAGTTGTGGTGAATGCTCAAGGCTATGGGGTGGTCTATGAGCAAACCGTCAACGAATCTGGAGCTTCTAGCTTTACCATGAACGGCCAACCAATTACCGAAACCATATGGTTGCACGATTCAAACGGTATCCCTTTTCTGACAGAAGGTGGGCCCATCAATCCTCCTGATTGTCCATAGTTAAAAAAACGTTGTCAGTAATTTTTCATGCTTTAAGGGTGTCAGGTATTCTGCTTGATTATTTTTGAAGAAAAAAGGAATGAAAGTTCATTTTATTGCAGTCGGTGGAAGTGCCATGCACAATTTAGCCATTGCCTTAAGTCGCAAAGGAAATCAAGTGAGCGGTTCCGACGATGAGATATTAGATCCCTCCAAGTCGCGCTTGGAAAAAGAAGGAATTTTACCGGAAAAGATAGGTTGGTTTCCCGGAAAAATAACCAGTGATTTAGATGCTGTAATTCTCGGGATGCATGCGCGAGAAGACAATCCTGAATTATTACGCGCTAAGGAATTGAACCTACCCGTATTTTCCTATCCAGAATACCTCTATGAGGCCAGTAAAACCAAGAAACGGGTGGTTATAGCGGGAAGCCATGGAAAAACGACCATAACGTCCATGATTTTACATGTTGCGAAGAAAATGAACTTGAACGTGGATTATATGGTTGGGGCGCAATTGGAAGGTTACGATTGCATGGTAAAAATTTCCCATGATGCTCCTTTTATGGTTTTAGAAGGAGATGAGTACCTCAGTTCGCCGATTGATCGACGTCCCAAGTTTCACCTGTACCAGCCGCACATCGCTTTAATTAGCGGTATTGCATGGGACCATATCAATGTTTTTCCAACCTTTGATAATTATGTGCACCAATTCAAAATTTTCATTGAAACGATTGCAGCTAAAGGTTCCCTTATGTACAATTCCAATGACAAGGTATTAAATGATTTGGTTCATGAAATATCGAGTCAATCTGTTAAAATTCCCTACTCGATACCGGATTATCAAGTAGTTGATAATGGCGTTGAATTATCGTTTCACGGACGTAAATTTCCCTTAAGGATATTTGGAGACCATAACATGCAAAATGTTTGGGGAGCAAGCCTAGTTGCTCTCGAAATGGGTATTGCTCAGGAAGCATTCTTCGAGGCAATGGGGGATTTTAAAGGCGCCGGAAAGCGTCTTCAGGCCGTAGTAGATGGCCCGAATTTTAAGATGTTCAAAGATTTTGCTCATTCACCCTCCAAACTAAAGGCCACCACCGAGGCGGTCAAGAAACAGTTTCCGCA
>JBJOJZ010000124.1:0-6451 GCA_046046325.1 Bacteroidota bacterium
AGTCGTTTTTTGACCAAGGGTATTAATAACCTCGAGGCTCAGGGTGGATGTTTCGTTAATAACCAGGGTCATACTCGACTGATTATTTGCCGGATTAGGGTGGGGGGCGCTTAATTCGTAGGACTGTTCTTCCAAAACGGAACATTGTTGATTATTGGATAAATCCAGCTCTTTCTGCGAATAAAAAGGCTCCAAATCGGCTTCAACGCAGTAGAAATCCCCGATACCATTGTACTCTAAAGTAGAAAAATCAGGGGAGGAGGGAAACAAATAATAAAAACTGTTACCCGGTAGAATGGTGTCGTTGAAGTAGGATGAAAAAAGGGTTTGCCCCGAAAGCGAAAAATACAATTGGGCTTGAGTAATTGGTAAGGTGCCTAAGTTCAATAATTCTGCACCAACTTGGTTCATTCCATTGATTTCACTGTAAAATACCTGTTTCACCTTAATGTCTAAAATGCGTTCATTGACTTGAATTGATAGATGAGCAGTATCGGTGCATCCTATGGCATTTTCGGCGATTAGGCTCGCATGCAAGGTTTGACCCTCTAAAGAATCTCCAACCACCAATTGAGCGGTTGATTGATTGCCCATGAATTGTTGATTGACCCACCAACTTTGACCGCTTTGACCCGAGGATTGAGAAGTTAGTGTTACGGTGTCGCCTGCCAATACACTCATGGGTTCAACATTAAAGGCGCTGCTAACTCCGGGTTGAACATCCACCAAAATAAGGGTGTCTCGCGGGCATCCAAGATCGGAAACGGTGTATAAGTGAAGGTATTGAATTCCAAAGGTGGTGAAAACGTAGTACCCCGAGGTACCATGGAAGGGAAATTGAAGGTTTACTAACCATGAGGTGGAGTCAACGGTACCGCTCGGAATGGTGGATTGGCTTTCAAATACCGTAAGGTTGTCTTTGCAGGCGGGACCTAGGGTCCAAATCAAATCCGGTTTCGGTAAAATACTTACGCTTTGAACTAAGGTGTCTGAACACGAATTGCCTGCAGTACTTACCAAGGCTACGAGGTAGGTCCCTTCCTGCGCATAAGCGTGATATGGTGTCGCCAACGTTGAATTATTTCCATCTCCAAAATTCCATGAATAAGCCACCAAGGAAGAAGTATCGTTCGAGCTTGAGGTATTCACGAGTTGAAGGTTGCTTTGTTCGCAAAAATTCGAAATTGAGAAAGCAGCATTCGGAGCAGAGAGCAGGGAGAATTGATACGAAAGGGTGTCCGAACATCCATTGGAATTTCCCGCGACAAGCTGTGCATTGACATTTCCTGAAGCATGGTATACAAAACTTGGCGAAGCCACGGTGTCGATTCCTGCACCTTGGTTAAAATTCCATTGAAAAGCAACCAAGTTAGAACCCAATGAATCCATTGCTTGAAAGGTAACTGGTGCATTGGAGCAGCTTCCCGCATGCGAAATTCCGAGGTTAGGTGGGAGGTTTACGTTTAACGAAAGGGGTAGGGTAGTTGCGCAATTATCTTGAGCTGTTACCGTAAGGGTGCCTATTAAAATCCCGACGTTGGGAGCATTGAACTGGATTGAATTTCCGGTTAAGCTCACGCCATTGGCAAACGTCCATTGGCTGCTTTGCACCGAACCCGGTGCCGGTACCGATGCATTGCACGAGATTTGTACAGGTGCATTGGTGCAAACGCCTTGTGGAAGGTTTAAAGTAACTTGCGGAGCCGTGCCTGCAACGGAAATCAGAATGGTGTCATGAGCTTGGCAACCATTGCTGTTGGTAGAATTCAGGGAAACATTATAGGTGCCTGGATTCGTAACGGTAAACGTTGAATTCGTCGAACCATCGCTCCATTGATACTGTACCGTTGAATTGGCGCCAACTTGAAGCCCTAAGGCATTTCCGATGCACAACGAGGTATCCGCACCAATGAATGCGGTGATTGGGTAGGTGTCGAGGGTAAAAGTGATGGTTTGTGCTACAGAAGGACAGCCACCCGCCCCAGTTATTTGAACGCTGTATGTACCAGGTTGTGAGATGGTAATGGTGTTTCCCGAGGCTCCGGTGCTCCATGCGTGGCTGAATCCTGCTCCTAGGCCAGTATTCCAAGTAAGGTTGCTGTTGGAGCAAAGAACGTTGTTGGGTGGGGTAGAAACGGTGGGGAATTTGACGTAAAGGGTATCGGTCCATTTAAATCCAAAGGCATCAATCGCCGAAACCCAGTATGAACCTGTTTGATTCACAGAAATGCTGGCCGTTGTTGCACCGGTATTCCATTGGTAGTTCGTGAATCCTGCGGGCGCAGTGAGGGTTTGGGGGCAGAAACCATTGCTGACAGTAATGTCCGCTCCCAAATTAAAAACGGAAGTATACTTGCACTTGAGGTAGTTTTTGATCTTTAAAATCTCGGTTGAATCTTGTGTGTCGGAAAAAATGACCTCACATATGTTGCCGTTAAGAAACAATACTTCGCCGTCGTCGTTGGCATTGTTATATGCCCCAATTAAAAGCCGGTAATTGGATTCAAAAAGCAGGCCGCTGTTAAATGAATTTACCCCCAATGATGTGTTGTTCACATCGAAGTGGTTCTTAGCAGTGGTACGGTTTACAAAGGCATTGTACAATGCGTAATTGGTCGTGTTGAAGGTGGAGTAGTTGCTGGTATTGTTGTCACTTTGAAATAGAAATGCCGTATTGGTTGCATCCTTTATAACACCATAACGGAACGTCACATTTGATGCTTTAGACTTCGCCAATAAACTTTGGTTGCTGGCAGCCATTTTTCCAACGATGAAAATACTTCTCGAGTTAAAGCCCAAATCCAAAATATCGCCACCGGAAAGGACTTGAGCGCCTGAAAATTGAATACTTGGATAACCGTTAACGGCGTTGTTGCTGACTACCGGTCGTTTGGCAGCAACGCTTTGGATGACACTGTAGCCATTTGCACTTAAATCGGTCCAAGACTGTACTTTATTGCTTGCATCCAAACTAACCCCCGCATCGGCTTTAAGCCAAAAAGTAGTTGATGCCGAGTTGGACGGGGTAAAATAGCTGAAAGAATAGGTGGGAGAAAGGATGGAGTCGTTGGGTACATAGCCTTTGATTCTCCAATAATAAGTGCCCTGCAACGGAACAAAGGAACTCCAAGTGGTGAGGTTCGTCAGAGGGGATTCAACGTAGTTGGAGGTAAAGGCCGTATTGGTCGCCATCTCAACCTTGTAGTTCGTGACATTCGCTGCGCTGTTCCATGAGAACGTTACGTTGAAATTGGAAAGATTCGATTGATTCTTTGGGAGAATGGCACTGAGGGGTTGTGCGAAACTGTAAAGGCTTGCACCCATGAACAGGGTCATCGAAATGAACCGAAAAATGCTCAGCCTATGCATACTTCCAAAAATACAAATAATTATGGAAGAAGGAGAGCCTGTTGAATATTCGCTGAAAAGACGCGATTATTCAGCAGGTATAGGGTTACTTTCTTTTAATTCGGACATTGCACTGCATTCGTCAATAAAAAGTACCTTTGTTATTCGTGAAATGGATTCATTTGTGCAGGAAAAACATCATCATATTGAAGTAATTAGCTCCAAACGAAGGTTCTTGGACGTTCGTTTGCGGGAGTTATGGAATTACCGTGATTTGGTCATGGTTTTTGTCCGCAGGGATTTTGTTGCGCAGTACAAGCAGACCATTCTTGGTCCTTTATGGTTTGTTCTTCAACCCATTCTTACAGCGCTCATGTTTTACTTCATTTTTGGAAGAATAGCTACTATTCCGACGCAAGGAATACATCCCTTTCTATTTTACTTTTCAGGCTTAACGCTTTGGGGTTACTTTTCCGACGTTTTTACGAAATGCTCCAATACCTTTGTTGGAAATTCAGCCCTTTTTGGTAAGGTGTATTTTCCCCGGCTTGCAGTGCCTCTGTCCATTGTGATATCAGGATTGTACAAATGGATGATTCAGTCCATCGTGCTCATAATTGTGTTGATTTGGTTTCAAGTATCCGGAGTGGAAAACATCAATGTTCATTGGTCTTTGGCCCTAGTTCCCTTGTACATATTGCTTCTGGCTTTGCTAGGTTTTGGGCTTGGAATTCTTTTTTCTTCGCTTACGACCAAGTACCGTGACCTGAGTTTTTTGCTGGCTTTTGGCGTTCAATTGCTGATGTACGGAACGCCCATAATTTATCCGCTTTCCTTTACCTCAGGAATGATGCGAAAGTTGTTGGAATGGAATCCCTTGTCGGGAATCCTTGAAAACTTTAGGTACGCTCTTTTTTCCGTGGGTTCTTTTGACTTAGGAGGTTTAGTTTATGCTGTTGCGTTTACCTTAGCGGCATTAACGGTTGGAATACTCGTATTTTCTCGTGTTGAAAAGTCGTTCATGGATACTGTCTAAGGATATGGAAAGAATTAAAGTAGAGCATTTATACAAGCAGTATCGAATCGGTCAGGTTGGTACTGGTTCTTTGGTTCAGGACGTAAACCGTTGGTGGCACAAAGTACGAGGTAAAGAAGATCCAACTTTAAAGGTCACGGAGTCCAATGACCGCAGCATACAGGGTAATGCTGATTATATTTGGGCATTAAAAGACATCAGTTTTACGGTAAATCACGGTGAGGTTTTAGGGATTATTGGTCGCAACGGTGCCGGTAAAAGTTCTTTGTTGAAAATTCTATCGAAAGTAACATTACCCACCAAGGGACAAATAACCCTGAACGGTCGCGTGGCTTCGTTGCTTGAAGTGGGTACGGGATTTCATCCTGAATTAACGGGCCGAGAAAACATTTACCTGAACGGAGCAATATTGGGAATGAGCAAACGGGAAATAACCCAAAAATTCGATGAAATCGTTGCTTTCAGCGGCGTTGAAAAGTACATTGATACTCCCGTTAAGAGGTACTCCTCTGGCATGTATGTTCGACTGGCCTTCGCGGTTGCGGCGCATTTGGAACCCGAAATATTGATTGTGGATGAAGTATTGGCGGTGGGGGATGTGGATTTTCAAAAAAAGTGCATGGGTAAGATGAAAGATGTTGCCAGCCATGGAAGAACCGTACTTTTTGTAAGCCACAACATGGAGGCGGTCAAAAACTTGTGTACTCGTGCCATACTCATGGAGCACGGAACCATTGTATCGGAAGGCTCGCCATCCCATGTGATTGAAACCTATCTTATGAGCAGAAATCAATCGGATTGGGGAAAAGAATACCGCGAACATGAAGCTCCGGGCAATGCATTTACCCGTTTAAAGTCGGTTCAACTTAAACCCCTTCGCGAGGATGGGAAGCCCATCATTACGGTAAAAAGCTCCTTGGAAATAAACATCAGTTTCTGGAATTATGTGGAAGGCTTAGTCGCCAATCTTAGCCTGCATCTTTATGCGGCGACAGGAGAATGCGTATTCAATGTTATTACCCAATTACCACCTCCTATAATTAATGTTGGGCTTCACCATGCACGATGCGTAATTCCAAAAGAGTTATTAAATACAGGAGTATTTTATGTATCTTTTATGCTTGTCCAAGATACAGCAAAACCCCTTTTTAACTTTGAAGAGGTATTAACTTTTGAGGTGGAAGAAGAACGAGAAACAACCAATTGGCATGGTAAATATCCAGGATTTGTTCGGCCGAAGATAGATTTTAAAATTAACGCATGATTCCCGTTACAAAATCGTTTTTGCCTCCGATAGAGGAATACACGGCCCAAGTGCAGCGTGCATACAACAACGGTTGGTTAACCAATCGGGGATCCTTGGTCTTGGAATTAGAGGATAAACTCACGGAGTATTTGAACCTTGAACAAGCCAAAATACTGCTGATGAATAATGGAACCGTTCCGCTTCAAATCGCCTTGAAGTGTTTGGCGAAAGGCGGCGAAGTCATTACCACACCCTTCTCGTATGTCGCGACAACTTCTACCATTGTTTGGGAGGGTTGTACGCCCATATTTGTGGACATTCATCCAGAATATCTAACCATTGATGAAACCAAAATTGAGGCAGCGATTACGCAAAAAACGACCTGTATTTTAGCAACGCACGTTTTTGGGAATCCCTGCAACGTCGATGAAATAGAGCGAATTGCTAAGAAGCACAACCTAAAAGTGATTTACGACGGCGCACATGCTTTTGGGGTGAGCTACAAAGGGAAGAGTATATTTGAATATGGCGATGTAACAACGTGCAGTTTTCACGCCACGAAATTATTCCATACAGGCGAAGGAGGCGCGATTTTTTGCAAAGATCCCGACTTGTTTCATCTACTGTATTACAGGCATAACTTTGGCCATGACGGTCCCTTAGCATTTCACGGGCTTGGAATCAATGGGAAAATGAGTGAATTGCAAGCGGCCATGGGCTTGGCAGTGTTGCCACACATGAACGAGATTTTAGGGGATCGAAGCCGCGTGATAACGTGGTATCATGATTGCCTGAAATTGGATTCGTTAGAAGTTCTAAAA
>JBJOJZ010000010.1:0-4451 GCA_046046325.1 Bacteroidota bacterium
AACCGTCTTTACATTGAATTACCTGGTGTTCAAGATGAGAATACGGTGGCTGAAAAATTAAAGTCTACTGCCAATTTGGAATTCTTTGAAACCTTTGCTCCTTCGGAAATAAGCCCAGAACTAAACGCCATAGATTTAGCGAGCAAATCCCCCGAAAGAGATCTAAGCGACAGTACTTCTTCTTCTGCTGCTGCTGTGGATACTGTAAACAATCCAGGATTTGTTAAATTGGTTCAGCCAGTTGGAGAGTTCGCGATCGGTTTTGTCTTGTCGAAGGATAAGCCTTTGGTTGAAAAAATACTAAGAAGAGGAGATGTTCAACAAGTATTGGCTGCTCGAAGCATTCGCATGATGTGGGGAGCTGAGCCCGATGAAATGGGGAACAAGAAAAAGCAAACCGGATATATGTTGTACGCTTGTAAAATTCCGTTTGATGGAAAAGCTCGCGTAAACGGTAAGCACATTTCTAGTGCTTCTACGGGTTATGATAAGGGGAAAATTACGGTGGATTTATCCATGACCGCTGACGGAACTACTGAGTGGGGTCAGATGACTACAGAAAACAAGGACCGCATCGTGGCAATTACTATGGATAACGTGGTATATTCCGCACCCACTGTAATCAATCCAATTACCAACGGTAATACGCAGATTTCAGGAACCTTCACTTTCGAAGAAGCTGAAGCATTGGCAGGATTGCTGAACGGTGGTGCTTTGCCAGCGCCATGCTTGATTAAAGAGCAAAATCGGGTAGGTCCGAGCATCGGGGCTGAAAACTCTAATGCGGGGTTGATTTCTTTTGGTTTTGCCTTTTTAGCTGTTTTACTTTACATGTTCTTCTACTATGGAAAGTCAGGTCTTGCAGCCAATATCGCTTTGTTTGCTAACGTAATTTTTATTATGGGTTGTTTGGCGTCCTTTGGGGCGGTACTTACCTTAGCAGGTATTGCTGGAATCATTTTGACCATCGGTACTGCGGTGGATGCCAACATCTTGATTTTCGAACGGATACGGGAAGAGCAACGTGATGGAAAAGAGGTAGGTAAAGCGGTTGAGATTGGATTCCAAAAAGCCCTTCCATCCATCATCGATGCGAACATGACCCACCTTTTGGTAGCCTTGATTCTAAAGTACTTTGGAACGGGAGAAATTGAATCGTTTGCCACGACCTTGATCGTGGGGATTTTTACTTCCGTTTTCTCAGCAATCTTTATATCACGATTGGTTATTAGTTACTGGATGGAGAAGAACAAAGGGGTGAGTTTCGACACGAAATATTCAAAAGGTTTATTCCAGAATTTCAACTTTAACTGGATTGGGGCGCGTAAGTATTTTTATATTTTCTCTATTTCCGTGACTGTAATTGGTATGATAAGTTTGTTTACCCGGGGATTGAAAGAAAGTGTTGAATTTACTGGGGGAAGAACGTTTTCGGTGAAGTTCGAGAAGAAAGCAGACATCGAACAGATTCGTAAAGCTTTGGAGGGGACCTTTATCGAAAACAAAGAAGTTTCTTCCATCGAGTTGAAAACGGTTTCCAACGATTATAACGTGGAAGTAACCACCAACTACAAATTAAAGGACGATGGAGCTACGGAAGAAGTTAAGTCAAAACTTTTAACCTCCTTGGAAGGACTTGAAAGCTCAATGGGTAAAGCTAAAATTTTAGGCCAAAGGACGGTGAGTGCTTCAGTATCGAGTGAATTGTGGAATGCCTCCTTCATTTCAATGTCCGTCGCACTTTTGGCCATATTCCTTTACATATTGTTCCGATTTGGTTATTGGCAGTATTCAGTGGGAGCAATCGTTGGTTTAATCCACGATGCCTTCTTTGTGATTTCTGTTTTCTCCTTGTTGCACGGATATTTGCCTTTCAGCCTGGATGTGAATCAAGCGTTTATTGCAGCAATCCTAACGGTTATTGGCTATTCGATGAACGATACGGTGATTGTATTTGACCGAATTCGTGAAAACCTGCGTGCAACGGGTGAAAATGATCACCATCACCAAATCGTTAATAAGTCATTGAATACCACCTTGAGTCGAACTTTTAACACTTCCATGATCCTATTTATGGTAGTATTGATCATGTTTATTTTCGGAGGATCTTCGATCAAAGGATTCTTGTTTGCCTTGTTGGTAGGAGTCATTATTGGAACGTATTCATCGCTTTGCGTGGCTACTCCGATATTGATTGATTTCTCAAAACGGTTGAAGGCATAGTCATTTCAAAAACGAAATATAAAACCATCTTTCGAGGTGGTTTTTTTTTGCTGAAAATTCCGCTTTTTAAACCTCTAATGTTCATAATTCGCTGATTTAGTCGGTGATTGGTGAAGCTTTAAGCGTTATTTTTGTTTGTTGCGCTTAATTTATGGCAGAAAATCAATATACCGAAGATAATATACGTTCCCTTGATTGGAAAGAGCACATCCGATTAAGGCCTGGTATGTATATCGGTAAGTTGGGCGACGGCGCTGCGGCAGACGACGGCATCTATATTTTGGTGAAAGAAGTCATTGACAATTGTATCGATGAATTTGTCATGGGAAACGGCAAACGCGTAGATATCAAAGTGAAAGACGGCAAGGTTTCGGTGCGGGATTACGGAAGAGGGATTCCCTTAGGCAAAGTGGTGGAGGTGGTATCGCGTATGAATACTGGTGGAAAATATGATTCAAAAGCCTTTAAGAAATCGGTGGGTTTGAATGGGGTAGGTACCAAAGCGGTAAATGCGTTGTCATCCCATTTTCAGGTATATGCGGTCCGGGACGGGCAAAAAAAGTCCGCTTCCTTTGCGATGGGTGATTTGATTTCAGAAACGGAGTTGGAACCTACAACGGAGCAAAATGGAACGTACGTTGAATTCATACCGGATGAAGCGGTTTTCAAGAAGTTTGCGTATAAAACGCCGTATTTGCAGAAAATGATGTGGAATTATTGCTACCTCAACCGAGGTTTAAGCATTTATTTCAACGGTGAGAAGTTTCAGTCCAAGGACGGTTTAAAGGATTTGCTCGAAAACAACATGGACGGCGATCCGCTCTATCCCATCATTCACTTGGAAGATGAGGATATCGAAGTGGCTTTTACCCACGGACGGACGTATGGTGAGGATTATTATTCCTTCGTTAACGGTCAGCATACTACCCAGGGTGGAACGCACCAGAGTGCATTTCGTGAATCGGTAGCGAAGGTTATTCGAGATTTTTACAACAAAAATTATGAAGCTTCGGATATTCGTCAGTCAATAGTAGCTGCGATTTCCGTTAAAGTCATTGAGCCCGTTTTTGAATCACAAACCAAGACGAAACTTGGTTCTTTGGAAATAGAACCCGGTGGTAAGTCCATGAGGGCCTTTGTGAACGATTTCTTGAAAGATAAACTCGATAACTACTTACACCGCAATCCAGAGGTAGCGGAAACCATTGAGAAGAAAATTAAACAGGCTGAGCGTGAACGAAAAGAACTTGCGGGCATCCGTAAAATCGCTCGTGAACGTTCGAAAAAAGCCAGTTTACACAACAAGAAATTGCGCGATTGCCGCATCCATTTGACGGATTTAAAAGACCCCAGAAGGGAAGAAACCACCTTATTCATTACGGAGGGCGATTCTGCGAGCGGTTCTATTACCAAATCCAGGGACGTGAATACCCAAGCGGTTTTCTCGCTGCGAGGGAAACCCTTAAACGTGTATGGGCTCACTAAGAAAGTGGTGTATGAAAATGAGGAATTCAACTTGGTGCAGGCGGCTTTAGATATTGAGGAAGATTTAGATAACTTGCGTTATAATCGAATTGTTATCGCCACGGATGCGGACGTCGATGGTATGCACATTCGCATGCTGTTGTTGACCTTCTTTTTACAGTTTTTTCCTGATTTGGTAAAACGCAACCATGTTTACGTGTTGCAAACGCCTTTATTCCGGGTTAGAAATAAAAAGAAAACCATTTACTGTTACTCCGAAGAAGAGCGTAGAAACGCCATTCAAGAATTAGGCAAAGCCCCAGAGATTACCCGATTTAAAGGATTGGGAGAGATTTCGCCGGATGAATTCGTTCATTTTATCGGTGCAGATATACGACTCGAACCGGTGTTGTTGAGCAAAGAAGCCTCAATCGACTCAATACTTTCCTATTTTATGGGTAAAAACACTCCAGAGCGTCAAGATTTCATCATTGAAAACCTACGTGTAGAAAAAGATGAAGCAGGGGAGGCTCCCATAGCAACAGAAGACAGTTCAGAACAAGAAGTAGCATAGAACAATGGCGGAAGACGAAATCGATCATAATCCATCCTCTGAAGAACATAACCCCTTCGAAAATAAGAAGGTGGACGAGACCATTGTGCCGGTCAGTGGACTCTATGAAAACTGGTTTTTGGATTATGCCAGTTATGTTATTCTTGAGAGAGCTGTTCCATCGTTGCAGGATGGATTAAAGCCTGTTCAA
>JBJOJZ010000013.1:0-2742 GCA_046046325.1 Bacteroidota bacterium
GCTTGGAAATAGTACTTCAGTTGGCGTCAAGTAAACCCGTTTATAACTTTCGAATTGGGAATTCCATCGAGCACTTTTCAAGGTTTGATTTTCAAGCCAATCTTTTGACTCTTGCGATAAAAGTCCTTCATGGTATGCAACAATCAAATCGGATTTAACCTCCTGTAAGATGGACTCGTGTTCAGGTATTCTTAAAAATTCTTTATCCGATAAAGAAGCATCGTTATCATGATGGACACTTTCAAAGAGGGGAATCTCTACCTGATTTAACCTGCAAAACGTTAAAAAAGCTTGTTGATCTTCGGTTGGCAAGTTTCCGTCCATTAAATCCACGAACCAAACTTCAATCGGTTTATTCAGGTATTTCATAGGATTAATTCTGGATCAGTTAATAAACTTCGTAATTTTTGTCGTGCCCGGAAAATGTACACTTTAACCTGCTGTTCGTTTAGTTGGGTGATTTCACCAATTTCGGCATAGCTGTAGCCTTCATAATCCCTTAATAAAACAACGTGGCGCTGAATTTCTGGCAATTTATTCACCGCATCATCCAGGGTTTGTTTTACATCAAATTCCTCCACTAACTGAACCGCAGGCAAAGCGCTTATTTGCTCTTGAAATGCTAAAACTAATTTATTCCTTCTCCCCCTATCAATCAAGGAACGGTTTACAATTTGAAATAAATACGCTTTGGCTTTACTAGGATCAATTAGGTCCTTTTTAATCCACAATTTTTCAAAAGCATCTTGTACTAAATCTTTAGCAACTTCAGTATCCCGTGTGTTTTTCAAGGCAAATCGATAAATGCTATCTGCGAACTCGTCTACCCATCGATTATACTTGGCCTTACTCATCCCACGTATGACGAAAGGAATTGCGAAAAGTTACTAGTACAGTACTTTAATAGAGATCAAACGGTCTGAGGACAATTTGATGCAGCAATCCTCGAAAGAAGGGACGGAAAGCACCGGTTTTTTGTTGTTGGAAAAACCATAACCCTCCGTGGGAATACCGAAGAAATTCTTATCGCATTTGTCGTTGCTGTTTTCGTCGTGATAGATACACACCCCGTATTTCTTTTCTGGAAGGTTGTGAAAGGTCGCTGTCACCTCGTTGCCCGAGGTTGCTTTTCGAATTTTACGGCAAGTACCTCCTACCGTGGCGTATTTATCAGGGTCATCGAATAATCCAAACTCAATATATCCTTTTGTTCCTACAATACCGGTAACTTTCACGGTTAGGTCATATTCCTTTTGGGCCTTGTCCAAGGGACAAAAAGAGAGAAATGAGTACATTAAACAAAGAAAAAAAATCAAACGCATCTTAATCGGGAAGTTCTGTTTTAAATACCTTATCCCACCAGACAAAAATGGAAGAATAGTTTCCGTCCAACAATGAATGGTGATCATCGTGGTGTTTGGTTTTTGAAATTAGCGGAATTTTACTCAGCAAGGGAAGGTTTAAATCGGAATGCAGGTGGATTTCCCGAAGGTTGCGGATGGCTCCAAAGATCAAGACGGTGAAAATGGAAATGGGAGAAACGAGACCTACGACAACAAAACCTAATACTGGGCCAATAAATCCCAACATCCACTCCAAAGGGTGGTTGTAAAGATACTCCAGGGGAAAGGGTGGGCTCGCTCGGTGATGAATGGAATGAATTTTTACGAGTAAAAACTTATTCACATGTAACAAGCGGTGGTAGAAATAAAAGAACACGTCCTCGACGAGGAAAATGCCGAGCACTTGAAGGGCTAACAACCAACCGCTTGACCAACTTTGTTCGAGTAAGGGGAAAATAAAATAGGATCCAAACCCGGCAAGAAGGATTAACAGTGAAAAATTCAACAGGTATAGTGGCATGCGTTTGAAAAAAATTCCCTTTTGGTATTTTTTCTCTTGAATGCGGTATTTTTTGAGCCAATCTGTGTACAAGAGCACCATTGAATACAACAATCCAAAAAGGTTGTTAATCAATAACAACCCAACAATCATAAGGCTAAAAGTTAATGCGGTCATCTCAGTGCAAATAAATTGTACATTCTAGAATTCTCCAATCCCTCCTCTTGTTCTACTACTTGGCGTGTGAAACCATGTTCAAGCAACAAATGTTTAACCTGATCCAACCTGCCGTTTTCATCGTGGACTTCAATAACGAATGAATTGATTTTCGACCAATTCTCGTCGCCAATTCCGATAAGGGTATCCCATTCTGCGCCCTCGCAATCAATCTTCATAAGATCAATACGGTCTAGTTCATAGGTCTTTATTACTTCTGAGATGGTAGTTAATTTACAAGTAACCTCATGACGTCCTTTCACTAAATATCCTGCGATAAGGCCAGAAAATGCGGTAGGAATCCAACGCATCCAGCGCATGCTTTCCGGCGGATTTTTCATGGTACTTTTCACCGCTTCCCTAAAAGCTCCGGGATTGTTGTCCCATTGTTCAGGATGGGCAGTAGAAAGGGCAGGTGCGTTAGGGAAATAAGTAAATCTAGCTTCCCCGATATTCGATGAAACACCTTCTTGTAAAACGGTCATCCGTCCTTGACCATGGAGTGCAGCATTTTCCCGAAGCGCATCAGCAATCTCTGGAATCGGTTCGAAGCAAAAAACACGAACATTTTCGGCTTTTTGCAGCGCTCGAACGCCAAAGACTCCCACATTGGCTCCTACGTCAAAAACCACGTCGGAATCTTTGATGTGAATTCCATGCTGCAAATAACCTTCCACGTGGTGG
>JBJOJZ010000080.1:0-3562 GCA_046046325.1 Bacteroidota bacterium
GTTTCCAAGTAGGAACCAACTAATCCAGCATTCACACCTAGGGAGAAAACAGGGTTCAAAACGTGCGCAAAACTGGTCCCTGCATTAAAATCGAATGCCCCAAAAGTATTGGTGGTATTTCCGATAGCATCGTACCCTTGAAACGTTCCATAACTCACATAGCGAATGTAAGGGACAAGGATTCCTTTTTTCAAGGGTAGCGCGGTAGAAAAACTACCAAAATTGATGCCTGAAGGAAGCAATCCTTGCTGCAGGGAATAGACGCCTAACATACTTTCATTGGCCAAGGCCGGGTTGATTATCGCGAAGTCGATGCTGCGATCGGCTGTTGCGTTGGAATAATTACCTAGCGAGGCCATACGAGCACCAGCAGGCATGTTAAGAAAGGGAAAAACTCGGTTGCCCCCAAGTTGACCGAACGAAAAAGTACGGAAAAGTAAGAGCACGAATAACAACAAATTTGTTTTAACCGAGTTCATGGCGCAAGTGAACGACAAAGTAAAAGCAAAATTGCCTATCTTTCATAAAAATACCCAAAGAATGTTAGAAAATACAAGTTGTTGGTTGGTTGGAAATCATGCGAACAGCCTTGCTGAAAAAAATCAAAACTGTAGGCATGTAAATTACCGGTTGAATGCTTCCTTGGAGGATTCACAGGGTTCTATTTCGTTCTCTCCGGATGAGTCCATGGAAAATCTTCCGTACATCACCGAAGTGCTTCAAGGGGCCTTTGAGGAAAGAATGCAACACGAAACTTCTCTGATTCTAGTGGGTGATATCAGTGAACGGCTCATGGAAGCTGCCATTTACGCCGGAATTTCTTGCAAAAAAGCAATTGAGGTTTTTGTATTATATCCGGTTGGAATGGTCGCGCTGGACGTACGGAAAGAAATGGCAGAACTGATTCTAACCCTTAAAAAGGCCAAGGTACCCACCTTTTTAATTCGAAATCCATCCTTATTTTTTTCGTTGTTTGAACCGAATGCTCACCCGTTTGTACGGGCTAATTGGACGGAGGAGCAATACGAAGTCGTCGAATACCTCTGCGGTCAAAATGAAGTGGAACTGAATAATTAAACGAGCATGGAAAGGCAGCAAATTGACATCGTTTTTACGGAATTGATGAACCGTTATCGGAGTTTTTTCCTACAGCAAATTCGGTTGAAATTTGAAGGTGAAGATGTGCATGATGTTTTCCAAGAATTTTCCATTCACCTATATCAAGTGTTGCTTCAAAAGTATTCCTCTGAGGTAGATTTGTTCAATACTAAGTCGTGGTTAAAGGCCGTGGTGTCCAATTTTTGTATTTCTGAACTTCGAAAAAAACATAAAAAACGAAAGGTAAATTTATTATCAGAGGATAAAACATCGTTAATTCGTTCGAATTACACGGATGACTCCTATAATACGGACAAGGTTCAAGGTGAACCGAATTATTTTGGTGCCATGAAATCCATGTTGTCCTTCCTTACAAAACGCGAGGCCTTAATGTTAAAAATGAAATACTATTACGGAGTGCCTTCCGCTCGTATTTCCCGCATTCTAAACGTTACCCACGTTGACGTAACCATTGGACGCCTCAAGCAGCGCATCATGCGTAAGGGCAAAATCACGGATTTTGATGCGTTATTGTCGAAAATGGATTGGTTGGTGTAGGTTAATTATCGAATCACGTTGACCATACCGTGGTATTTCATCAATTCGTCGTTGGTTTTTCGTTTGAGGATTACTTCCCAAGTATATACCCCGTCCTGAACGGGCCTATTGGTATAAGAATGAATTCCGTCCCAACCCACTTGTGTATTGTGTGAGGTGAAAATGAGTTCTCCCCAACGGTCGTAAATGTTAAAGGTATAAGCGTATTCGTCAACGTTGCCAAGAATACTAGGCATAAATACGTTGTTCCGTTCATCACCGTCGGGGGTAAAGGCGTTAGGTACATAAATGATCACGGGGTAAGGTCCGGTTACCTGCAGTTGTGCAGTATCTAAGCATCCGTATTGGGTACTAGCAATTAAGGAAACCAAATAGGTCGCTCCCTGCATATCAGGATAGTAATGATGAGCGTTGAAGGTGCTTTCGAACGGGCTGCCGTCACCAAAATCCCAACTGTACAATACCGCACCCTCCGATTGATTGTAAAAGCTGTGCATTAAATTGTTCGCCTCAATCCAAAAATTTGCGAAGGGTTTGGGCCATACCGTCACATTGACGGTGGCGCTGCTGGTACATCCGTTCGCATCGGTTCCTGTCACCGTGTATTGCTTTGTTCCGGGATTTTGTAAGAAGGGAATCCCATTGACGACGGAATGGTTCCACACGTAAGAAACGGCTCCACCGCCGTACAGTGTGATCCATTCGTCCTCGCAAACGGAAGTATCGGGGTAACCATAAACCACAGGAAGGGGATGGACGGTAATGGTAACGCTGTCGTGGTTGGTGCAGCCAAAAGCATCCGTACCAACAACATGGTAGGTTTGGGTTCCAACGTTTTGCGTAAAGGGCACATTATTGGTGATTCCATTGTTCCACACGTAGCTTTGGACCCCAGAGCCGCTTAACACGATCAACTCATTGTCGCAATAGGCCGTGTCGGGTCCCGCATCCACAATAGGACGCGGCGTAACCACCATTTGAGCTACATCCGTATCGGTACAACCTGAAGAATCAATGGTCACCGTTAAAGTGTAGTTAAAGGTAGCACTCGTAGGAGCTAAGTTTTCGTAGTAGAAGCTTGGATTGGAAAGCGTTGGGTCGTTGAGGTTGGTAGAGGGAGACCATAAGTAGGATTGTCCTGCTTGGGGTGCAAGGCCCATTATCGTGTCTAAAATATGACAATTGGAGTAATCCAATCCTGCATTTGCCACGGGAAGGGGGTTCACTTGTACGGTATCGGATACTTCGCAAAGCCCAGGAAGGTCGTAAAAAATAGGAATAAACCCAGCACCGGAATTGTTGGGACTAAAAAGACCTGTACTTGCGTTTACGATGCCATTGCCCGACCAAATACCTCCGGGTAAATTCGAGGTGAAATTAAACGGTGCTGCGTCCTGGCAAACCGGCCCCTGGTCGTTGATTTGAGGGTCAAATACGTGCAGGGTTACCGACATGGTGTCTTGGGAGTTGCCGCACGTAGAATACAAGATTACTTCGTAGTCTCCGGGTTGGGTAAAAACCCATTCGAGGTCATTACCGCCATTCAGGGTTTGCCCTTCTACCAACCACTCTTGAAAGCACTTAAGACCATAGGTCGTAATGTTAAAAAAACGTGCGGTATCGTTAACACACAGCATGGTATCTTCAGGTGTAAATACTGGAATGGAAACGCATTGCTGGCAAAGGTATCCGTCGTTGGGGGTGATGGAGTTAACGGTCATGCCTGGAACCGAGGTACTAAAATTAACGGTTGTGGTTGAGCCAACGGATTGTGCTGTGAGGGCAATTGGCACGAATTGCAAAGGAGGTGTGGCCATTTGGCATGAAACGATACCCACGCTGTCGGTTTTAATGAACAAAGGGTCCATGCTCGCATCGTTGTTTCCGAAAAAGGGCGAGGTGGTGT
>JBJOJZ010000104.1:0-3397 GCA_046046325.1 Bacteroidota bacterium
ACCTTGGCCCAAACTTCAACGGTTGAAGGGGTCATATATGACGAGAACAATGAGCCTCTGGAAGGAGCCAACGTAATTTACCGTTACGATGTTTCCCGTGGTGCTCAATCCGACAAGAGCGGAAAGTTTTCTTTGACGGTTCCATCAGGAAAAGTAGTATTGCTGGTGCGTTTTACCGGGATGCGAACGGATACGCTCTCATTTAACCTTGCCGAAAATGAACGAAAGATCGTATCGGTTCAATTAATGCCCTTCAGCATTGAAAAAGGTCAAGTGACGGTATCCGTAGGTAAATTTGATAAACCGCTTGAAGAGCAAACCGTAACCATGGTGGTCATGAAGCCAACCATGATTGAGAATAAAAATACCAGGAGCATCGAAACGGCTTTGGATCAAACGCCGGGATTAAACATTCTAGACGGAGAGCCACAAATTCGTGGAGGAAGTGGTTTTACCTTTGGTGTCGGCGCAAAAGTCGCAGTACTTGTCGATGATATGCCCATGTTGTCGGGGGATGCGGGTAGGCCGGAATGGGGATTTGTACCCGTGGAAAATATCAGCCAGATTGAGATTATTAAAGGAGCGGCCAGCGTTTTGTCAGGAAGTTCAGCCTTGTCGGGATCCATTCACATTCGAACCGCCTACCCAACAGCCAAACCTTTAAACAAAATTAATGTGTATAGCGGAGTGTATTCTGCGCCATCGGTAGAGGGGGCGAAGTGGTGGTCAGGTCTGCCGTTAATCACGGGTGCGAATTTTATCCATTCCAAGGCCTATAAAAATTGGGACGTGGTGGTTGGTGGCAATGTGAATTACGATCATGGGTACATTGGAGCTCCGCGACCGGGGAAATATGTAATAGATACGGTGTCCAATTTTACCGACCGCCAAATGGCGATGAAAAGAGCGAGAATTAACTTTAATGTCCGTAAAAGGTCCTCAAAAATCCATGGACTGAGCTATGGATTGAATGGTAATATGATGTTGGCTCAAACTAACCTTTCCTTTGCGTGGTTAGATGATACCTCCGGTCTTTACAGGGCTTATCCAGGTGCTGTATTTTTGCAAGACCAAACGATATTTAACCTAGATCCTTTTGTACAATTGATTACGGAAACCAGCGGAAATCATTATTTGAGAACGCGTGTTTTGCACAACGACAATCAAATGTCGGCGAACCAAGATAATCGGGCAACAACGTATTACGGCGATTATATGTTCAAGAAATCCTATGCCCAGTTAGGAGGATTGGATTTCATTGGAGGGTTTACGGGTTCTTTTGTAAACTCCTATGCCAACATGTACGTGGGCAGCGGTGATCCGAACAATCAATTGTTAAACCTCTCGGCTTACACGCAAATGGAGAAATCGTTTCACAAAGTATTGAATGTGTCTGCTGGAGCCCGATTGGAGTATTTTCAGTTGAACGATACGGTGACCGCAATGAAACCAATTTTTCGCTGCGGAGCAAATTTGAAACTTCATCAAGAAACCTACTTGAGAGCATCTTTCGGACAGGGTTTTAGATTTCCTACCATTACCGAGCGTTTTATCAAAACAGGCGTTGGTAATTTTGGCGTATTTCCGAATCCTCAATTGCTTCCAGAAAGCAGTTGGAATGCTGAAGTTGGAGTGAAGCAAGGATTGAAAATTGGCGGTATTTATGCATATTTTGACGCGGCAGCCTTCTGGCAGGAATATCAAAATACCATTGAATATATGTTTGGGATTTGGGACGTTGCCAATGCTCCAGGTTCCTTTGCAGGGTTCAAGTTTCTCAATACGGGCAGGTCGAGGGTATTAGGGTTAGATATTTCTTTCATGGGAAAAAGCAATTTGGGTAAACATTCAGAAATCACCTTTTTGACCGGATACAATTACATTGTTCCCAAGACTTTAAACCCCGATTACGTTTACGCAATTGACGACATTAATCGAAAGTACAGTTATAACACTACCTCCATGGATTCTGCAAGTGGAATTCTAAAGTACCGCTTTTTGCACAATGTGAAATTCGATGCTGAGTGGACCTTAAAAGAAAAGTTTTCTGTGGGGTTGAGCATGAAATATTTCAGCAAAATCGTCAATATGGATGCTATTATCAAAGATTTTGAGGAAACCACTGCTGCCTCCGGGGGAGATAAACAAAATATCCGCTACATGGATTACTTTAATTCGCACCGCTTTGGAAATTCCATTTTCGATGCAAGGGTTTCGTATAATATGAATGAACATCACAAAATAGCATTGGTAGGCTCCAATATTTTGAATCGAAGTTATTCGTTGCGTCCGTTAAAAATTGAACCTCCCAGGAGTATCATGCTTCAATATACCTTAAAGTTGAGTTAGAATTTCTTGGTAATCGGATTATTTATAATATCTTTGCACCTTAAAATAATTTATTAACCGAGGTTTTGTACCTCAAAAAATAACAAATCATGGCAACAAAAATTCGTTTACAGCGACACGGAAAAAAAGGAAAAGCGTTTTTTCATTTAGTAGCGGCTGATAGCCGAGCAAAGCGAGACGGAAAATTCATTGAAAAATTAGGAACCTATAACCCTGTTTCAAACCCAGCTACCATCGATATCGATTTTGACAGAACCTTGTATTGGGTTGGTGTTGGTGCAGAAATGACCGATACAGCGCGTGCCATACTTTCGTACAAAGGCGTTTTGTTTAAAAACCACCTGTTAAAGGGTGTAGCCAAAGGCGCGTTAACCCACGAAGAGGCGGATAAAAAATTCGGTTTATGGTTGTTGGAAAAAGAAAATAAGATTCAAGCGAAAAAAGATGGTTTGTCCAAAGCGACTGATCATGAGAAGGCAAGCAGATTAAAAGCAGAAATGGAGGCTAATGCTGCCAAAGCTGCGGCTCTTGAAGCTAAACTAAACCCTGTTGTAGAAGAAGAGGCTCCTGCTGCTGAGGAAGCACCTGTTGCTGAAGATGCTCCTGCTGCTGAGGAAGCACCTGTTGCTGAAGATGCTCCTGCTTCTGAGGAAGCACCTGCTGCAGAGGAAACCCCTGTTACTGAGGAAGTATCAGCTGCTGAGGAGGCACCAGCTGCTGAGGAAGCACCTGCTGCTGAGGAAGGCACCACGGAGGAATAATATTCAGGACAGTTTGAAAGGATTTTTTCAAATAGGTCATATTGCGAAACTTCACGGATATCTCGGTGAAGTTTCGTTGTTTTTAGACGTAACACAACCTGAAAAATACCGGGAAATGAACCTTGTATATGTAGAGGTTGATGGAATTGCTACCCCCTTTACAATTCATTCAGTTAAACCAATGAACAATGGTTTTATGGTGTTGAAATTGGATGGAGTGAACAGCGAGGATGAGGCGAAACGCTTGGTACGTAAATCCGTTTTTTTAAACGAGTCTCTGCTTCCCG
>JBJOJZ010000120.1:0-17120 GCA_046046325.1 Bacteroidota bacterium
ACCGTCCATTGTCCGTTGGTGGTCGTTGCGCTGGACTGATTACCAGGAAGTGCCGAATTTAAATCAATGCTTGAAAGTACCAAAGTGCCACCATTGGATGCATCGTTTGATTGAATCGCATTCAATGTGATTATTTGGTCTTCGTTGCCAGAGGTATTGTCGTTGTTGGCGATGGGTTGTGCCAAAAACAAAGGGGACAATGACAGGAAAACAAGGGCTAATTTCTGCTTAATAGGGTAGGATTTCATTCCAACGAAAAATTAATTTTCACAAAGATATTAATTTTTCGTAAAGCGCCTATGAAATTATCCTAACCTTTGGCTATGAATCGATTAGACTTAAATGTACAAAATAAGCCAACCACCAATTAACAAAAGACTTGTCACCGAAATTACGATGATTGAAGCAAGATTAAGTCGAACATCCTGCAGCGTAGATTCCTTGTGGAAAAAGTGAAGCAGAAGTTTAATATAAACATATGCTCCAATTACTGAACTCAACACAGCGCAAATAGAAAGTACGGGATGGTTCACCAATACATCTTGAATCAACAGCAATTTTCCGAAAAATCCCGAAAAGGGAGGGATTCCACTTAACGAAAGCAAGGCAATTAGTAAGGCTATTCCTAAAAAAGGGTAGCGATACCCAATTCCTTTAAGTTCTTCAATGTCATTTTCTTCATCTTGGGCAAATTGAGCTACTACCAACAGGATGAGCGCACTTGCTCCGTATGCAAGTAAAAATATCACAATGTTTCTGCTGCCATGGTCAGCACCACTCATGATGGATAAAAGCGCAATTCCTGTATTGCTAATTCCTGAATAGGCCAATAATCGCTTCAGTGATTTTTGCTGAATAGCCGATAGATACCCTAAGAAAAGGGTAGCGATTATTACGACATATAACACCATCTCCCAATTACCTTTAAGGTTACCAAAGATCAAGCCCATCAATTGAACCAACGCAAATAGACCAGCAATCTTCACCGTTGTCGACATATAGGCTAGTACAGGTTTAGAACTACCTTCATAAACATCTGCTGTCCAAAAATGGAAAGGGAAGGCCCCTACTTTGAAAAGTAGAGCCGCCAATATTAATAGAGCACCAGGAATCATGAGTTCCGGGGTGTATAATCCGCTGAGAATGGCAAATCCTATTTCATTGATGTTAAAACTTCCGGTTGCACCGAATACTAAAGCGATACCAAAAAGTAAAATAGCTGTTGCAAAGGAACCCGTGAAAAAATACTTAAGCGCAGCTTCAGCTGAAGCCTGATTTCCTCGACGGCTTCCTACTAAAACATACACTGGAATCGAAAGAATTTCAAGCCCAATAAAGAACATGAAAAAATCACGAAACCCAATTAAACACAGCGCTCCAGTCAATGAAAACATCATTAAAGAAGTTAAGTCGGCATAATTGCTGCGGTCGTTGGATTGTGCATTGTACCCCATAATCAGCACTAGGGCAGTCATTAAAATGCTTAACAAGCTCAACAATACACCACTGCCATCATAAACAAGGCTAAAGAAATGTGATTTCAGGACAGAATTATAGGTGCCGTATAAGAAAAATAACGTAAAAGCGGTTGAAAGCCCTAGTAAATTACTGGTTAGTGCTAGCATTGGCTTATGATACATCCCGAGAAAGAGTGAAATTAAACCCGTTACAAATATTACAACTACCGCGTCCATTATTTAATCAAATTTGTGGTACCCTGAACATTTTCCAGCATGTGTTGGATACTTGGTTTAACGAGAGAAATGATTCCATTGGGATAAAGTCCAAGGAAAACTGCTAACACAGCAATTATCGCAAAAACTACCCATTCATTCCAGTGAAGATCTGCCGCATTGGAAATTTTAGGAGCCCCCATACTGCTCATTTGATATGCTCGAATCATGTACACGGCTCCAAGAACAAGAGTTAATGCTGCTAAAATCCCGAACACAGCATGGTATTCAAAAACAGCTTTAATCAATAAAAATTCGCCAATAAAACCAGCGGTTAGAGGTACCGATAAAGCGATTAATACGGTAACGGCAAACCAAAAACCGAACCGTGGTGCAAGCTTTGCCAAACCACCCATATCCTTTAAATTCGAACTACCGAAACGATTGATGGCAATATCAGCGCACAAGAATAACCCAACAGCGATTAAACTGTGATTTACCATTTGCACAATGCTTCCCATCAAAGCATCAAAGGAAAATACCATGATGCCAGCGGCAATTAGTCCAAGGTGGCTTATCGAGGCAAACGCAAAGACTTTACGCAAGTTATTTTCTCTAAGGGCAATCAACGCGCCATAAAGAATGCCAATAATCCCCAAAATAATAACGGGTAGCTGCCAAAATTTAAGGGCTGAATAGCTTAAGGGAATCATCCACTTAATCATTCCGAACAAAGCCATTTTTAGCATGATAGCAGAAAGCAACATAGTTCCAGCCATTGGGGCCGTTGAATAGGTAGGAGGCTGCCAAGTGTGAAAAGGAAAAAGGGGTATTTTAACCGCAAAAGCAATAAGAAAACCTGTAAAAATCCAACATACGTATTGCGTAGGAACCGCGGCATACATGAGTTTGTTATAGTCATAACTGGGTGTATAGGCACCCCAAGCAAGAATCGCCAACAACATGAACAAAGAACCAAAGAGCGTATACAAGAAAAAGGTCAATAAATTTTTGTGATTCTCTTTAGCTCCGTACCAATATAACATCAAAAACACGGGAATTAAGGTCAATTCCCAAAACATGTAAAATAGGATTCCATCCTCTGCCGCAAATACACCGTTCAATCCGAATTGCATTAAAAATAAAAGTCCGTTGAACGAAGCTTTCGATGATTCATCTCGGTTAAAGTTGGCCAAGGTTACCATAAATATCACGAGATTGCTTAATCCCAACATTAAAATCCCTAAGCCATCAACAGCCATGTTGAACGTCATGCCAAGTATATTGCTGCTTGTATTGTTCACAAAATACTCTTTGACGTCCGGTTGAAAATAAAACAACTTAACGGCAACAGCTATTAAAGATGCAGTAGCAAATAGCAATGAGCTAATTCGTCCCCAGCGACCAGGAATGAAAAACGAAACAATGCCAAATAAAAGGGGGAGTAAAATCAGTTCCAATTTAATTTCCGTTTAAAAGGTAAAACACGACCAGTAAAATCATTCCAATAACCATCCAGCTTAGATAGGACGAAACATTCCCGTTTTGCAATTTGCGAAGCGTATTTCCTGCGTTAACCGTGAGCATTCCCAATCCGCTGATGCCCGATTTCAATCCTTTTTCCTCCACGGTTTGATTTGTTTGGAAACCAAGCCATTCGATGGGTTTAACCACCATCCAATGGTACCATTCGTCCCAATACAACTTTCGGTTGGAAAGCTTTTCCCAGCCTACCAGAGCTTCATCGGACTTAGCCACCGAACCTTGCCGAGCATAATTGTTGAAGGCCCAAGCTAATACTCCGATGCTTAAAACGGATGCAACCGCCATTAGTATTAACGTGGTATTGAATTGCGCTGGTTCATGAATAATCTGGTGCATTCCAGGTGCTCCGTGCAAATAACCTGACAACCAATGCGCACCATTGTGTAAGAATAGACCGGGAAGGTTAAGAAGTCCACCCAATACAGAAAATACACTTAATATTATCAAAGGGAGGGTCATGGTCCAAGGGCTTTCATGAGCATGATCCCAAGTACTTTGAGTACCTCGGTAAGTACCATGGAATGTCAAGAAATAGAGGCGGAACATGTAAATGGCGGTCATGAGCACCGATACCATGATTACCCCATAAAGCACCGGATTATGCTCAAATAAATGTCCGATAATTTCATCCTTGGAGTAAAACCCTGATAACAGCGGGAAACCACTTATGGCCAAAGTTCCTATTAAAAAGGTCCAATGCGTAATTGGCATCACTTTTCTCAGACCACCCATTTTCCGAATATCCTGTTCGTGATGCATTCCGTGAATGACGCTACCCGAACCCAAGAAAAGCAGTGCTTTGAAAAACGCATGAGTTGTTACGTGAAAAATGGCGACGGAATAGGCACCAAGTCCCAATGCTACAACCATTAAACCTAATTGCGAAACCGTAGAATAGGCGAGAACTTTTTTGATATCGTTTTGCCGAAGCGCCATAAATGCGGCAAAAAGTGAAGTTGCGATTCCAGTGTACAATACAATATCCTTGGTTAACGGGGCAAGCTCGAATAAAAAGTTTGAACGAGCCACGAGGTAAATACCTGCAGTTACCATGGTGGCAGCGTGAATTAGAGCTGATACCGGAGTTGGTCCTGCCATAGCATCGGGTAACCACGTGAACAACGGAATTTGAGCACTTTTTCCCGTTGCGGCTAAAAATAAGCATAACGTAATTCCAAGCACGGTTAAATGATGCATGGTGATTCCTTCCGATATACGCTCCGCAATATCCACAAAGTTAAGGGTGCCAAACGTGGACAACAACATGAACAAGGCAAAGATGAGTCCTGCATCTCCGATTCGGTTCATAACAAAGGCCTTTCTTGCCGCAAGGCTGTTCGAAATTCCCTTGACAGAATCACTGTAATGGAAGCCAATCAGCAAGAAGGAACAGATACCTACCCCTTCCCAACCGAAGAATAACACAAAGTAATTCCCTCCCAACACTAAAAGTAGCATGGCAAAAATGAAAAGGTTTAAATACGTGAAAAACTTGTAATATCCTTCATCCTCTTTCATGTATCCCATAGAAAACAAATGAATTAATGTTCCTATTCCCGTAATGATCAAGGACATCCAAACCGATAATTGGTCAATCAGAAAATTGATTTCCAAGGAAAAACTGTCAAATCGAAGGATGTTGAAAAGGTCGATTTGAACAGGTTCATTTACGTGATTAAACAACATAAGAACGCACAAAAATGCAGCGAAAATTGCCCCAGTCCCAATCGCCCCCGAAAGATTTTTAGGAAGGTGTTTTCCGAATAAACCATTGGTTAATCCCCCGATAAGTGGGAGCAGTAAAAGAATGTATACAATCGTTGAAAAACCCATGATTAACCTTTAAGTTTATTGAAAATACTGATATCGATCGTTCGCAATTGACGGTAAGCCAATATTAGGATGGATAATCCTACTGTGGCTTCAGCTGCAGCTACTACGATGATAAAAAAGACAAATATTTGAGCGTCTGCATTGTTGTAGTAACTGGAAAAGGTTACCATGAGTAAGTTAACGGCATTCAACATGAGCTCAATGCACATTAAAAGAACAATCATATTTCTTCGAATCATTACGCCGAATGCTCCAATCACGAAAAGCAACGTAGCAAGAATCACGTAAAAGTCGATATTGATAGGGGTTGATGTTGACATATTAATCAATCGTTTGTTTTTCTCGCTTGGCTAGTAATATAGCACCAACCATAGCTGAAATGAAAAGAATACTGGAAATCTCGAAAGGAACGACGTATTTAGTAAATAAGGTATTGCCTAAATTCTTGACCAATCCAATGTTGCTAACGGCAACTTGATCACCCGGACGCGTTACCAAAACAATATCTTTCAACGCACCAATTAACACAATAAATAAGGTTCCCGCCGCAATGCTTGCAATAACCCATGTTAGGGTAGGGGTTTTTGGTTCGGCTTCTTTGTTTAAGTTCAACAACATTAAAACGAAAAGGAATAACACCATGATTGCCCCTGCGTAAACAATCAGGTTAACGATTGCCAAAAACTGAGCATTCATCATAATATACAGACCAGATATAAAGAAAAAGGTAACGACCAAATACAAGACACTCCTTACAGGATGCTTGCTTAGTACTACCATCATGGCAGAGGCAATGGTTAAGGCACCCAATATTTGGGTAATCAAAGTTGCTATCATACGTTTGTTCGTTTTCCGGTAAATTGTCGCTTGGTAATATCAATGCGTCCATCCAAGGGCTCTACCAATTTATCCTTTCCATAAATGAATTCTCCTCGTTCAAATTGAGTTGGTACCAAACGGTCTGTAAGAAATACCGCTTCTTTGGGGCAAGCCTCCTCGCACAAACCGCAGAAAATGCAACGAAGCATGTTGATTTCGTAGGTTACCGCATATTTTTCTTCGCGGTACAAATGTGCTTGATCCTTGGTTCGCTCGGCGGATGTCATGGTAATTGCCTCGGCAGGGCATGCTACCGCACACAAACCACATGCTGTGCAGTTTTCTCGTCCCTGTTCGTCGCGCTTTAACACGTGCATGCCGCGGTATATTGGCGCAAATTCGCGAGTTTCCTCGGGATACTTGACCGTTTTACGACGCTTCAACATATGCTTGAACGTTACCATCATTCCCTTCAAGATGGCAGGAATGTACAGTTTCTCCACGAAGGTCATGGGCTTGTCGGAAACGACTTTCTTTCTATTAGTTAGTGACTCCATAACTTTATTAAAACCATTGATGATAAAATGCCACAACAAAACCAGTAACCAGCATATTTACGAGGGCAATGGGAATTAAAACCTTCCAACCTAAATGCATGAGTTGATCGAAACGGAAACGTGGTATGGTCCAACGAATCCACATGAATACAAAAATCAGCATGAAGATTTTGGTAAAAAACACAGCAATTCCAACAATCGCAAGAAGGTTTGGATTATCTTTCAGGGCATCCATTCCTGGGAAATTATATCCTCCAAAAAATAAAATTGCCATAATAGCAGAAGAAACGAACATCGCAACATATTCTGAAAAAAGGAATAAACCCAATTTCATCGAACTGTACTCGGTATGATAGCCACCGATAAGTTCGTTTTCACACTCGGGTAAATCGAATGGTGCGCGGTTGGTTTCCGCCAATGCGCAAATAAAGAAAACAATGAACGCCACCGGTTGATACCAGATATTCCAATTGATTCCGTGCTGACTTTCCACAATTTCCCGTAGGTCTAAACTTCCCGAAATCATGATAATCGTAATGGCAGAAATACCCATCGCTAATTCATAGGAAATCATTTGCGACGATGCACGAATGGCGCCAAACAAAGAGTATTTGTTGTTGGATGCCCAACCTCCAATCATAATGCCATAAACACCAATGGATATGATTCCAAAAGCGAACAGAATTCCGATGTTAATTTCGGCTACTTGCAACGAAATTTCCCTTCCAAATAAATGCAGATTAGGTCCCCAAGGAATTATCGCGCTCGTAATTAACGACGTGAACATTGCGATGCCAGGACCAAGGATGAACAACCATCGGTCAGCATTATTTGGCGTAAAATCTTCCTTCATGAACATTTTCACCCCGTCGGCTATCGGTTGCAAGATTCCAAAGGGTCCTGCTCGATCCGGTCCAACACGGTCCTGAATCCAAGCTGCCAATTTTCGTTCGAAATAGGTTTGATAGGCTGCAATTCCCAAGGAAATAAGGAAAAGCAAAACAACAAGCACTAATTTGTCAATCCAGTAAAAAGTTTCCATTATCCAATACGTTTTACGGGTTTGTCAATCGTGGTAGCGTACTTGCCTTGCGAAATCACCGATTGGCGGTTTATAACCCTCGGTCCAAGAATGTTCCAATCCGCAGCGTCTTTCTTCTCAAAACGACAGTCATTGCAAAGCCACGCTGTTTTTTGGTCGATTTCTTCTACTTCACCGTATTTATCTTTTCGGGCTGTAACGCGGTAAATTTCGTTGCCAAACATCCAAACCACTGCTTTTCCACAGCATTTCGTGCAGCTTCTTTCTGCCTCCATCGGCTTAAGAAACCAAACACGGCTTTTGAATCGAAAGGTTCGGTCAGTTAAGGCACCCACAGGGCAAACGTCAATCATATTTCCAGAGAAATCATTCTCCACCGCTTTTTCGATGTACGTGGAAATTTCGGCGTGTTCTCCTCGGTGCATTACTCCGTGTACTCGTTGGTCCGTAAGTTGGTTCGCAACAAATACGCATCGATAACAAAGAATGCAACGGTTCATGTGCAACTTGATTTTATTCCCTATATCAATGGGGTCAAAAGTTCGTCGCTCCTCTTCATACCTTGTTTTGGCACTTCCATGCTCATATCCCAAATCCTGAAGATGACATTCTCCCGCTTGATCGCATATAGGGCAATCTAGTGGGTGATTTGCAAGCAGAAATTCTACAACTCCTCCCCGGTTGTTGTGAACACGTTCACTTGTTTTGTTATTCACGACCATTCCGTCTTGAACAGGGGTGGAGCAAGAGGCTACCAATTTGGGCATTGGACGCGGATCTGCAGCAGATCCAGCTGCCACCTCAACTAAACAGGTACGGCATTTTCCTCCGGTTCCCGGTAATTTACTGTAGTAGCACATGGCAGGGGGCACTGCATCACCACCAATCTGACGTGCAGCGTTGAGAATGGTCGTTCCGGGTTCAACCGTAACTTCAATACCATCTATTGTTACTTTAACCATACCTAAATATTATGCAACAACGGGTTGCTGTATTAAACCGTAATTTCTTTTTTGCGCCTCTTCTGGATGAGTAACATGCCATTCGAATTCTTCTCGAAAATGGCGAATAGCCGCTGCAACCGGCCAAGCCGCTGCATCACCTAAAGGACATATTGTATTACCTTCAATTTTTTTGTTGATATCCGCCAATAAATCAATGTCGTGCATCTGACCCTTACCGGTCTCTAAACGGTGAAGAACTTTTTCCATCCAACCGGTTCCTTCTCTACAAGGCGAACATTGTCCGCAAGATTCATGGGCGTAAAATCGGGTGAAATTCCACGTATTTCGAACGATGCACTGGTCCTCGTCGAAGACGATAAATCCTCCTGAACCCAACATGGATCCGCTTTGGAATCCTCCATCGGCAAGGCTTTCATACGTCATTAAACGGTTTTCTCCGGCCGCAGTTTTCGTCACCAAAAAGTGGGGAAGTATGGGCACGGATGAACCTCCGGGAACACAGGCCTTCAATTTTTTACCATTTGCAATTCCTCGGCAATAGTCGTCCCCGTATATGAATTCTTCAACACTCAAGCCTAGTTCAATTTCATAAACACCTGGGCGGGCTAAATTTCCACAAGCGGAAATCAATTTTGTTCCGGTGCTTTTTCCAATGCCAATAGAAGCGTATGCATCTCCTCCGTCTCTGATAATCGGCACCACAGCAGCGATTGATTCCACGTTATTCACGACCGTTGGGCTTGCCCACAAACCTTTCACTGCGGGAAATGGGGGTTTGATTCTGGGATTACCTCGTTTACCCTCCAAGGATTCGAGCAAGGCTGTTTCTTCCCCACAAATATAGGCCCCGCCACCTGGGGTTACTACTAAATCATGGTCGAATCCGCTTCCGAAAATGTTTTTACCAAGATACCCTTTAGCGTAGGCCTCTTGTATGGCTTTTTGTAAAATTTCCAAGACGTACATAAATTCGCCTCGGATATAAATGTAGGAACTATTCGCGCCAAGAGCGTAAGAGGATAAAATCATTCCTTCCACCAACAGATGGGGGATCTTTTCCATCAAATACCGGTCTTTAAACGTTCCAGGCTCTGATTCGTCTGCGTTACACACTAAGTACCTTGGAATTCCTTCGGGCTTCGCTAAAAAGGACCACTTTAATCCAGTTGGAAATCCTGCACCACCACGACCTCTCAGGCCAGATTTTTTAACTTCTTCCACCACCTCGTCCGGGCTCATTTTTTTGAGCGCTTTCTCTAGGGTAGCATATCCGCCTTGTTTTACATACGTTTCAATCCCTTGTATACCGGGAACGTCCAAATGCTCTAAAAGTAATTTTCTGCTTTTCATAGGGCTCCTGGTTCTATTTCACCTCGTTTGTACTGTTCAATAAGTTCGTCCACCTTTTCGGTGGTTAAATGTTCGTGAAAACGATGCCTGCATTGAAGCAGTGGACCATACCCACAACCGCCTAAACATTCGGCGGTTTTTAGCGTGAATAGTCCGTCCGCGGTCGTTTCGCCAACGCCTATGTTCAATTTATTGCCAATGTGTTCAATTAATTGGTCACTTCCAACCAACATACATGGTCCCGTTCGGCAAACTTCAAAAACGTATTTACCCACTGGTTCAAGGTGAAACATGGTGTAAAACGTTGCCACTTCATATACCTCAACGGGCTGAATTGCCAAAAGTTCGGCAATCTTATCCATGGTAGGAACGCTTACCCAACCAAATTCTGCCTGGGCTAAATGCAGCAGTTTTAATAAGGCACTTTTTTGTTTACCGTCAGGAAAAAGGGTTTTAGCCTCTTCCATTTTGGCGAGTAATTCTGCTGAAAATTCAACGGGTTCAGCGGATAACATGGGTTTGGTGGAATGGCTCATAGTTTATGCATCTAATTCTCCTGCTATAACGTTGATGCTGCTCAAGGTGATAACGGCATCGCTGATATTGGACCCCGTAATCATTTCGGGATACGCTTGGTAATAAATAAAACAAGGTCGACGAAACTGTAGCCTGTACGGTGATCGTCCACCATCACTGATCAAATAATAACCCAATTCTCCGTTCCCTCCTTCAACGCTGTGGTAAACCTCGCCGACCGGCACTTCGGATTCTCCCATGATGATTTTAAAATGGTAAATCAAGGCTTCCATGTTGTTGTAAACGTCTTTTTTATCCGGCAAGAAAAATTCCGGCACTTCTGCATGAAAGGGGCCTTCGGGTAAATTGTTGTATGCTTGCTCAATGATGCGAAGGCTTTGACGGATTTCTTCTTGTCGTACCATAAAGCGGTCATAGGTATCTCCATTCACCCCAACAGGAATGATAAAATCGAAATCTTCGTAAGAAGAATATGGATGCATTACACGAACGTCGTAGTCTACGCCTGCTGCTCTTAGGTTTGGTCCAGTAAAACCATAGGCTAGTGCTCGTTCCGCTGAAATAGGACCTGCCCCTTTGGTTCGGTCCATGAAAATTCTATTGCGCTCCAACATTCCGTTCCATTCCTCAAATGCCGCAGGAAAGGTTCGAATGAATTCTTTGAGTTTCGCGTGAAAAACAGGATTAAAATCCTTGTCAAAACCGCCGATACGGCCCATGTTGGTCGTTAAACGTGCACCGCACATTTCTTCGTATAGCTCATATATTTTTTCCCGTTCAGAAAAAGGGTAAAAGAAACTGGTTAGTGCACCGGTATCAACGCCAATAATTGAATCACAAATTAAGTGATCAGCAATTCTGGCAAGTTCCATGATGATTACGCGCATGTAATCTACTCGCTTTGGAACCTTTACTTGTAGAAGTTTTTCCACCGTCATGTGCCATCCCAAATTGTTAATAGGGGAGGAGCAATAATTCAAACGATCGGTAATAGGAGTAATTTGGTTGTATGGACGACGTTCGGCGAGTTTTTCAAATGCACGGTGGATGTAACCAACGGTTTGCACTGAATTCAAGATCTTTTCTCCATCGACCGTCAAGATGTTCTGAAATATTCCATGAGTAGCAGGGTGGGTTGGACCAAAGTTGATGGTAGCAATATCGCCGTCAATCGTTTCTTTGGATAAAACTTGGCCGTTGGAAAGTCGAATAAGGTTATCGTTTGCGTTCATCATCTAAAAGTAAATTAGCGGCCAAAAAAGCGATCGTCTTTATCCTCACGAGTACCATCTTCTAGCGGGTGTTCTTTTAACATGGGGTGGTAATCCATTTCATCCATATTAAGAATCCGCGTTAAGTTAGGGTGATTTTCGAACTTGATTCCAAAAAAATCGAACGTTTCACGTTCCATCCAGTTCGCCGTTTCAAACAAGGAAGTTAAGCTTTGTATGGATGGATTTTGGGCAGGTAAATAAGCTTTTATTCGCAACCGAATGGCATTCTTCCAACTGTGCAGATGGTAAACCACGCAAAGTTCTCGCCCTTCATTTTCCGGGTAATGTACCCCACCAATTAAGGTGAGAAAATTGAAGGATAACTGTGGGTCTGATTTCAAGGTTTCGATGATCGAAAAGGCATCAGCCGAAGATACCTCAACCACCAATGCATCGTACAACTCCTCGCTTGCAACAATTCGTTCGCCGAGCAGGGAATTCAAGGCCTCTGCTAACGTACTATTTGTCATTTTCTGCATTGGTTACTTCGATTTTATATTCGCTTAATAAATGACGGTATTCTTCGCTGTATCGACGACGCATAGACTCGTGCTTAACCAAGCGGTGAATGTTCATGACCCCATCGATAATTTGTTCTGGACGAGGAGGACAGCCTGGCACATAGACATCTACTGGAATGATTCGGTCGATCCCTTGTAACACACTGTAGGTATCGAAAATTCCTCCCGAGGAAGCACAAGCGCCAACCGAAAGAACCCATTTTGGTTCAGCCATTTGTTCGTATACCTTTTGAAGTACAGGTCCTAATTTTTTCGAGATAGTTCCTGCAACAATCAGCAAATCAGACTGACGTGGTGTAAAACTCATACGTTCCATTCCAAAGCGCGATAAGTCATACATGGATCCCATGGTAGCCATAAACTCAATGCCGCAGCAAGAAGTGGCGAATGGTAAGGGCCAAACTGAGTTAGATCGGGCCAAAGCAACGGCTTTGTCCAGGGTAGTTAGTTGGTAGCCTTCACCATTGATAACCTCTAAGTCTTCTATTTTTCCCATTCTAAAGCTCCTTTTTTTCGAACATAAATGAATCCAATTAAGAAAAATGCAACAAACATCACTACCGCAAGCAGTCCTTCCAATTTTAATTGATGAAAATTGACAGCATAAGGATAGAAAAAGATCACTTCAACGTCGAAGAGAACAAATAGTATTGCCGTCATGAAATAACGAATCGAAACTGGGAAACGAGCATTTCCTTGACCTTCAATTCCACACTCGAAATTCTCCTCCTTCTTGGCGGTTTTAACACGAGGCGTTAAAAGGTGAGTCGCCACAAGCGTGAAAATCACAAAGCCAGCAGCAACAGCAACTTGCATCATTAATGGAAGGTAATTGATATTTGAAGTTGAATCCATTGGGTCTGTTATAAGTCGTTGACAAATTTAATCCTTAGTTTTTTACCGAAGAAAGAAAAAAGCACTTTTTTCTGTTTAGTGCTTGCTTGCTAAATATCGTTCTGCATCCAAGGCGGCCATACATCCTGTCCCTGCAGCGGTAATTGCCTGACGGTAAGTTTTATCTGCAGCGTCTCCCGAAACAAAAACTCCAGGAACATTGGTGCGCGAAGAACCCGGTTGAGCATACTTAATATATCCTGTTTCATCTAAGTCGATGAATTCTTTAAAAATTTCCGTGTTCGGAGTATGGCCAATTGCCACGAAAAAACCAGTACATGGTATGATGTTTTCCTCCTGTGTTACGTTGTTTTTTACTTTTACGCCATTCACGAGTTGTCCGTTACCCAAGACTTCTAACGTTTCGGTATTGTAGAGAATTTCAATGTTGGATGTTTTTTTCACGCGATCCGCCATAATTTTTGAGGCTCTAAAATCATCTTTTCGAACGAGCATGGTAACCTTGGTGCAAAGTTTGGAGAGGTAGTGTGCTTCCTCGCAAGCAGAATCTCCCGCACCAACAATGACCGTTTCATGTCCTCGGTAAAAAAAACCATCACAAACAGCACAAGCAGATACACCACCACCCATTTGCAAGTAATGCTGTTCGCTTGGGAGTCCGAGATACTTTGCCGATGCTCCGGTAGCAATGATAACCGTTTCCGCATGAATTTCCGTGCCATCATCGGCCCAACATTTATGAACCGCTCCAGAAAAATCAACCTTGTTGATGAAACCTGATCGAATATCGGTTTCAAATCGCAAGGCTTGATTTCGCAATTGTACCATCATCTCAGGCCCCGTTACTCCTTCAGGATAACCCGGAAAATTTTCCACTTCATTCGTTGTGGTAAGTTGTCCTCCCGGTTGTAAGCCTTCGTACATTAAAGGCTTCATTTCTGCTCTCGCTGCGTAAATTGCTGCGGTATAACCAGCAGGACCGGATCCAATGATTAAGCACTTAGTTGTTATCATGATGTTCCTTTTTTAGGTTTGCAAAAATAAAACATTTATAAGTTCAAAAGGTTGAATTATGGATTGGATATGATAAAGTTTTCACGAATTAATTACCTTCGCATTCTTAAAATTCATGCTATGAAAAGCCTATTACGTGTGTTGATCGCGCTATTTTGTTGTTCGTTCTCCTTGTTTGCCCAGCCTAATGCTCCGTTAAATTGGTATTTAAAAAGCCCAAAGAAGGATGGTATTTATGGTACAGCGGCTGAGGAGGCCTATGCTTTACTCTCCGGGCGCAAGTCGGTTCCAGTAATCGTAGGTGTGATTGATAGCGGTGTAGAAACCGATCATCCAGATCTCAAGAACATCATTTGGGTGAATAAAGACGAAATTCCGAACAATGGTTTGGACGACGACCACAACGGTTACATCGATGACGTTCATGGCTGGTCGTTTTTAGGTGGACCATCTGAGGATATTGGGGATGAGGCTTCTGAACTAAAGCGTTTAGTGTTTCTTGAAAGAAAGTACTTTTCCGGTAAGGATACCACACGACTGGCAAGTACGGATATGGAGCGCTATGGTAAATACAAGAAAATGAAAGCCGTATACGAAAAAGAGTTAATGGACAATCAAATGTCGTATCAAAATATCAAGTTGATCACAGATTATATTGCGAATGTAAAGCAACAATCAGGAGGTACTTTTTCCAAAGAAGCAAATAAGAACTACACCCCGTCTAATGAGCGCGAAGAGAAAATTAAAAAGCGTTTGGGATTGATTCTTATGGCTTACTCCCCAGAACAACTCGATGCGGAACTTGCTGGGGCAAAAAGTTCATTAGAAGGACAAATGAAAATGGCCAATGTGGATGCAGATAGTCTGCGTTCTGTTTTGGTTGGTGATGATCCAATGGATTTAACGAACCGATATTACGGTTGCAACCGTTACGAAGGTCCGGATGCAATGCATGGTACCCATGTGTCTGGCATCATTGGTGCAGAAAGAGGTAATGGTTTGGGGATTGAAGGTATTGCAGCCAATGTTCAAATCATGGTCTTGCGTGCAGTTCCCAACGGAGATGAACGCGATAAAGATGTTGCAAATGCCATTCGTTATGCCGTTGACAATGGTGCGAAGGTGATTAATATGTCCTTTGGGAAGTACTACGTGTTGCACAAAGCTTATGTCGATGAAGCCATTCAGTACGCCTTGGATCACGATGTTTTGCTGATTCATGCGGCAGGAAATGAATCCAAAAACAAGGATATCGAGATCTCCTTTCCAACTCGTAAAGCGGATAACGGAAAAGAATATGCCAATTGGATTGAAGTTGGAGCATCAAGCTGCAGTAAAAGTCCGAAGAAAATAATTGCAGAATTCTCCAATTATGGAGCCACCACGGTTGATTTTTTCGCGCCGGGAGTGGATATTTATTCAACGGTTCCTGATGCCAAATACGAAGATGCTTCTGGTACGTCAATGGCCAGTCCAGCAACGGCTGGTGTCGCAGCATTGATCCGTAGCTATTTCCCGAATTTAACGGCAGTTGAGGTTAAAGATGTGCTCATGAATACTACAACACCCTACAAAAAGAAGGTGGTTGTTCCTGGAACGAAAAAGAAAGCGAAATTAAAAGAGCTGTCTATTACCGGAGGATTTTTAAATGCTGCTGAAGCTGTAAAATGGTTAATGAATAATCCTCGTTAGTTCAACATAATTTTTCGAGTACTCCATCCTTGAGGTTTATTTTCCCACACGAAAGTGTGCGTTGTTTGGTGTGACAATGTTTTCAAGTTTACTGATAGCTTTCCTTTGTGCCTAATGAGGGTTAGTTTAGGCAGAATAATGGAATCTTGGTCCTCCAAATAAAGGGTGTCTAAACGATCTAATGCATATATTTTTCGGTAGCTAGAACAAATCTGATTTAAAGAGCTGTTAAATTGTTTTTTATCCATAATAACCGTTGCAGAGGTTCCTTGTTTCATGATAAGTAATGGGGTTTTACCCTGTAGCAAGTACAGATGCTTTTCATGTTGTCTATGGTGTCGATTTATGGTTATTATTATCACTAATACCGTTAAAGGAATGCAACGAATTAACCATTGGATTTTAGCGTAAAACATTAAAGCAATGGACAGCAAAAGAAGGATGCAAATGGTTATTGAAATCACGTAACCTTCGGCAATCGCTCCAGGAATACTCGCTATTATTTCCAAAAATCGGTTCAGTGCCTTGAGTGAATATTGAAAAGGAATGGCACAAATTGCTCCTAAATAGGGTACGCCGCAAAGGAAAAGGTATGCAAATCCCAAATACATTGACATAACCGAAATTACCGCTACTCCAATGTTTGCCAAAAGAAAATAATTGGGAAATGTATGAAAATAATAGAGCGTTAAAGGCAATGTCAAAGATTGAGCAGCCATCGCAACGCAAGTATTTGACCAAAGGAATCGCAAAATCTTATTTTTGGGGGTTATCCAATTTTCCATGCGTTTCTGAAAATTAGAAATTCCTAATACTGCTAAGAACGATAATTGAAATCCAATGTCAATCACGCAATTGGGGTCCACTACTACCATTAAAAATGCGCACAAAATAACCGAGTGGTTTTGAGTACTTTCTTTTCCGAGGAACTGTGCAATTTGAAGTATTGTAAACATGGTAACGGATCGAACAACGCTCGGAGAAAGTCCTGTTAGAATGGCGTAATACCAGAGAATTCCAATGCAAATTATCTGTATCGTCCTTTTTTGAATGAATCGATGAAATAAACCCAGCAACAGGAGTAATATCTGTGCAAATAGAGCAACATGCATTCCTGATACTGCTAATACATGAATGGCTCCTGTTGCCGAAAACGCAGCCTTGCTGGTGGAGTCAACGCTGGAACCATCACCCAATAAAAGGGCTTTTGCTAAGCCTGATTCACCTTTAGCAAGATCACGGTCGAAAATGTTTGAAAGTTGCTGTCGAAAATGCTCAACGTTGTCCTGCCAATCAGGATGTTGACCGACTAGGGTCGCATCATCCCGAATGTAACAACGGTAGGAGATTCCTTTTGAGCGGTAAAACGTCTCAACATCGAAACTTCCCGGGATTTTATCGGATTGGATTCGCCTCATTTCACCACATGCTGCTATCAAATCC
>JBJOJZ010000043.1:0-16860 GCA_046046325.1 Bacteroidota bacterium
ATTTTCAGGATCAAGGGCTTCAGCTTTTTTTAAGGATTCTAAAGCATCATTAGAACGTTCTGCTTGAAAATACTCAACCCCTTTGTTCAAGAATCGCGTGAAGTTGGTTTTTTCTGAAGCAGTAAGTTTAGTTTGCGCGCAAACCGTTAAGCTAAAATAAAAAAATGCAACCGATGGAATAATAAATCGTGTTTTCATAGTACTAAATTAGAAAGTTTTCCATTTTAGTGGCCTTATCCCTAAAATATTTACTTATTTTTTTCAAACTCGCATAGGCTAGTTTTACTACCTTCGTAGAAACTTTTCAAATGCATTCTATGACTCCTAAGATTTGTATCATAAGGTGTACTTTATTAAACGCTTTGTTCTCTCAAGAATTAGCTGATACCCATTTCAATGGAGAGGAATCGGAGGATAATGCAAGGCATCATTGGGAAGATGAATTACTTGTACGGGAAGTTTGTAAAATCGATGTGTTGCCATCTAGTACCTATGAATTGACAGGGATACATCCGACAGATGGGCCTTTCACTTATCCAGTTTCGAACATGTTGGTCTTTAACCTGTTGACCATGGATAATCAGCATTCGAATATTGCTATTTCTGAGAGTTTATTGGATTCTTATTCTCTCAACGATGCAACTGATGAATTTCAATTGAACATCGAAATAAAAGACGATGAACCTTTTATTAATCCAATAGCAGGTGTATATATTGCTAACCGCGATATTCCAAGTAAACTTAAATATGCTTGAGATTCAAGGCTTGAGCCTTCGGATTGAAAATCGAACCGTTTTCCAGAATTTAAGTTTTAAGTTAAAGTCTGGTAAAATATATGGGATTCTTGGTCCGAGTGGTGTGGGGAAATCCAGTTTACTAAACATTATTGCCGGTTTCACTGATGCGTCACACGGAAAGGTTGCTCTAAACGGCGTTACCTTACCAAAAAGCTCTCAAAGGCTTATACCTGGCATGCATGAAATTGCTTTGGTATCTTCAACTTATAACCTTGATTGGAATCATACGTGCTTAGAGAATATACGAGAAGCGATTTTAGGTTGGCCCACTGTCAAACGTGAAAAGCGGGTTGAACAACTGCTGCAAGGTTTGTCGCTGAAAAAAGTGGGTAATACGCAAGCAAAATATTTATCGGAGGGAGAAAAACAACGATTATCTATTGCTCGCGCAATTGCCATAAACCCGCAATGGCTTCTTCTAGATGAACCCCTTGGCCATCTTGACTTCATTAAAAAACAGGAACTTTTACACCAGCTTTTTAACCTGGGTATTTACAACGTTTTAATGGTTTCACATGAGGTCCAGGAAATGATGGGGGTCTGTGATGAAATCGCTGTTTTTAATACCAACGGAAAGCTCTCCAAGTTCGCGGAACCCACGAAAAAGTACTTCGATTTAACCCATTTGAGTTCAGCCAAACTCCTTGGACCAGTAAATAGTATGATGTGGAAAGGCAATAGAGTTCACTTTCGTCCGACTGGTTTTTCAGTATCGAGCCAAGGTGTGGAGCTAAAGTTATTGCGCTCATGGTTCAATGGAATGCTCTACGTTCATTGCTTCCTGTCGGCTAATCAAGAGGAAATTATTTTATACCATTCTTTACCCTTAGGCCCTGTCGTTACTATAACCCCAAAAGCGGATGAATTCATTTAAGAAAATACGCACTGTTTTTAAGGAGACCTTTTCTGCCTTTTTTGAAGAACGCGCCCACTTGCATGCAGCCACCATTTCTTACTATACCTTGTTTGCAATGATTCCATTGCTTTACTTGATCGTTGTGAGCTTTGGAAGAATCCTCGGTGAAGAATTTTGCATACGCGTAATAACCGATTTGTTTAAGAAGAACATTGGGTTAAACGACATACACTTTTTTACGGACTATATTAAAAACATTAACCAACGATCGCAATCTTGGTTATTAAACCTTAGCATGATTGCGGCTTTACTTTACTCCTGTTCGGCATTCATGGTATCCTTGAAACATAGCATGAATGATTTTTTCGATATTGAACAAAATCGACAAAGGAAATTGAATGTTTTCCTTGAGTTGCTTAAATTCAGGTTCCTTTCTTTGTCTTATTTGGCGCTCATTGCCTTGATTATATTTACGGTGTATTTTCTTCAGGTTTTTGCATTCAGCATACTCTCTTCATGGTTTACTTCGATACATTTAGGTTATTTGTTGTTGCAGTATTTCTTTTCTATTGCATTGAATTTCCTTGTGATTGCTTTCGTTTTTAAATACAACCACGACGGCTACATTTCTTGGGATTTAGCTACCAAAGGAGCTTTGGTAACAGCTGTACTTTTGTTTTTCAGTCAGTTAATGATTAAATGGTACCTTCAACATTATTTCTTTTTAGGCAAAGGAGACTTTATTGGTTCAATATTTATCCTCATGGCATGGGTGTTTTATTCGGCACAGGTAATATTCTTCGGAGCAAAATTTACTTATATTTACGATAAACATCTTAATAAAATTAAATAATGTAAATATGAAAATTAAGGTACTTTACATGCTGTATATCGGAGTTCTATTCTTGGCATTTTCCTGCAAAGATTCTGGGGTATTGGTTAAACCGAAATATTCAACAACTATTTTTCATGGGCAACGAGGCGATACAGAAGTTAATGCATTCAACCGTAAACAAGCGGAACGTGAAAAGAGCCTAGCCGCGGAAATCGAGAAGGCGGAACAAGCAATTGCTATGTTAGAAGCGCAAAAAAAAATGTTCTATTCCATCGATTCAACAGAGCGCATAAAAGAAATTGATGTTCAGCTGGATCGACTTTTAGCGAGAAGTCAACAAATTGTTAAAGAACTCAACGAGACTGACCCTTATTCCCCCGAAGGTCATGAGAAAACCTTGAGACTTGCAAAGGAACTGAATGATTTGCTCTATATTTATGTTGTGCCGATGGGTGAACTCATTTCTGCCAATAAGGAAATTAAAAATATCGCTGCAGATATTAGTTTTGAGACCGGCAGTTCTTTAATCAACGCAGAAGGGGTAAAGATGATATCTACCTTACTTGATTCGGTGAAAACCGAGGTAACAACTTGGAGAAAATACCTGGACCATCATAACGAAATGATTTTCTCAGAAGAGGAATATTCAACCATCCTTATCATTTCAGGTTATTCTGATAAACAGGGAGCAGGAGATGAAAAAACAAGGGCACTTAGGAATTTTGAACTTTCACAAGCAAGGGCAAAGGCAGTGGCCGCCGAGTTTGAAAAACAACTCAAGGCATTGGGTGTAACATGGAAATTATCCTACCGAATTTCGTATGAAGGAAAAGGGGAAGACCTTCCTCCAAATCAAACGGAGGATGCTCGCAAGAACAATCCTAACAGGAGAATTACCACCATACGCATGGTTGTTGGGCCAAAAATTCTCTTATACAATTCCGGCGAGTAAACCTAGAAAAAAGAAGGTGGTTTTCGAACTTCAATTTTTGCATCCTTGAAAAGCGAAGAAGTGTTGCGAATGCTTAACAAGAAACTTTTGTTTCCGCCTATGGGCGTCCAATAAAAACTAAGGGCCCAGCAATGCATGTTTCGGTTTAACGAAAGATTCATATTCGTGATTCGTTGAGACTTTACGTCGAGGTTTATATTCGTTGCTAAATTCCAACGTTTCGTAAAGGAAACATCTCCGTTCAACGCTAAGGTTTGCACAACACTCCACTCGTTGGAATTTACAGCCGTTTTGTTGGTGTTGGTTACAAGCGAATAAACGTGAGACAAGTTAATTTTCCATGGAATATCAAAATAAATCGCTTGTTCCGGATGCAAGGCGAAAAACGCAAAATCAGCATTCCATGACTTACTCAATTCCTCTTTCTTCTGTTCAATGAGGGCTCTGCTTTTCTTAGGACTTAGGGTAACTGTCGAATTTAATCCTGTATTCATTAACCTTCCAATTCCCTGACTGTTTTCCCATGCATAAAGCTTTTTGGTTTTACCCGTACTTTCCTCCCATGAGTACATGCTAAATGAACCAATCGCTACAAAGTTTATCCAAGGAAAAGGGCTTATTCTGAGATTGATGGATAAGTCTGAAAGCTTCATAGAGTCGCGGAGAAAATCGTAATTTCCACTAATAGAAAATTGGTCTAAAATGCGAATTTTTCGAAATCCGCTAACGGTATCTTTGTCGGATTTTACCTTTAATTCTAACGTATTATTAAATCCGAAGTTTAAAAAGGAAGCCGCTTCAGTATTTCCAGCCGTGTAAATGCTGCGCTCAAAGGGTGAAAAAATCAATATACTTTGGTTTGGGCCTACGGATTTACTGATTAAATCATTGAGCTTAGGAACGTATCTATATCCTATGGTAGGAGTTAATAAATGCCTTAAAATAGGCTTGTTTTTCCCGATAAATTTATAATAACTATAGATTACGGTGGTTGCGTTTAGACTTGCATTTAGTTCATGAGCAAATCCAAGCTTTTGAAGCGTATCAGTAATGGTAGAATTGGTAAATAGAGAATAGTTTTTATCAATTTGTTGAAAATTCAATTTATTCCCAAAATTCATATTGGGTGTAATTTTTATGGCATTTTTGAACAATCCAAAGGTTGTTTGTATTCCCAAGCCTTGGTTTATCCCATTAAAAAACGAAGTTCCAATTCCTGACATATTGAAATTTTGAAGTAAGCTGTCGCTAAACGTACTTTTATTTTGCATTTCCATGTTGTAGGTAATGCCGATTCTCTGAAGTGCTTTTCCCCATTCCGTCCTTGGAAAAGCAATAAGTTTCTGAAATGGAAAAATACGTGTAACGTTGAGATTGAATACCGGAGCAACGAGCGCAACGTTTTGTGCCAAAGAATTTTGACGAACCGATACTTTAGCTCCCATAGTTACAGGTTTTCCAGGAAAAATCCGACTCAAATTAATGTCCGAATTGAAACTGTTATTGAAGTATTCAGGATTAATGGGGTCGGGATTGTTTTTTGCCGTGTTGTCGGAAATGAAATTTACATTAGAGTTGAATTGCCAAAGAGGATTGGATTTTTGTTGCTTATTGTGAGACCATGTCAAGGTTAATTTGTTGTTGCGGGAATAATTTGGAAAACCGTTGTTGAATTGTTGAAATCCAACTCCGATTCTTCCCGAATACCCGTAGCGTTTAGCATAATCTACTTCATTGCGTAATCCCCAACTTCCACGGCTGTATAAATTCGCATAAATGGATGTTTGAAATCGATCGTTTATTGGAATAAAATAACCTAGGTTCTGAAATCCAAAACCTAAAGGAGAGCTTGGAACAATTTCGGGGAACAAGATCCCTCGATTCCGCTCTTTTTGTTGAGGTATAAAGGCAAAAGGCAAACCAAAAGGGGTAGGTATTCCACTAATCCACAAGTTCATGGGACCCGTAACAATACGCTGTTCCGGTATCACCACACCACGGGAAAGCTGAAAATGGTAATGGGGTTCAATTTGGTCGCAAGTTGTTAATCTTCCTTTTTTTAGATGGATATCTTCCGTTGGATATCGTTTTGCTTCACCCATATAAAAATACAGTTCTTCCTGTTTCACACTAAGCGCTTCGATGTAAGCTTTCTTGGTGTTGGTATTCATCCGAATACTACGACAATTAAGGGTTTCCGAACCCTCTGTTAAAGTTGGATATTCAATTTCTTCTCCCTGATTGTTCAGGGTATATGTGGCTTCAATTTCATTCTTAGCAAGATCAATAACCATCAAACCGGAAGTTATTTTTGAGGTTTGCGTTTCAACGTAAGCCCCTCCGTACAAATAAGCCCGTTGGGTCTTTACATCGTAAAAACTCGAATCCCTTGCTCCGTAACGGATAATTTCATCAATGTCCGCTTGGTTTTGATACAGTGTATCTAGATAAATTCCTTGACCATTTAGTGCCGTAAACATTATCAACACTCCAACGAAGAAAAAAAATCGGATTGGCATCAATTTGGAAGGGCGTGAAATGTATTTTCGAACACGATATGCAGAATTTTACAAAACTATTAAAAAAAGGCAGGAATTCAAGGGGATATTTTGGACTTATCTGCGTTTACTTTTTTCTTGTTCCATCCTTACTACTAAGTCAAACAAAGTCAACGGCCAAACTCAAAACCGTGGTGATCGATGCTGGTCATGGGGGTAAGGACCCTGGATGTCATGGGGGATATTCCAACGAAAAAGAGGTATGCTTGTCGATGGCTTTAAAATTAGGTAAGTTGATTCAAGAGTCTTTCCCTGAAATTTCTGTCAAGTATACCCGAGAAACCGATGTTTTTGTAGAACTCATTGAACGTGCGAATATTGCAAACCGAGCCAACGCTGATTTATTCATTTGCATCCATGCCAATGCTGGTAGTACCGTAGCGTACGGTACGGAAACCTATGTTCTGGGATTGCACCGAACCGAATCCCAAAAGAAAGTAATGGAACGAGAAAACTCAATCATTTCTTTGGAAGACGACAAAGGCGCTAAATACAAGGATTTCGACTTAACTCCAGATGCTATGATCGCCATTCAATTGCAACAAAATGTGAACCTCAATAATGCCATCAAATTTGCCAGTGCGCTTCAAAAAGAGTTTAAGGGGATAGGGCGTTACGATCGTGGCGTAAAACAAGCAGGTTTTTTGGTTTTGTACAAAACCGCAATGCCAAGCGTGCTCATTGAAACCGGTTTTTTAACGAATCCAACTGAAGAGGCGTTTATCGGTAAAACAGATGGTCAAGATAAAATGGCAAAAGCCATGTTTAATGCATTCAGTTCGTATAAATTAAGCTATGAAGGGAAAACGGCTTCCGAGGTTCCTAACAATCAAAGTATAATTAGCCCTCCTCCTGTTGTCAAAGACACAACCCAAAAGACTCCGTCATCTGAGGTGTTTTTTAGCGTTCAGGTAGTGTCCTCTGCAGTACAATTGGATTTGTCCTCGACTAAATTCAAAGGAGAAAAAGTGTACGAGTACTTTCAGGATAATTTGTATAAATACTACACCGGTATCTTTGTTAAAGACTTAGATGGTGCAAAAAAACATAAGTTATCCATGCAGGAAAAGGGCTTTTCAAGCGCTTTTGTCATTGCTTTCTCACAAGGAGAGCGCATTAGTATCGAAAAAGCCATTAAATTAGCAGAAAAATAAGCTTTGAAGTTTACGAAAGAAATTAAAGCAGGATTAATCGCCTTAACCTCTATTGTGTTATTGGTTATTGGGATTAATTTTTTGAAAGGGTACAGTCTTTTCGGAGGAGATAATACCTATTGTTCTTACTTTTCAAATTCAGGACAATTAATGGTATCAAGCGATGTAACCTTGAACGGAGTAATTATTGGAAAGGTTTTAGACATTCAGAACATTCCCAAGAACGCTGAGAATCGCCGCGTGAAAATAAAATTCAGTATCAGTGAATCGGACATTGCCTTGCCGAAAGGGACGGTTATTGAATTAGGATCACTGGATTTGTTGAAGAAAGGCTTAATTGTCAATTATCCCACCTCAACAAAAAAAGGTTTTTATAAGTCTGGAGATGAAATTCCTGGAAAAATGGCTGCCGATATGTTTTCACAAGTAAAACAATACGCAGACCCTATTTCTCAGAAATTGCAATCGCTCATTTTACATATTGATGGGATGGTAAATTCCTTGTCCGGGGTATTCGATAAAAACGGTTCGAATGAAATTTCCCAGAGCATTCATGAATTGAAATCAACCATCAAGAATATTGGAGATTTAGCCCAAGAAATAAAGTATTTTGTTGCTGAGGAAAAGGTTCAGTTTGCGAAGATTATGGACCATGTGGAAAGCATTACCTCCAATATCAAAAAGAGCAATGACGCGGTCAATGAAATTATTGGGAATTCAAAAAAAATCACGGACGATTTAGTGAGCGCAGATTTCAAAGGAACCATTTTAGAAGCACAAACAACGTTGAAAAAACTGAACTTTGCGTTGGAAGACATCAATCAAGGAAAAGGAACCTTGGGTAAATTGGTAAAGGATGAGAAATTATACACGGAATTAGTGGAAACCAATAATGAACTTCAAGAACTTGTCGATGATCTCCAAGCGAATCCTCAGCGCTACATTCATATTTCAGTTTTTGGTCGAAAAAACAAGGGCTTAGAATTGACCAATAAACAACAGGTTAAGTTAAAGAAAGTGTTGGATTCAATTCCTGAATAATATGAACTATTCGGTGCTTGCATTTGCCTTGGTTTCCGTTTCTTCAATCGTTTTGTTTTCATGGAAAATGCGTTCCATCGTCCAACAAATCAAATTGGGAAAATCGGTTCACCGATCCGATCGTAAAGGGGAACGATGGAAAACCATGCTATTGGTGGCCTTCGGTCAAAAAAAGATGTTTACTCGGCCCTTAGTGGCAATACTCCATTTTATTTTTTATATAGCCTTTGTCATTACCCAAATTGAACTCTTGGAGGTTTTTATCGATGGATTCACTGGGTCACATCGATTTTTTTACCATAAAGGATTCGATAATCTCTACAGGTTTATTATCAGTTCAATTGAAGTTCTTTCGGTTTTAACGTTTGTTGCCACATTGATCTTCTTCTCGCGTAGAAACCTGATCAAGTTACCTCGGTTTTCCTCCCCTGATTTAAATGGTTGGGCGAGAAACGATGCCAATTTAATCCTCTTATTTGAGCTGCTTCTCATCCTATTCATTTTTATGATGAACGGTGCGGATGAAGCAGATAGAATCTTGCGTTCGAACGCTGGATATGGATTTGCTGTGACCCAGTATTTAGGTCCTCTTTTCTTTGGAAGCGTGAGTAGTCCGGAATGGTTGCATTTGATTTCATCCGTAGGTTGGTGGGGCCATCTTATAATGGTTTTCGTTTTCCTGAATTATTTGCCATACTCTAAACACCTCCATATTTTATTTGCATTTCCGAATACGTTCTTCTCAAATCTCGATGCCAAAGGAAAGCTCACGAACATGGAAAGCGTTGAGAATGAGGTAAAGTTGATGCTCGACCCTAATGCCGATCCTTATGCTCCCCCAGCAAATGATTCCACGCCTCAGCGTTTCGGCGCTAAAGATGTTCAAGACCTTACTTGGAAACAACTTTTGGATGCCTACTCCTGCACAGAGTGTGGAAGATGTACCTCCGTTTGTCCAGCCAATCAAACCGGTAAGTTGCTTTCTCCCCGAAAAATCATGATGGATACTCGTGACCGATTGAGTGAGGTTGGAAATAACAAGATGAATCTTGAAGATGGTAAGTCCTTGTTAGGCGACTACATTACCCCCGAAGAGTTGTGGGCATGTACGAGTTGCAATGCCTGTGTACAAGAATGTCCAGTGAACATCGACCCTCTTTCCATCATTATTGATTTGAGAAGGTTTTTAGTGATGGAAGAGTCAAAAATTCCATCCGAATTAACAGGGATGCTCACGAATATTGAAAACAACGGTGCGCCTTGGCAGTTCTCCCAAGCGGATCGAATGAAATGGACCGAAGAAAATTAAACGAATGAATTTGCAAGTTCCAACGATGGCCGATTTGATGGCCGCAGGCGAAACCCCCGAAGTTTTATTTTGGGTTGGGTGCTCTGGTAGCTTCGACGATCGAGCTAAAAAAATAACCAAAGCCATTGCTAAAATTCTTACGCACTGTAAGGTGAAGTTTGCCGTTTTGGGAACCGAAGAGTCTTGCACCGGTGACCCCGCTCGAAGGGCGGGAAATGAATTCACCTTTCAAATGCAAGCCCAGATGAACATACAAGTCCTTAACGGTTACGAAATAAAACGTATTGTTACGGGCTGTCCGCATTGCTTCAATACGCTCAAAAATGAATACCCAGAACTAGGGGGCAATTACGAAGTGTTACATCATACCCAATTAATTCAGGATTTAATCAATACGGGTAAACTCGCCTTAGAAGGAGGTGCCACATTTAAAGGGAAAAAAATTACCTTTCATGATCCATGCTACCTCGGAAGAGCCAATGGTGTTTACGAGGCGCCAAGAGCATTAATTGAAAAGCTCGACGGTGAATTGGTGGAAATGAAGCGATGTAAAACCAATGGGCTTTGTTGTGGCGCAGGCGGTGCTCAGATGTTTAAGGAAGCGGAGAAGGGAAATAAGGAAATTAACATTGAGCGTACCGAAGATGTACTAGCGGCTAATGCGCAAATTGTTGCAACGGGATGTCCTTTTTGCAATACCATGATGACCGATGGGGTAAAAAACTTTAATAAAGAGGCAGAGATTCAGGTGCTAGATGTAGCCGAGTTAATTGCTCAAGCAGCAGACCTATAAACCAATGTTATGGATTTAAGAACTTGGGTTTTTGTTGCCAATCGCAAACTTACCGACGTTGAATCAGAGCAGGTAGAAAGTGCGCTTCAAGACTTTGTTAGGAGCTGGTCCTCGCACGGCACCCCATTGAAAGCCTCTGCTTTTTGTTTTGAGCAAGCAGCCATCGTGGTTGCTGCAGACGAGTTAGTTGCCAAAGCATCGGGTTGTTCTATTGACAAAATCACGCATTTAGTTCAAGCATTAGGTCAACAATTACGTGTTGACTTTTTTGACCGTTTCAATGTGTTGAACAAGGAAAATAATCGTTGGAACATTGTTCGATATTCCCAAGAGTGCCATGAGCAATGCATAAGTGCTGCTATTGGTTCTTTGAAGGAGTTTAATAAAAAAGCCGGAAATTAAATTCCCGGCTTTAATCTGATTTGATTCAATGTTTTATTATCCCAAAACAACAATTAATGCATGAATTACTCCTGGTAAACCGCACAATAGGCAAAGGATCAAATTGACAGTGCATCGCTTAGTCCAGCTTCCCTCATATAAGTAAACGGCCAAAAGAGGAATGAAAAGTGCAAGAAGCACTAAAACACCAGTACTTGGTGTTAAACCTCCACCAACTTTCGCTTCCAATGAATTCATTTGCTTGGCAATGGTTTTTGCGGCTCTTAATTCTTTTGCTGTTGGTTTAACTTTTTCCACAGGTGCTTTTTGTTCTGTGATTGTAACTTTTGATAACGCTTCATTTGTTACCATAGCAGCGGGATTTTCCGGTGTCTGAACGGTTAAAGCAACCGTGTTCACTTCGCTTGACGAAACATTTTGTTGTTGCTTCAAGGTGTTTGCTAGGGTTGTTTCGTGTTGCGTTGCGACCTCATTGGCAGGCGTCTCTACGCCTTGAGATTTTTTATCAAAAGAAACACGGTATCCCCATCGGTCAATTCGCTTGCTTACGGTGCAAGATACGGCAACACCAACTAGCGCTACCCAAAGTACATTTTTCATTTTCATAATTAAAGATTTAAAGTTGTTCGAAAATAAACAATTATTTTCATTCAACGACGTATTTTGCGTTTTACCCATAAATTTACCCAATGAATTTTACTTGGAAAGCACACGATAATCTTGCATTATCGGAGCAAATTAATGTACTATCGAAAAGCGTTAAAATAGACCCATTGATCGCCTCACTGTTGGTCCGTAGAGGCATTACCACCTTTGACCAAGCGGAGTGTTTTTTTCGACCGAAAATTTCCCAGATTAACGATCCCTTTTTGTTTCATCAGATGAACGAGGCGGTCGATGCATTATCCAAAGCGCTGGAAAACATGAATAAAATTCGGTTGTACGGAGATTACGATGTGGACGGCACCACCGCGGTTGCCATCATGATGAACGTGTTAGGTAACAAAACAGATCGATTGGATTACTACATCCCAGATCGATATACCGAAGGCTATGGCTTGAGTCAACAAGGGGTTGATGCCGCAATTAGCGATGGCGTACAATTGTTCATTACCTTGGATTGTGGTATTCGATCCGTGGATTTGATTCAACAACTTAGAGACAAGGGAATTCAAGTAATTGTTTGCGATCACCATGAGCCTGGAACTCAATTGCCCCAAGCGATATTATTGGATCCCAAAATTCCCGGCGAAGGTTATCCTTTTGATGGGCTTTCAGGCGCAGGTGTGGGCATGAAATTATTAGAAGGACTTTACCAAAAGAATAATTGGCCTAACGATGAGTTATTGGCTCAGTGGGATTTATTGGCCTTAAGTATTGCTGCAGATATTGTCCCAGTAACCGACGAGAACCGTGTTTATGCTTTTCATGGCTTGAAAAGGTTGAACGACCATCCGAGGCTAGCCTTTAAAAAAATGCTAACGGCTGCGAACAAGAAATCGCCCTATGTCTTAAGCGATCTTGTCTTTGGGGTTGCACCTAGGATTAATGCCGCGGGTAGAATTCGCACCGGACGAACGGCCGTTGAATGCATGTTGGGCCTTTCAAATACCAACCTGGATGAGTTACTTAAGGCCATCGAAGAAGACAATGCCACACGAAAAAACCTGGATCAAAAAATTACCCAGCATGCGTTGGAATTGTTGGAAGCAGAAGACCCAACGCGCTCGGTGAACATTCTCTATGACGCTTCTTGGCATAAAGGAGTCGTTGGAATCGTTGCTTCTCGTTTAATGGAATCATCGCCACTTCCTACCATTGTTCTTACCGAAATAGACGGAATATTGTCCGGATCGGCACGAACCGTAATGGGTTTCGATATCCATGAGGCACTCATATCGTGCGAGGAACTCTTGATTCAATTCGGTGGACATCAGCATGCAGCGGGATTGTCATTAAAGAAGGAGGATTTCGAGGAGTTTAAACGAAAGATGAATTCCCTTGCTGCAACCTATTTTGAAACCCATTCAAAGCAACCCGAATTGGTGTACGACGCGGAATTGGATTTTCATCAAATATTCGTCAACGAATCAACGTCAAGCATACCCAAGTTAATGCGCATTTTGGAGCAATTTGAGCCCTTTGGGCCCGGCAACCCCAAGCCGGTTTTTGTCACGAGAGGAGTGTATGCTACCCATTGCCGATTATTAAAAGAATTGCACCTTAAATTGACTTTGCAACAACCTGGTTTTCCCTTCTCGCTTCAAGGAATTGCCTTTAATGCCGCAGAAAAAGAAGACTGTTGCGCCGAGGGCTTATCCTTTAATGTAGCATACACCTTAGAAGTGAATGAATTCAACCATCAACGAACCCTTCAATTGATGGTTAAAGATATCAGCCCTTCTTGAATTACTTTTTTTATTCAGGACTTTTTAGCCTATGTGAAACTACTTAGTCACAATTACGTAATGGCACTGAATCGATGAGGAAAAGTACATTTTAGGCAACTTCTCTTCGCTTTAATTAAGACTTTTGTCTAACCTAAACTTACTACTATGTTCTCTTTTTTCGATATTCCAACTTGGAATAAGGTTGTTCGACGAACCTACCGCAATTCTCAACCAATTGCTCTTTTTGATAATTCTAATATTTCTTATCGCCAGTTAAGGTTATATTTGTTTAATCTCTTTAATTTTTCCATTATGGCCAAAAAATTACTCCTTTTATTAGTATTAATTTTATCTTTTTCGACAAGCTATGCCCAAAAGGCTTCTGGGCGTCATCTTGAAGAAGGATTATTTACCTTGAAAGCGGACGCACAATCAGCAACCATTTCAAAAGAAATCATAGATCTTCGTGATGAGTATTCGAAGACCTACATCAACTCAGAAGGTGTTTATACGAAACAAAGCAGTGATTTTCCAATGCACTATCGTGGAAATGACGGCCAATGGTACACCTATGACAAACAAATGACTCTTGCAAAAACGGGAATATACACCATTGAGAAAACTGATGTTCCAATCTCTTTTAACCCTTCGGATGGTGCCACCGTTTTCGGATACAATAAATCCGGCGGAAGGCTTTTGTTTGGTCAGAAAACGTCCTTCAAAATCACGGATAAGGCAGGTAATGTGGTAACCAGCTCCTCGGACCGGAACCTAGCCAGCCTTCGTTTCGACAAGGAGGCCAACCGCATTACCCAACAAAACTATTGGCAGGGAACAGACCGTCGGATAAAATTCGATTTGGCGGAAGTTGAAACCGACTATGTGTTCAATAGCAAGCCAACGTGGCTTACCCCAGATCAATTCGTACATTTTACGGAAGTTTATCAAATTCCGAATGGCGCATCCATCGTTGAGGGTGTTGGCGAAAATGGACTTTTTGGCTTTAAGGGGGAATTAACTTTACGCGGTGCAAATGGCGAGGATTTAGTGCTTTTCAACCTTCCTATGTGTTATGATCAAACCTACCTATCTGAGAAATACGGTAAAACGACACGCCCAATATTGGGAGAATACGTTTACCAAATCGCTGGAAATGAATTACATCTAACCACGGTTGTTCCGGCCTCATGGATTTTGGATGATGCACGGGTTTTCCCTGTAGTAATTGATCCAACCGCTTCCAGCTATCAAGGTGGAATTTATCCTTTTGAGCGGTATAATTACGGTTGCAGTTACACCGTGGGAGTGAATGTGCCCGCAGGAACCATCACCGGTTGGTATGCCCAATGGCAGGTGACGGCTACTGGAGGGGGATATATGTCAGAAGGAATTTCACAAATCGGTTTAAACGCAGCCTACCAAGGACAATTCCAAGGAAATGGCTGGGGCGGAGGAACCTATAACGTGAATACGCCAACCTACACCAGTAACAACGGCAATTGGGGAGGAGGAACGATGAATTTTTGGTGGAGAGGATACCGTACTTGGGGATCCAATTGTTGTTGCAATACGACTTATCAGCGCCGAAATTATTTGTACGTTTATGTAAATTACATCGATGTACCAGCTAATCCAAGTGCTGCGAACAGCAACGTGAATCCCTTGTGTAATCCTGGCCAAACCGTAACCCTAACCGCTTCAAATCCCATTGGAACCGTGTATTGGTACACGGGAGGTTGCGGCTCAACCTTCATCGGTACTGGAACGAGCATTAACGTCAATCCAAACAGTACCACCACCTATTTTTGTAGAAATTATGCTAACGGTTATTTCAGCAACGGTTGTGCATCAACCACGGTTACCGTATCAGGCACTCCGGCTGCACCAACGGCAAATCCGGTATCCATTTTTTGCGGACAAACGGCGTCATTAACGGCCTCGGGTAACGGTACGTTCACTTGGTATGCCAACAGCAACGGTTCTGGACAGCTTGGAACGGGCGCTAATTATACCACATCTGTCCTTAACGCCACAACCACGTACTACGTTAATCAGAACGTTTCAGGATGTGTTTCGGCTCTCACCCCTGTTACGGTAACGGCCAATGTGCCTTCTACGCCAACGGCGAATGATGTTACGATAAGCTGCAATCAAACGGCTAGCCTAAGCGCAAGTTCTAATGGCGGTATGACATGGTATGCCAATTCCAATGGTACTGGTCAGGTGGGTACTGGTGCAAATTTCTCAACTCCAAGCTTGAGTCAAACCACTACCTATTATGTGCAAGCTGGATCAGGTGGTTGTGCTTCTCAAATTGTTCCTGTTACCGTTACTGTACCGCAAGCGCAAACACCATCCTCGAATAACGCGTCAATCAATTGTCAATCATCAACTACTTTAAGTTGCGCAGCCAATAATTCAACTCTTTATTGGTACAGCAACGCCAATGGAACGGGTCAGGTTGGAACAGGAGTTAACTACACGACCCCCGTCCTTACGTCCAATACGACCTATTATATTCAAGCAGGCACAGGAGCTTGTGCCTCACAGCTTGTTCCCGTAACAGTTACGATTAACCCTGCGAGCAATCCGTCCGTAAACAATGCCTCCGTAAATTGTGGATCAACAACCACTTTAACTGCAAGTTCCAATGCCCCAATAATTTGGTACAGTAACTCTAACGCAACAGGTCAAGTTGGATCCGGTAATTCCTATACTACGCCTCAAATTTATGCTCCAGTAACCTTCTACTTACAAGCGGGGGCAGGTGCTTGTGCGTCACAAATTGTTCCTGTGACAGCAGCACCAAACGTACAACAACCATCAGCGTCCAACGTATCTACCAATTGTGCTACAACCGCAACACTTACGGCTTCAGGAGCCAATTCGTATGTATGGTATTCGGATGCTGCAGGTACAAACCAGGTAGGAACCAACGCCAACTTTACTACACCCGTACTCAGCGCAAATACGACGTATTACGTGGGAGGGGCTAGTGCTGCTGCACAAAGTTCAACACAAGTATATACGATTACGTCAACCGCACAGCTTTTCAATATGGGTTCATCGTGTGGAGCTGGATCGTTTTATAATTGCGGTGGTGGTTTACGTGGGTTTAATTGGAACGATAATTTACCCGCAGGTACAGTAATTACCAATGTTCAAATTCAGTTGAGTTTTGGGGTGAAATGTTCTAACGGTTCTGTCCAAACCCTCCTAAACAACAACAATGGATCTTCAATAACTCCGAATGCACATTGCAATTGCAGTGGTACAAATAATGGGATTTTTACGCTAAATTTCCCTGGGAATCAGTATGTTGTAGGAGGAGCCAATCAATTTAGGTTTAATTACTTCGATTGTATTGGTCTTTTCAACGGCAACGGAGCGCTTTCTGGACAATTTGCTAGGGTTACGGTAACTTATCAAAACCAACCGTGCATCTCACCATTGGTTCCTGTTTTGGTAACGGTGAACCAGGCTCAGGCACCATCTGCCGCCAGCCAAACGGTGAATTGCCAATCTGCAGCTAACATCAGCGGATCTTCAAGCTCACCTATAACATGGTTTGCTAATGCCAACGGTTCCGGACAATTAGCTACGGGAGCTAATTATACTACTCCTGTGCTAAACGCCAATACAACGTACTACATGCAAGCTGGAACAGGGGCGTGTGCCTCCCAATTAGTTCCCGTAACTGTATCGGTTTCAGCTGCTCAAGCGCCAAGCGCGAATAACGTATCAACCAACTGCCAAACGACAGCTACGTTAAA
>JBJOJZ010000068.1:0-5796 GCA_046046325.1 Bacteroidota bacterium
AGTCGTCGATAAACGCCATATGCTCTGTCTTATAAACCATTTCAAACCTGCGCTTTATCCCGCGAAAATTAGAAAAAGAAGGGATCAAGGATTCAAGATTGATTCCTAACTCAGCACAAAGCGCAAGAGCAGCTACCGCATTTTCGGCGTTATGTTCACCGTTGATTCCAATGCAAATATTCGCATAGCTTGTAGTAGGGGTCTTCAAACTAAAAGTAATACCATAATCGCTTTCTTTTAGGTTGAATCCGACATAATCGGCAGTGGTCGATTCCAAAGCGTAACTCACTTTGCGGCATAGCCCCGATAAGGCAATACCTTCACGAACAACTAATACCCCCTGCGGATCAATTTTCATAGCGTATTGACGGAACCCTTCCATGAACTTTTCTGAGTTACCATATATATCTAAATGGTCCGGATCAACAGAGGTAACAATGCTCGCAAGGGGTGAAAGAAATAAAAACGAACGATCGAATTCATCCGCTTCCATTACCGTATATTCCGCAGTTTCTGAGAAAACGTAATTGCTTTCAAAATTGGTTGCGATGGCGCCAAGAAAAGCATTACAGCCTTGATTTGTTTGACTCAGCAAAAAAGCAAGCATGGTAGATGTCGTGGATTTCCCATGGGTTCCTGCAACGCCTAAGGATCTTTCATTGCGGGTGATTTGCCCAAGAACTTCAGCTCGTTTATAGCGCGTAAATCCTTTGGACTCAAAAGCAATTAACAACTTACTTGTAGGCGGGATTGCCGGGGTTATTATCACCAAGCAATTCGATGGATCTAATGCTTCCAATGCTGAGACCCAATTATCCTCGTATAGGATTTTAGCGCCTTCGTTTTCAAGGCTATTGGTTAACATTGATGGCGTCCTATCGTAACCATACACTTTTTTTCCTTTCCCTAAAAAGTACCGCGCCAACGCGGACATTCCAATTCCCCCAATACCCATAAAAAACACGAAAGGTGCGTTGATTTTATTCATGTTCGATGGCTTTTGTGCAAATAATAACGATTTCGTTGGTAGCGTTAGGCAAGGCAAAACCATGTAGGGAATCCGACATTCTCTCCCCCAATTTTTCATCTTCCAGAAGCAAAAAAATACGGTTCCAAAGTTGCTCCGAAACTTCAGCATCTGCCACCATAATTGCTGCCTCTTTTTCAACTAAAGCCTTGGCGTTTTTTGTTTGGTGGTCTTCCGACACATTGGGAGAAGGAACCAAAATCGTGGGTTTAGCAACCAGGGACAACTCTGAAATAGACGTTGCGCCCGCCCTTGAAACAATTACATCTGCGATGGCATAAGCCAGATCCATTTTTTCAATGAAGGAGAAAAGGTGAAGATTTTCGGGCAGCAAACATTGTTGAATTATGGGAAAATGCGTTGATCCACATTGCCAAATTACTTGGATATCGTCCCGATTTTTAATAGCATTTAATTGCTTCAACACCGCATCGTTGAGGGTTTTAGCCCCTAAAGAACCGCCCATAATAAAAACCGTTTTCTTCGAAGCATCCAAGCCATAGAAATGATAACCCTCCGATTTTTTATCCCTCCAATTCATGATATCTGTCCGGACTGGATTACCTGTTTTAACTATTTTCTCTTGAGGAAAAAAGCGGTCCATATTGTCATAAGCAACCGCAATAGCGTAGGCCTTTTTAGCTAAAAGCAAGTTCGTTTTTCCAGGGTACGAATTCTGTTCTTGGATAACCGTTGGAATCTTCATCCATTGCGCCATTTTAAGGGTTGGTCCGCTGGCATAACCACCAACACCGATAACCACTTGCGGCTTGAATTTTTTTAACATCGATCGAACGCCTAACAAACTGCTCAATATTTTAAACGGAAGGTTCCAATTCTTTAGCAAGGATTTACGATTGAACCCTGCGATGGTGAGTCCTTGTATTTGAAAGCCGGCTTGAGGAACCTTATCCATTTCCATTCGACCCTTTGCGCCGATGAATAAAATGTCACAATTCGGAAATTGATGTTGAATAGCTTTAGCAATGGCGATGGCAGGATAGATATGACCTCCTGTACCCCCACCTGAAATAATGACGCGTTCTAAACTCATTCCTCGTCCGTTTGAGAAGTTGAAATTGCATTTTGCTTCACGGCAATTGCTTGAATTATTCCAATGGAAACACAAGCCATGAGCAAGGCCGAGCCCCCCATAGCGAGAAAGGGCATGTTTTGACCAGTCACTGGGAAAACCCCGGTACAAACCAACATGTTAATGCTTGCTTGCGCTAGTAAATGCAAACCAATTGCCATGCAAACATACGTTTCAAACAATTGGTCTGATTTCAGTCCTATTCGAATAATTCTGAACAACAGTACCATATAAATAAACGTTAAAATCAGCGCTGAAACAAAACCAAATTCCTCCACGAAACTTGCGTAGTAAAAATCAGCGTAAGCCTCTGGAAGGTATTCCTTGAGTTTTCCATCACCCACCCCCAATCCCACCCAGGAACCGGCATGAATCGCTCTTCTAGCATCCAATGCTTGCGCATTCTCAATAACATTTTGTTCGGTGGTCACTTTATTTGCCAGACGGTTTTTCCATGTCTCATACCTTGGTAAAATGTTCGCTTGCGGAATAGCTGTATGCAATCCAATTACCACCACCAGCAAAAGAGCCCCTGCCCCTCCCATGGTGAGTAATTTAGACATAGGTACTTGGCCAATGAATAAAACCGCGATGGCTAACGCGAAAACGAGTAAGGAGGTGGAAAGATTATCTTTAAAAATTAGGCCACAAATAACCACGATTGGAATCATTAAGGGTAATATTCCTTCCTTCCAATCGTTGAGTTTCTCTTTTTTACGCACCAACAACTTGGATAAATAGAGAAAAAGGGCCAACTTGGCAAAATCCGAAGATTGAAAGGTTAAACCTACTAGGGGGATAGAAACCCATCTTCCAGCGCCGTTGACCTCTTTTCCAAAAAAGAAGGTAAAAATGAGGAGAGCAACGGCAAAATAATAACTAAACTTTGCAATCTGGGAGAAATACTTAGGATCGACTCGGTGTATAAAAAAGATGGAAGCGAAGCCAAGGACTACATATATCATATGTTTGAACAAATAATGGAAAGGACTACTTCCTTCCATTTTTACAAGAATTGGGACAAAACTGTAAACGGTTACAATGGATAACGCCAACAACAACAGCGTTATAATCCAAATAACCAAATCGCCCTTTAAATAGGTAATCAACAGTTTTTTCATTTCTTTAGGGTAGGATTTAACGAGGAAGTAAAGTCATTGATCAAAAGCTCGCCATGGGTTCCTTTTGCAGTAAATACCACAATTCCTTTATGTAGAAGTAATTCGGGTTTATGAAAAACCTCAAAGAACGATGCGATCGGCTCTGTATCGCCTAGAAAACCTTCACAAGAATGGTGAGTTGGTAAAATAAATACGTTTTTGACGTTTGGAAAAATATTTTGGTATTCCGAGCATTGATCATAAAACACGTCTTCCGTGCTAACCCAGAAGATAGGAAATGGCATTGAATCGAGGGTCGCAATTAATTTTTCACGGCTCGGATTCACCCAAGTAAACACTTCAAATCCGTTGAACTTACCCCAAGATTTAATATCCCATTCCTTGGCTTGATGCACCAATGCTTGTTGACGTGCTTCGACCAAATCAACCCCTTTAATTGGAATCGTTTTCTTCATGCTTAAAGATTACGTACCGCTTTTTTAAATTGAGTTCCACGATCCTCGTAGTTGCTGAACAAATCGAAACTAGCGCACGCAGGCGACAGCAACACGGTTGAACCGTTACCGGCTAAGCGAAATGCAGCTTCAACAGCATCTTTAGCGGTACTTGTCTCAACGATGTGGGACACCTCAGATGAAAAAGCATCCAAGATTTTATGGTTATCAACCCCTAGGCAAACAATCGCCTTAACTTTGGCTTTTACCAAGGCAGAAAGTTCGCTATAGTCATTGCCTTTGTCCACGCCACCCACGATCCATACGGTGGGTTTATCCATGCTTTCCAAAGCATACCAAGCGGCATTAATGTTCGTGGCCTTGGAATCGTTGATGAATTCTACGCCATTGACTTTAGCGACAAATTCCAGCCGATGTTCCACGTTTTCAAAATCGGTTAAACTTTCCCGAACAAGTTCAGGTCGGATTTCCAAAAGTCTAGCAGCGATACCTGCCGCCAAGGCATTTTGCGCATTGTGTTTACCCTTGAGGGCGAGTTCATGAATTGACATAGTTGTTGTTGTTTTTATATTGATAATTAAATTTTCATTTTGGATAAATCCTCCGAATTCCTGTGGTTTTGATAGGGAGAATGGGGCAAGCACGGCTTTCGTAGAGGATCGATTTAATGCACTCACTACCGCCGTATCATCGGCATTATATACAAAATAGCTTTCTTCATCCATGTTCTGAAGGATTCGAAATTTTGCAGCGATATAACGCTCCATTTCATAATTATATCGGTCTAAATGGTCGGGAGAAATATTCGTCATTACGGCAATATCCGCTTTAAATTCGTGCATGTCGTCCAATTGAAAGGAGCTCAGTTCAAGCACAAACCACTCTGCATCGTTTTGCGCTACTTGTTTCGCGTAACTTGTACCGATATTTCCCGCCAGCGCGACATCCAAACCGGCTTTTCTTAGGATGTGATAAATCCATAAGGTGGTAGTGGTTTTACCGTTGCTTCCCGTTATGCAAATCGTTTTTCCTTTAGAAAATGGACGAGCAAATTCTATTTCCGAAATAACTGGAATTCCTCGTTCTTTAATGGTCTTAATCAATGGAATATCGCAAGGTATTCCAGGAGATTTAATGACAAGGCTTGCCTGAAGAATTCTATCCAAGGTATGACCGTTCTCCTCAAAAGGCATATTTTCCGAGGTTAATAAACTCCGGGTTTCATCGCTAAGGGATTGACCTTCCGAAACGAACACAGAAAATCCCTTGGAAACGGCTAAAATTGCCGCTCCAATTCCGCTTTCTGCAGCGCCCAATATTACGATATGTTGGTAATTATAGGGCAATTTATCGAAGCTTTAAGGTAACAATGGTAATGACCGCTAATAGGATTCCTACGATCCAAAATCGCGCAACAATCTTGGCCTCGTGTAGGCCTTTTTTTTGGTAATGATGATGCAAAGGTGCCATTAGAAAAATCCTCCGACCTTCCCCAAAGCGTTTCTTGGTCAGTTTGAAATACCCCACTTGCAGCATTACGGAAAGGTTTTCAATCAAGAAAACACCGCAGAGCACAGGAATCAATAATTCTTTGCGGATGGATATGGCAAAAACGGCGATGATTCCCCCTAACGCCAAACTGCCGGTGTCCCCCATAAACACCTGAGCGGGATAGGAATTATACCAAAGGAATCCGATGCAGGCCCCTACGAAAGCTGCAATAAACACCACAAGCTCTTCTGCTTGAGGGATATACATAACATTCAAGTAATCTGCAAACTTACCGTTGGAACTAACATAAGCGAGTACCGCTAAGGCAAGACCAATAATTGCAGAAGTACCAGTAGCGAGTCCGTCAAGTCCGTCGGTCATGTTCGCTCCGTTGGACACCGCAATCACGATAAAAATCACGATAGGAATGAACAACAACCATCCGTAATTCTTGTTAGAATCACCGATAAGCCAATTGTAATTGAACTCATTTCCCTTAATGAAAGGGATGGTGGTGGTCATGTCATCGGTTGCAATCCATCGAAACGGTTCCTTGGCATCTTGCACATGTTCTTTGGTCACAAAAACCTCATCTTTTTGCAATTGATA
>JBJOJZ010000071.1:0-10934 GCA_046046325.1 Bacteroidota bacterium
AACCAAGCGATGCGGAAAGAAATGATTGCTTCCATGAAATATTGGGTGCAAGAATGCAATATCGATGGCTTTCGTTGTGATGTGGCAGGATGGGTCCCAATGGATTTCTGGTTACAGGCAAGAAAGGAATTAGAAACGGTAAAACCCATGTTCATGTTGGCAGAATCCGAAGGAGCTGACCAACACCAAGCGTTTGATATGACCTATGGTTGGGAATTTCACCATATCATGAATAAAATCGCTCAAGGCAAAGCAGAGCCATCTGAAATCTTAACCTATAAAGAAAAGGACAAGGAATATCCTAAAAAAGCCATTCGCATGTATTTCACATCAAATCACGATGAAAACTCGTGGAATGGTACCGAAATGGAGCGCATGGGAGATGCACGCTATGTAATGGCGGTTTTGTCGTATGCCATGAACGGTATGCCATTGATTTATAACGGACAAGAAACTTCGCTGAACCGTCGCTTGTTGTTTTTCGAAAAGGATCAGATTAATTGGGATAAAATGGACATGGTCCCTTTTTACTCCACGTTAAACGCTTTGAAGCATCGTAATTATCTTCTGGCAACAGACAGGTATGAAGCCTACGAAAAGTACGAATTATTGAACGGTGGAAAAGTCATTGCCATTACGAGGTTATCGAATTCATTTCCAGGCAATGAAGTGGTTTTTTATTTGAACCTTACTGCCGAAAAACAAACCGTTAAAGGTCCTTTGGATAGCAAAGCGCAATGGACGAATGTGTTTACTGGTAAACGATTTAAAAAAGCAAATAAGCCGTTTAAGTTAGCTCCATGGGGCTATATGGTCATTGAAAAATAGTATCCATGGAAACATCGAAAAAACCAGCGCTGAGTTTTTGGCAAATTTGGAATATGAGCTTTGGATTCATGGGAATTCAATTTGGATTTGCCTTGCAAGGAGGCTATATGTCCCGCATTTTTCAAACTCTAGGGGCCACACCTGATGAAATTCCGGGGCTTTGGATTGCAGCGCCTCTTACCGGATTAATTGTTCAGCCAATCATCGGGTTTTTGTCCGACCGAACATGGTCCGTGCGTTTTGGTCGAAGGAAACCGTATTTCTTAATTGGTGCTATTCTCAGTTCCTTTGCCTTATTCTTTGTGCCGTATTCTCCTGAATTGTGGATTGCAGCGGGCTTTCTTTGGGTGCTGGATGCCTCAATCAACATTAGCATGGAGCCTTTTCGAGCCTTGGTTGCGGATAAATTGCCAGAAAGTCAACGGTCGTATGGGTTTATTTTGCAAACACTAATTATAGGAATAGGAACGTGGGTAGCTTCCAACCTTCCTTGGATGGTGACGCAATTGGGGTTTCCTGAATCCGATGACAAAACGGTGATTCCTGACAACGTTAAGGTTGCTTTTGGAATTGGTGCTTTGGTATTTCTAATCAGCATTCTTTACACGGTTCTTACAACCAAAGAATATCCTCCGGCCGATGAGGATGCATTCAAAACACAAAAGAAACAGGGCCATTTTATCAAAGACTTCCTGAATTCGGTACGTACCATGTCTTCTACCATGTTGAAGTTAGGGATTGTTCAGTTCTTCAGTTGGTTTGCATTTTTTACCATGTGGAGCATGGCTACTCCAGCACTCACGGCACATGTTTACAACGCACCCGCTCCCAATAAATCGGAGTTTAATATGAATGTTGCGACCGAGAAATCCACCTTTGAAGCCATGAATGTGGCGTACCAACATGCCTCGGATTCGGTGGGTTCCAACATGGGAGTTTATGGATTAACGTCGATGGTTTTTGCGCTTTTATTAACGTTGTATGCTGCAAAACGAACGGTTAATCGTAAATGGATTCACCTCGTATCCCTAGTGCTTGGAGGGATAGGTTTTATTTCGATGAGCTATATCCCAGATGCATCCTATTTGTGGATTTGCTTTGCATTAATTGGTTTTTCTTGGGGTAGTATTCTGTCGATGCCCTACGCCATGTTGTCGAGTTCCGTGGATGAAACTAAGATGGGGTTAATGATGGGCCTTTTTAATATGTTTATTGTAATTCCTCAAATTGTGGCAGCACTTGGAGGGGTCAATATTTTATCTAAGGTTTTTGGTGGGTCGCCTATTGCTCCTATGCTGTTAGCAGGTGTTTCCTTGGTTATCGCTGGATTATGTAACTTATTGATTACGGATAAATCGGTTGCTCGTGGCTAACATAAAAGCACTTCTGTTCGATCTTGATGGGGTAATCGTTTCTACCGAGAAAAATCACTTTATTGCTTGGCGTGAAACAGCGAGAACGCTAGGAATTTCGTTTTCGGAAGAGGATAATGAAGCCTTAAAAGGGGTCAATAGGGTAGATTCCCTAAAACAAATCCTCAAGCTGGGAAATAAAACGGTAAGCAGCGAAGCGTTTGAATCCTTGTTGGTTTTTAAAAACAATATATATCTCGACTCCATTAGCACTTTGTCTGAAGCAAATTTGTTGCCAGGGGTTTACGCGCTTTTGCGGAATGCTCAATCCATGGGGGTTAAAATTGGCCTTGGATCCTCCAGCAAGAATGCCCCAATGATTCTAGAACGTTTGGGTATTAAAAGTTTCTTTGATGTGATTATTGACGGCAATGGGGTTACCCATCCTAAACCGCATCCAGAAGTGTTTCTTAACGGAGCAAAAGCGTTGGGTTTTCATCCATCGGAATGTTTGGTTTTCGAGGATGCTTTGAGCGGAGTGACCGCTGCAAAAGAAGGAGGTTTTTTAAGCATCGGTGTTGGTAACCCGCTATTGAAACATGTTGCCGATGTTTATTTGAATAATTTGACAGAATTTAGGTTAGAAGCGTATGCGTAATTTATTTGAGGTGGATGCCTGGAAAATCATGGAACATGGGTTTGACCCATCCAAGCAACAACAAGCAGAAAGCATTTTTAGCATAGGAAATGGCGCCTTCGGTCAACGGGCAAATTTCGAGGAAACGTATTCCGGAGATTCGTTGCAAGGATCCTATGTTGGGGGCGTTTATTATCCGGATAAAACCCGAGTTGGTTGGTGGAAAAACGGTTATCCAGAGTATTTTGCAAAAGTCCTTAATTCCTGCAACTGGATTGGCATTAACATCGAGGTGGACGGCGAATTATTGGACTTAAATGTCCAAAAACCAAGTGTATTCTACCGCGAATTGGACATGCAAAAAGGAACCTTAACCCGCAGGTTTAAGGTCAAATTCCAACAGGGAAAAGAACTGCAAGTGGAGTCTGTCCGATTTTGTTCCATGGATAATGACGAACTAGCCGCCATTAAATTCACGGTTACACCGTTGAATTTTGATGGGAATGTGAAGTTCACTCCGTACCTCGATGGTAAAGTTCACAACCATGACTCCAATTACGATGAGTTTTTTTGGGAGGAGGATAGCCATAAAGTGGATGTCCAAAAGGGATATCTTTGCACCACCACCAAAAAAACCATGTTCAGCGTTGCGACCGCCATGCGTTTCTCCTTCTGGAAGAACGAAGAGCTGCTAACGATTCATCCCAATTGCCATGCCCGGGAGTTCTACGTAGAGAATCATTTCGATCATTTTTTAGAACAAGGAAATTCCTACACGATCAAGAAATACATCAGTATCGTTTCGACGGTTCACCATTCAGAATTTTCGATCATTCCAAGGGCTATCAATCAAGTACGTGAGGCTTATGTCAAGGGCTTTGATGCTTTGTTATCCGCTCATGTTCTTGCATGGAAAAACATTTGGGATAAAGCCGATATTGAAATTGAAGGCGACGTGGCTTCTCAGCAAGGGATTCGTTTCAATATTTTCCAACTTTACCAAACCTATACTGGAAAACACCCCCAATTGAATATCGGTCCGAAAGGTTTTACGGGTGAAAAATATGGGGGAGCAACCTATTGGGATACCGAGGCCTATTGCCTTCCGTTCTACCTAAAAACGGCCGTACCGGAGGTCGCCAAACAACTATTAGTCTACCGCTATAACCAACTCGATCGTGCTATTGAAAATGCCGAGAAGCTTGGATTTAAAAACGGAGCGGCGTTATATCCCATGGTCACCATGAACGGGGAAGAGTGCCATAACGAATGGGAAATCACGTTTGAAGAAATTCACAGAAATGGCGCCATTGCGTTTGGGATTTACAATTATGTTCGTCATACGGGTGATCAGGAATATCTGAAAGATAAAGGACGTAAAGTCCTCAACGGGATAGCACGTTTCTGGGCACAACGGTTTAATTGGTCGGAGGCAAAACAAAGCTTTGTCATGTTAGGTGTTACCGGACCCAACGAATACGAAAACAACGTTAACAATAACTGGTACACCAATTACATCGCTAAATGGTGCATTGAATACGCATTAGAATGCGAGGCCTCCTTTGCGAATACGACTTCATCCTTCCTCACCGATCAAGAAATTGAAGCTTGGAGTAACTTGGTAAAATCCGTTTATTTCCCAAAATTGGAGGGGACCCGAATTTTCTTACAGCAAGACGGTTTCATGGACAAAGAACAACTATCCGTTGCCGATATTCCTGCCCTAGAACGTCCGATTAACCAACATTGGAGTTGGGACCGAATTTTACGCTCCATTTTTATCAAACAAGCGGACGTGCTTCAAGGATTGTATTTTTTTGAAGACCATTTTGATTTGGATACCGTTCGAGAGAATTTTGATTTTTATGAACCCAAAACAGTGCATGAGTCGTCACTCAGCCCCTGCGTGCATGTAGTTCTCGCTGCGCTGATTGACCGAATGGATAAGGCCTACGAATTGTATTTGCGTACCTCTCGATTGGATTTGGACGATTACAACCACGAGGCCGATGAAGGTTTGCACATCACGAGCATGGCTGGGACTTGGTTGAGTTTGGTGGAAGGAATTGCCGGTGTTCGTATTAACCAACAGGGCTTGTCCATTAATCCTAAGATTCCGAGTACCTGGAACGTTTATCGTTTTCAAATTCTCTATAAGAATCAACCTTTACGGATTGAGGTGAGCCAACAACACACGACGGTGATCAATACAGGAAATCAGCAACTAACGTTGCAAGTGAAAGGTAAAATATATACGGTACAGCCCCATGAAAGCATTGTTTCTTAGTTGTTTTATTTTTTGTGGTTGGTTGTTACTCCAGCCGATCAATGCCCAAGTTAACCCAACCCAACGCCAAGTGGTGCTGCAAGGCTTTTGGTGGGATTATTGGAATTCGAATTATCCCAACGGTTGGGCGAACTACTTGACCGAATTAGCGCCGCGTTTACGTGAATTGGGTATCGATGCAGTGTGGATTCCACCGACCATCAAAAATTCTGGCACGAACAGCGTTGGATATTCCCCCTTTGATCATTACGATTTAGGTGATAAATTTCAAAAGAATTCACTTAAAACACGCATGGGGGACAAAGACGAGGTGCTGCGAATGATGGCTGTTCTCAAAGCGAACGGCATCGATGTGTTGCAAGACATCGTTCTCAACCATGTGAGCAATGCGGGATCCGCTTTCGGTCATGGTGGGCAAGATCCAGCAGCCATGGACGACGGTCAAAACAACCGTTATAAGAATTTCCGATACGCGTCTTATGCAAGTCCTGCCGCTTCGGAAACGGCGGCGAATTATTTGGCTCGTTCGGGTAGATTCGCTAAAAATTGGCAGAATTTTTACCCGAATAACAACAACGTTTGTTGCACCAACGACATCAATTCTCCCTATTGGGGCCCAGACGTGTCGTATGAGTCCAATGCCTTTGGCTTGAGCAGCAATGCCACCTATAACCCCGCACAATCATCCGATTACATGCGTTCAGGTATGAGAAATTGGTTGATTTGGTATAAAAAGCAAATGGGTTGGGACGGTGTACGCATTGATGCGGTAAAGCATTTTCCTGCATATGCCACAGAAGATTTTTTATGGAATTTACAGAACAATGCCGTGTGGGCGAGCGGTTCAAACGATATGTTTGCTGTGGGTGAGTATGTGGGGAACATGGCGGAGTTGGATAATTGGTGCGGTGCGGTTCAAAACCGCGCAGGAACTTTCGATTTTTCGCTGCGTTTCGCACTTCAGGACATTATTACACAAGGGGGAAATTATAACCTTGGGAACATACCCGCAGCGCAACAACAGAATCGATTGCGAACGGTACCTTTTGTGAACAACCACGATACCTATCGACCTCAGGTTGGTGCCAATGGGAACATCACCGGGTGGAACACGGGCTCTCAAATAGGACAGCAGATTGAAATCGTTGACCCAAGAGCTTCAGTTGCTTACGCGATTGCGTTGGCGGTGGATGGCGCTCCGGAGATTTTCTTTGAGGACCTTTTCAATATAGGTTACTTGGGTAACCGTTTCAACCATGACCCCAAGGATACCAGCGAATTAACAACCCATTCCGACGTGGAAAATTTAATTTGGTGCCATCAGAATTTGCATTTCAAAGACGGTGCTTATTTCGTACGATGGCAGGCGCAGGACGCCTTGGTGATTGAGCGGGGAGCCAAAGCGCTGATTGCGGTAAACGACCATTATTCGTCATGGCAAAATTTAACCAACGTACCAACGAATTTTCCAGCAGGAACGGTGCTAAAAGACTATTCAGGTGCCAACGGAAATGCAACCGTTGTGGTAAACGGTGCTGGACAGGTAAATATTTCGATTCCACCGTGCGACGGTTCTGCAGCAGAGGGTAGGAGGGGATACTCGGTTTGGGCACCTGTTGGGGTAACGACGAATTATGTGCGGCCTTCAGAGAGCATTACCCAAGAATGGGAGATGGCCAATGACCTTGGTGACAGCCATGCATCGTCCTTGCAACAGGGAGGAGCGCTTCCCGATAATAGCACGGATTGTCGTGTGGTAGGTCGGGTTTTTCCCGATTCTTCCAGTACCTTAACCGTGAATATTTATCCGGAAAATCCGGATGCTTCCATTACCCTCGAGGTGCTGAATGCACAATGTGAAGTCATTGACACGATCTCCGCATTTGGAACCTTGAATTATACCCATACGGCGGCTTATGCGGGTTGGCACACCTTGCGGATACGGAACAGTTCGGCGGTTCAACCGGGTCAACGTTGTTGGGTTAAAGCCAATTATACAGCACCTCTTTCGGTGAATACTGCTGTTGCTAAGCTGAAATGCGCATGCACCACAACGGGAGTTGGAATTAAAGAGTTGGATGAAGAAATGTTCGAGATTTACCCAAATCCTTTCAACGATCAGTTGGAACTTACAATCCGGGATCAATCAAATGCGGCCAACGCCATAACCGTTTATCAAGCCAACGGAACCCTTGTTCATTATCGAAAGGTAAATGGGTTGAGCGCCCTGAATTTGGACACGCGTTCATGGGCAAAGGGAATGTACTTCATCGAGGTAGAAACCTTGAAAGGTAGGGCAAGAACGAAAGTCATTAAGTACTAGCTTTAGTCGCATATGCGTCCGAAGTGCTTGTCGTTATGGAAATGTTGGTCCAAACTTTCAAATTCTTTCAGCAATTCCGCACTGGGCTTTTGTTGCTGAAGCTCACGGAGGTCGGGTTGACCTGCATCTACCCAAGCCGTGTACCACACAGATCCTACCGCGAGGATGGAGGCTTTTAAGCGCCTTTCTACCATTCCGTTGAGCAACTGATGGTAGGCTTCGCAAAATTCCCTGGAATAGGTTGAAATGGTGGTGTTTCCACGTTGTTCATAGGCATATTTTCGGTCGGAGGGAAAAGACTTTGTGAGTTCTTTCTCCATGCGTAGCACGGAATCCAAGGCACTGTGAGATCCTTTAACCGCATCCCAACAAAAGGATTGCACATCGCGTTGGTAGGAAGCTTTACCTACAAAGTAGTCGTAATTCTCCGCGTTGATTTCAACCAAGCGGCTTTCCCATAAACCGTGAATCCCCTTTTGTCCCGTAAGTTGTCCATTGTAATTTTCAGTTGTATGCAAGGGAACGTGTGCATCACCGATGTAGTGTCCGACTTCGGAAGAGTATTTTAAGATTAGATCGAGGTTTTTGCTTTCAAACGCTTTTTGCAATTTGTACTTCACATGAAGAATATTCCAAGGAACAATCCCATAGCTTCTAAGCGTGTCTTCCGTGTATTTTGCCACGGCATCTTTCCAATATTTAGGAAGCAATACGAAGGGGTCTTCCCCCGGTTTGTAGTAGTGGTCCAAGTCAATGTAATGGCATTCTGCCTCGCCTTCAACGGCATACCTTCGTTTGTCAGGATCTACTGCATGGTCGGTTAAGAATTCGATGTTTTCTTTATAAAAACCAAATATCTGAGGGGGTAAAGTAAATACCGCGATTCGGTTAATACGTTTATGGCCGAAGAATCCCCATTGGGGCTTGGAAGAGCTGTCCGGCTTGTAGGATAGCAAAAAAGGGACCGCTGAAATGGTGAGCAGAATGAAGCTACGCTTTAACCAATTTGCCATGTTTTAAGATCGGAATAACGTCCGTTTGATTGGGTGTTAAACAAAATTTAATGTCTTCGTTCAAATTTAAGTTTTTTAAACGACGTCGGTGTGAACTGGATTTTAAATAACCCAAATAGTTGTCTTTTGCCGAAAGGAAAAGGTATTTAGCCGCAATCGAAGAGTCTTCGATCGAGGTATAGTCCCCCGTGGAGATGAGGTAGTCGCAAATGGCTCCCGCACAAATGGTATCTTCCAAATTGAATTTATCCTGCCATCCCGAACAAAGACAAAGTACATTTCCCTCTTGTTTTTCGAGCCATTTACACAGCGAATCAAGGTTCAGAAAAGAACCGACGACAACGTTCGGAGCTTCTTTGGCAACGTCCAAGGATTTGGTTCCATTCGTGGTGGTTAGGACAATTTCTTGGCCTATGAATTCTTCTTTCATGTAGGAAAAAGGAGAATTACCGAAATCGAAACCCTCTACAATTTGACCTTTGCGTTCTGCCCCCGCAAGATAGCCTTGATTCTTGTAGGCCATTGCTTCTTCGATGGTAGGAACAGGTATAATGGCCGCAACACCGTATTGAAAAGCAGTGCAAATGGCCGAGGTGGCACGCAATACATCGATGACCACAACGGTTTCAAATTCATCCTTGAAATAAGCATATTCCCCAGGGGTAAAACACACCTCAACGCGCTTTCGGGTATCATTCATTGGGTAAAGTTAGCGAAAACACAGGAAATACTTAAGAAGGCTTATTTTTGCAGTAAATTTTTCCAATGTACAGCAATGAGTTTCAATCCATCGTAGAATACCGCAGATCAAATCGAAAATTTGACCCAGCAGTTGATGTCCCAGAAGCAGTCATGCAGCGATGTTTAGAGCGTACGGTGCTCTCGCCCAATAGCAGTAACATGCAGCTTTGGGAGTTTCATTGGATCCATGATCCTCGGCTATTGGAAGAATTTGTACCATTGTGCTTAGGTCAAAGTGCGGCTAAAACGGCGAAAGAACTCGTGGTTTTTGTTACGAGAAGGGACTTGTATCGAAAGAGGGCGCGTTGGAATAAGTCTCAAATTTTATCACATATCGGCGAACGAGAGCCCAATGCTTTCGAAAAGAACGGTTTGGCCTATTACAGCAAGGTTATGCCTTTGTTGTACGGGCGCGATGTTTTGGGCCTTCATACCTTGGTGCGAAGGTCCGTGTGTTTTTTTGGTGGGTTATTTAAACCATTCATGCGCTTTGGCGGTCGAACCGATCAACGCATCATGGTGCACAAATCGTGTGCACTCGCCGCACAAACGTTCATGCTTTCCGTTGCCGCTGAAGGATTCCATAGCTGTCCGATGGAAGGATTCGACAAGTGGAGGGTTCGTAGAAAATTAGGATTGCCCCTTGGAGCAGAAATCAATATGATTATCGCCGTTGGTAAAGGTACTGAGCCTGGCATTTGGGGACCTCGATTTCGAGTTCCGAACGAAGAGGTTATTTTTAAGCATTGAAAAGGAGGTATACAGATTTGGATACCAGGTAATTATGTATTGTTAATAAAAAAAACAGTGCTCGTTCCAAAAACATACGTTAAATTCTGAAATTTGCGTCATGAAAAAGAAACGAGCGACAGTGATTTGGGAGAATACGGAAGGACGAATTCTGCTGGTTAAAATGCCGAAGAATTATTGGATGTTGCCAGGGGGCTATCCTGAAGCTAATGAGTCTAGAATAGTCGCTGCCATTCGTGAACTCAAAGAAGAAACCGGGTTACATGCCAACGAGGTAAAGACGCTGTTGGAATACGAAGGGGAGCACCGAATTCATAAAGTGTTTTGGGTAAAAGCAGAAGGCACACCTCGCGCGATGCCTCCGGAAATTGTTCAAGTGGCTTATTTTGATGAGGTTCCAGCGGAAAAGATTAGTAAAAGCACCCAGGAAATTGTTCGTTTGTACCGCGAGCAGTAGTACATCAGCACGGGGTTTTTTGTATCTTTAAGAAATGAAACAAAACACGATAACATCTCCATCCGAGGCGGAGGCCGTTTTTAAACAAGCCAACCGCAGATCGATTTTATTTTTTGTTATTACCTTGTGTTTCTTGGCCTATTGCGCATACGAGTATTTTACGACGACGAACGGGGCTTTTAGAACCTGTTTGAACGTGTTTTTCTGGATATCTTTGGGGTGTTGGATTTTAATTTCCATGGTGGTCTTGTGGTCTTCCGAGAACGATTCGGAAGAATTGGAAAAGGTGGATGCTGAGCGCATTGGAAAATTCTCGATACAGCAAGTAAAAGATATGTTTGCGGAGGTTTTTTCGAATACCCCCGGATTTGAAAAGCCCAAGGTGTACATTTCCTACATGCAAGTACTTAATTCTTGGGTGTTCAATACCCTGTTCAATCAGTATCAACATACGAACGCTGTTTACATGACCGAAATGTGCTTTGAAAAGCTCAGCGAAAATGAGATTAAAGCGATTCTATACCACGAAATGGCGCATTTTAGAAA
>JBJOJZ010000025.1:0-2967 GCA_046046325.1 Bacteroidota bacterium
AAAATGTAGAATTGTCCTATTTGGGCATTTGGAATGCTAGCGGTTTCAGTAGGATTCGGGGAATAACTGCAATCGATCGGTGCTCCAACGGGAAAGGTTCCACCGCCGCACCCTGCGGCAAGTGAAGGATAGGGGCCCCACAAGGCGAAATCCACATCGATACCAAAGCCAAACTGATCCACTTGGCTAATCGACAAGGTCATGGGTCCGTTTTGATCGATTTCCATGAAATACCAAACGGGGTTTGGTGTACTAAATAAACAGTCCACCATGCCTAAATCGAGCACGTTGGTGCTATTCGGAAACGAGTAATTGGTACCAGTGCAAAAAGGATTGGCTTGGTTGCATTGAGCTTGGACCTCAAGGATTGAACTGAGTAATAGCAAGAAGGTAAATATTTTCCTCATCTCTTATTTTAATTTCAGCCAAGTTTTACGTTCCTCGGTGATTAAATTTTGATGGTTCCTAAACCACTTTAAGGCTTTGCGTCGGTTGTACGAAAAGGATTTGTCCTTGCGATACAATGGAAAATCCGTAGGAATGTTTTTGTCGATAAAGTAATTCATTAACGATTTGATATCCAAAATGTATCGATCAGCCGAGGGTAACCTTTCCTCTAAATCTAATAACGAGATTTCGGGCCGTGTTTTTAAAGGCTCTAATATAGGGGACTGAGTTGGTGCAGGCTTCTTTTCAATGCTTTTTTTCTGCGTAACTACCTGGGCAACAACAAGCGGTGTTCCAAGTGCAAGAAGCCAACATAAAATAAAGTTCTTCATTGTGAAGTTTACGTCAAAGATAAGGTTTTCGTTGCTTTTGAGGTGCTGTTGTGTTCATATAATTTTAACAATCTAGCGTTAGCTTGTTTAGTCCTTGGATTTTTGGTTTTTATTTTGATCTTTTGGGGCTTATCTTTGCTATAATGATGTTTAGGGTTCTTGTATCGAGTTTTCTTTTTACAGGGTTCGTTTGGGGCCACAAGCATGATGTGGTCAAGGGCTTCGAAGCTCTTGATGCTAAAAATTTTGGAATAGCTTATTCTATTTTTAAAGAGTCTCAAACCTCATTTCCGAGCATTGCCTCTTTCGGTCTTTTTAAATTATTTTATGAAACAAAAGAATTTCGTTCCATCGACAGCGCGGCGTTTTACTTACATCGGTCCTTGGATTTTTATGCTTCGGATTCTATTAGGGTAAAATCGAATAAACGCTTGAATTTTGAGTCCCTTGGATGGACTAGGAGGGCTTTATGGGAGCATTATCAAGCATTGGCCAATCAGCAGTTTCAAGTTTTGTTAAACGCAGAAAACTTGAGAGAAATAACAAATTTTCTTGAAAAGAATCCGCAGTTTAGAGGGCGCGTTCAAGCGGAAAGGTATAGAGACTCCCTTTGGTTAGACTTTTGCGACAATCGAGATCTTTTTTGTGTGTTGGGCTTGAAAGCGCTGAGTCCATCGTCTTACTTTGAAGAAGAGATAGAACGTCAGTTGGATATAAAGTCATTCGAAGGTTGGGTGGTGAACAATTCAGAAACGGAACTATCCACCTTTATTCAATATCACCCATTTAGCCGATATGTTGTGCCCGCTCAAGATGAGTTGTTCCGTATTTTCCTTCAGAAACAAGATACCAATGAATACAAACGTTTTTTAGTTAATTATCCTTCAAACCGAAATTTGGATAAGGTTTGGAAAGCCTATTTTCATGCATCTATTGGGAACTACGATCCTTCTAAAATGTTAGTTTTTTTAGCGTTGCATTCGGATTATCCGTATAAAAACCAAGTGCTTCAAGAGTTAAAATGGTACGGTAAGTCGCTTTTCCCAATCATGAATGAAAAGGACCTTTATGGCTTTATGGATGAAGAGGGAAGAGTGGTGGTAGATTTTGCCTTCGAAGAGGTCAATGATTTTCATGAAGGGCTTGCAGCGGTGATGAAAAACTCGAGGTACGGGGTGATTACCACGAATGGAGAGGTAGCGGTTGAATTTGTTTACGATCTTATATCCGATTTTCAAGCAGGTCATGCCATCGTAAAAATCGAAGACAAGTTTGGTTTAATTGATCGCAATGGAAAAACGGTGATTCCCTCCGTTTACGAAGATTTGCAGTTTGTATTCGCAGATTTATTACTGTTCCTAGAAGATGGACAGTATGGTGTCATGAATGTTCAAGGCCAACGGATAATTTCGCCAAAATTCCAGGAATTTTTGCCTATTAGTGAGAATTTCGCCTTGGTTTCAGATGGTCAGGGAAAAGGTGTTTTACGTTCAAGTTTGGATGTATTGATTCCTTGTCAAAACGAAGAAATTCGCTTGTTAGATCAGGGGTTTATGGTTAAGAACCAGGGCAAACTAGGGGTAGTTGATTTTTTTGGTCGTCAGGTTGTTTCGTGCCAATTTGATGAATTAATACCGACTGTATTTCCTTATTTATTGGTTCGAAAGGAGAATAAATTTTTTCATTTAAGCACCAAGGATTGGCGCACGGTAACGGTTCCTACGGATGTTTTTGAAGGATGGAAAGATATCTCCATCTTCAATGGGAGCAATTTTCTCATTCAACGCAAAGGCAGTAAATTTTGGGTGGATACCACGGGTAGGCTTACCAAGGCAACAAAATTGCCGATGGTTGAGTTTATGGGGCAGGCATTGGTTGGCAATCAAACCTTAAATGGAAATCTAGGGATTTTTGACCGGCAAGGAATGGCGTTAACCGGTTTGGAATTTGAGGAGGTACAGTTGTTGGAAAACGGATCGATGAAAACCACGAAAAATGGTAAGTTTGGACTGTATGACGCGAATGGTTCCATGCTCGCGGATAATCGATTCGATGATCTTGTTTTTTGGCCACAGGTGAAGTTGTTTTTAACAGAAATAGATGGTAAACAGGGGGTTATTGATTTAAACGGAAAGGTGCTCCTTGAAAATAAGTACGCCTCGGTAAAAGTGTATTCGGAACAATATTT
>JBJOJZ010000014.1:0-16572 GCA_046046325.1 Bacteroidota bacterium
TGGGCTGAGCTTTTGGAAGCCTGGGGCTGAGCCTGTCGAAGCCCGCTTTTCGGAAGCAGGAAACGGTATATGTTAATTAAAAATCAATATTTTGCTTTTAAAAAAAGCATTTTTGATATATTTTTGCTATTAAATATAGCATAATGGAAAGATTGGTAGAAAAATCAGCGCGCAAAATAAACCAGGTTTCAATGGCATTTAATCGCTATTTATTCCATGAAATCAATCAATCCAACCGCTTAACAGCAATCAAAGGAGCACGAGGAACCGGAAAAACAACCTTATTGCTACAACTTGCCAAAGCATATCCATCCGATGAGGTATTATATATTGCCTTAGATGATTTATTTTTTTCTGAAAATACCTTGTATGGTCTTGCTGAAAAATTCAACAAAATTGGGGGTAAGCTTTTGTTAATCGATGAAGTGCATAAGTACCCCAATTGGTCACGTGAACTCAAGTTAATTTACGACGATTTCCTTCATTTAAACGTCATTTTTACCTCATCATCCATCTTGGATATCTACAAAGGAGAATCGGATTTGAGCAGAAGAGCAGTAACGTACCATTTAGGTGAGCTTTCCTTCAGAGAGTATTTGATGTTGTATGAAAACATCGAATTACCTGTGTTAACACTGCAAGAAATTTTGAACAAGCACAGAGAAATCAGCTTGGAATTTTTGAAGCTTTTTACTCCACTTAAACATTTTCCAAAGTATTTAAAAATTGGAAATTATCCGTACTTCGAACAGAATGAGGAAGAGTATTTTCAAAAACTCAGAAATACAGTTAATCTGATTTTAGAGGTTGATCTCCAAACGACTGAAAACTTAGATTTCCAAACACTCGCAAAATTGAAACGTTTATTGTTTGTTATCGCATCTAACGTTCCTTTTACACCCAATATTCAAAAGATTAGCAATTCGATCCTCCTCAATCGAAATGCACTGGTTCGCTCGTTGCAATTACTCGATAGAGCTGCATTAATTCGCACGATTTATAAGCAAACAAAAAGCATTAGCTTGTTAAATAAACCGGATAAACTGTGGATGCACAACACCAATTTGATGTATGCAATCAGTGGGGATCATGTGGAAATAGGCACCGTTAGAGAAACGTTTTTTATGCAAAACGTAGCGCACAACCATGTGCTCTCCTTGCCAAGCCATGGGGATGTTTTGGTAGACAATACCTACCTATTTGAAATTGGCGGAAAAAACAAAACGAAAAAACAAATTGCCAACCTGGAAAATGCCTTTGTGGTTCATGATGATATGGAAATAGGATTTCAAAACAGCATTCCTTTATGGCTTTTCGGTTTTCTTTATTGATTTGGAAAAACAACCCAATAGATTAGCGTTTATCGACGAGGGCTGAGGCTATGTTGCTTCTCCAAGTGTTTTCGTTTTTTAGCTAAATTCATTGAATCAATTGAAGTTTTTTAGCTAAATTTCTTCAATTGAGAATAACATAAGGTTGTTCATCCTACCCCACCATCTGGTTACAGCCACGAATATCCGCATGATTTACGCGGCCTTCGAGCAGGAATCCTCCCGGTACGAGTTTGCCCAAATCGTCGGTGGCAATAAAACTGCAGCTGTTGAGGTTGGCTAAATCGATGATGTTGATGGCACCCCGTTGACCTTCCGGCACCCGAGCCTGGGGATCACTCACGTCGCGTAACACGATCCGCATCCATGATGGCGTGCGGAAGATTAAATCCGGTCCGCAATACCCTTGCGATAAGAGTTCGGTCATGCCGTATTCGGAATGAATCTCGGATGTGTTCAACCCCTGTTTCAAAGCTTCGTGCAATTCAGGTTTCGTGAGCTCTTTGCGCCTGCCCTTCATGCCTCCGGTTTCTACCACCACGGCTTGTGAAAAATCATTACCCTGCTCAGCTAAATCCAATAAAGCATAAGATACCCCGAACAACATGCATTTTCTTCCCGAAGCCAAAGCTTGAACATATCGTTCGTGGACATGCTCCATTTCGCTCAAGACAAACCCCGACAAGGGATGCTCGCTTTGAGCAATCAATCCTTCCACCATGTTGACTAAACCGGAATTGCCTTGTTCCAAATAATTCGGCAACAAGGCCAAAATCACCCATTCTTTGGGGTTCCCGAAATATTGCTTGAACCCAAGGGAATAACTTTGTTGATACAGGCTAGGATCGTTTACAATGTGTTTACTCCTGCCCTGTTCCCCCGTACCGCTGCTTAGGAATACCAAGGGACCCTCTGGAATTGGTGAGGAAACAACCTCTACTTCTTTAAAAAAACGGATTGGCAGAAAAGGAATGTCCTCCAATGAATGAACAGCCTCGACATTCATAAGCCGAGCAAAGTCGCGGTAGATTGCACAGTTTTCCAACTGAAAGCGCGCAATTTCCAGCGCCAAGGAACGGAATTCCGCTTCGCTTGCAACATCAAAAATGCGCGATGGATTGATCATATTACAAAAGTAAGAAGTTCTGAAGGAATCATGGGTTTTCCCTACCTTTGAACTTTCCAAACTGCGAATTGTTTCAAAACCATGAAAAAGACCTGTGTCCTCCTCATCCAATTGGGTACTCCCGATAGCCCAAAAACTTCCGATGTGCGTCGTTATCTCTCCGAATTCCTCAACGACCCACGAGTAATCGACATTCCATGGTTGGCGCGTAAAATTTTAGTGAACGGCATCATCGTTCCTTTTCGTGCCCCTAAATCGGCCAAGATCTATAAAGAATTATGGGAACTTGGCAACGGTGTTTCACCCCTGCTGACGCACACCCAAAATGTTGCAAAACTTTTGCAAGAGGAGTACTCGAAAGACGAAGTAACAATAGAGTTCGCCATGCGTTATCAAAACCCCTCCTTGGATTCGGTCCTTGAACGCATCCGCTTAGCCAACTACGATCGCATTGTGCTATTCCCGTTGTTCCCGCAATACGCAAGTGCTTCTTCAGGATCGGCCATCGAGAAAGCCATGCGCATTATTTCTTCGTGGTGGGTTATCCCTGAGGTGGTGGTTGCGGGTCAGTTTTACGACAATCCCCTCTACATCGAAAACATTGTTGAAAATACAAAGGCCTTTGACCTCAATTCCTACGACCATATTTTGTTCTCCTACCATGGGTTACCGGAACGTCAAGTAGACAAAGTTTATGAAGGAACCGATTTGTGCGGGGATCAACCCTGTGAAACGGAACTCAACGATAAAAATAAAATGTGCTACAAGGCCACCTGCTATGCTACCACTCGCTTGATCGTTGAAAAAATGGGTCTGAAAGAAAATCAGTATACCGTTTGCTTTCAATCGCGCCTTGACAAAAAATGGCTTGAGCCCTTTTCGGATAAAATTGTGGAAGAACATGCGAAAAAAGGAGCCAAACGTTTGTTGATTTTTAGTCCTGCGTTTGTTGCGGATTGTCTAGAAACCTTGATTGAGATTGGCAGTGAATACCAAGAAATTTTTGAGGAACACGGAGGCGAAAAGGTGGATTTAGTTCCGAGCAACAACGATCACCCGTTGTTCATCCAAGCATTAAAACACCAATTAAAGGGATTAGGTGTTTAGCAATAGTTCCTTGATTTATCCCTATTTTTGCACTGAAAAATTATACTATGAATAACACCTCTGAAAAATTGAACTACAAAGTAAAAGACATATCCCTTGCCGAATGGGGACGTAAAGAAATAAAATTAGCGGAAGCTGAAATGCCAGGTTTAATGGCATTGCGTGCTGAGTACGGTGCATCTAAGCCTTTGAGCGGTGCTCGAATCGCAGGATGCTTACACATGACCATCCAAACCGCAGTATTGATTGAGACCCTTGTGGAATTGGGCGCAGAAGTTACTTGGTCATCTTGTAACATTTTCTCTACGCAAGACCACGCAGCCGCAGCCATAGCCGCAGCAGGAATTCCTGTATATGCATGGAAAGGAATGAATGAAGAAGAATTTGATTGGTGTATCGAGCAAACCTTATTTGCATTCGAAGGCGGTCAACCCTTAAACATGATTTTGGACGACGGTGGCGATTTGACCAATATGGTTTTCGATCGTTATCCAGAGCTTACAGCAGGAATCAAAGGATTATCAGAAGAAACCACGACCGGAGTTCACCGCTTGTACGAGCGTAAGAAAAACGGAACCTTGGTGATGCCGGCAATCAACGTGAATGATTCGGTTACCAAGTCTAAATTCGATAACAAATACGGTTGTAAAGAATCGTTAGTAGATGCGATTCGTCGTGCTACGGATGTAATGATGGCGGGTAAAGTAGCCGTTGTTTGCGGATACGGTGATGTGGGTAAAGGTTCAGCTGCTTCATTGCAAGGTTCAGGTGCTCGTGTTATTGTAACCGAAATCGATCCGATTTGTGCACTTCAAGCAGCCATGGATGGATTTGAGGTAAAACGATTAGATACGGTGATTGGCTTAGCTGATATCATTGTAACCGCTACCGGAAACAAATCCATTGTAACTGGAAAACATTTCGAAGCGATGAAAGACAAAGCCATCGTATGTAACATCGGTCACTTCGACAACGAGATTGATATGGCTTGGTTGAACAGCAAGTATGGCTCAACAAAAATGGAAATTAAGCCACAGGTTGATTTGTACAATGTAAATGGAAGTGATATCATCGTATTGGCAGAAGGACGTTTGGTGAACTTAGGTTGCGCTACCGGCCACCCATCGTTTGTGATGTCCAATTCCTTCACCAACCAAACCCTAGCGCAATTGGAGTTATGGCATCATTCCGACAAGTACGAAAACGATGTATATACCTTGCCCAAGCATTTGGATGAGAAAGTAGCACGCCTGCATTTATCTAAAATCGGGGTCGAGTTGGAAGAATTATCTTCGGAACAAGCTGATTACATTGGCGTGGATGTGAAAGGTCCATTTAAATCGGATCATTACCGATACTAGGATTAAAGATTTATACGAAAAGCGGCCTCGGCCGCTTTTTTTGTGCCCTGTTTTCGAGGAAATCCATCATCCTAGCTTAATACGTTAAAATTTCATTCAAGCACGTATGAATCTGCTTCAATTCTGTTTTCGAAATACTCCCTACCCGCTCTAATAAACGGTCTTTCGCAATAGATCGCACATGAAGGGTTAAGGCCTCGGAAGTTTGCTTTAATCCATTGGATGTCGAGGGTTCCAACACCAAATTTCCATGGTAATGCTTGAGCTGGGTGGTCAAGGGCACACACACCACTACCTGTGCATGAACGTTGAGTAAATTACCGCTAATGATAATGACGGGACGATATCCTGCTTGTTCGCTTCCTTTCACGGGGTTTAAATCCGTGAACCAAATTTCACCTTGTTTCATTCTTCCGAAAGTTGGCTTAAATACTCCGCCATTCCTTCTTCAGCAAGCATTTGAAGATCGGTGTCCGCTGCCATTTGCTTGTAGGATTTAACATAGGCTGCGCGATTGAGTTGCTCTAGATAGATGCGAAGCGCACGTTCTATGAGGGTGTTTTTCGGAACAGACAGTTCCTTGGCTTTTTGAGCAAGGGATTGCAGAAGATCATCAGGTAGCGAACTCGTGAAGGTTGACATATGTTTAAAATATATTTATAAAATACAAATATAAAAAATAGTTACGAATTAGAAAACCTATCACTCGTTGAAAACTGTTAAAACCCCAGTTTCACAGGATTTAAACTCCTTTGAATCTAGGGTTTTGAACCTAACCTATACAATCTCCTCTTCCACCAATACTGGCTTTCTGAACACGATTTGTCCTTCGAACATATCCATCACCACCGTTTGGTTCATGTCCACCGTTTTAGCGAGCAAGGCTTTAGATAAGCTATTTAATACCTCTTTTTGGATGACCCGTTTCACCGGACGTGCACCAAAGAAGGGATCATAGCCCAATTCAACGATGTGCTCGAAGGCATCCGGAGCAACAAATAGTTTGATTCCTTTTTCCTTCAACTGATTTTTCAAATTATTCAGTTGAATTTGCACGATGTCTTTCACATTCGAACGAGTTAATGGCAAGAACAATAAGGTTTCGTCGATGCGGTTTATAAATTCAGGTCGTATCGTTTGCTTCAATAACTCCATTACTTGAACTTTTGCCTTGGCTGCTAATTTCGGGAAGTCAGCTTCCTTCGCATCCTCAAAAGCCTCTTGCAAGATGTGGGATCCCAAATTAGAAGTCATGATGATTATTGTATTTTTAAAGTTTACAAGCCTTCCTTTATTGTCCGTCAAGCGTCCATCGTCTAATACTTGAAGTAATACATTAAATACATCCGGATGCGCTTTCTCTATTTCATCCAAAAGAACGATGGAATAGGGCCTTCTTCGTACGGCTTCTGTGAGCTGTCCTCCCTCATCATACCCTACATATCCTGGAGGCGCACCTACCAATCGACTTACGCTGTGTTTCTCTTGGTATTCGCTCATGTCGATGCGGGTCATGGCATTTTCATCGTTGAATAAAAATTCCGCTAAGGCTTTAGCCAATTCTGTTTTACCAACACCCGTAGTTCCAAGAAAAATGAAGGATCCAATTGGACGTCTCACATCTTGCAAACCAGCCCGGGATCTTCGTACCGCATCCGACAAGGCCTCAATGGCTTCTTCCTGTCCTACTACCCGTTTTTTAAGTTCATCTTCTAATCGAAGCAACTTACTCACCTCACTTTCCACCATTTTCTGAACGGGAATTCCGGTCCATTTGGAAACCACCTCGGCAATTTCCTCGGTATCCACTTCTTCCTTGATCATTTTTGATTCGGACTGAATCTCGGCCAGCGTTTGTTTTGAATCCTCTAATTTGCGTTCCGCTTCTTGAATTTTTCCGTAGCGAATCTCGGCAACCTTTCCATAATCTCCAGCGCGTTCGGCCACCTCCGCTTCATACTTTAATAGTTCAATTTCCTCTTTCGAATGTTGAATGGCTTCCAAAATTTGCTTTTCTGCCTGCCATTTCGAGGTCAACCCTTGTCGTTTTTCATTAAAATCTGCTAGGTCTTTTTCAACCGATTCCAATTTTGCCGTATTATTTTCTCGCTTTAGCGCTTCTCGTTCAATTTCAAGCTGCATGATTTTACGCTCGATTTCATCTAATTCCTCCGGTTTTGAATTGATTTCCATTCGAAGCTTTGAGGCTGCTTCATCGATCAAGTCAATGGCCTTATCCGGAAGGTGTCGGTCAGAAATGTAGCGTTGCGACAATTCCACTGCGGCAATAATCGCCGCATCTTTGATGATTACTTTGTGGTGATTCTCGTATTTTTCTTTGATTCCACGAAGTATAGCAATGGCATCTTCGGTATCGGGTTCATCCACGAGCACGGTTTGAAAACGCCGAACCAAGGCCTTATCCTTTTCAAAATACTTCTGGTATTCGTTCAAGGTAGTCGCGCCTACGGCTCGTAACTCACCTCTCGCTAGTGCTGGCTTTAAAATATTAGCAGCATCCATGGCTCCTTCCCCACCTCCTGCGCCCACAAGGGTGTGGATTTCATCGATGAACAAAATAATCTCCCCGTCGGAATTAATCACTTCCTTCACCACCGATTTAAGCCTTTCTTCGAATTCTCCTTTGTATTTTGCACCCGCAACGAGCGCCCCCATATCTAAAGAATAAACCACTTTCGATTTTAAATTATCTGGAACATCACCGCTTATAATTCGATGAGCCAAACCTTCGGCAATTGCCGTTTTTCCTACCCCAGGTTCACCAATTAATATGGGATTATTTTTGGTTCGTCTTGTTAAAATCTGCAGCACCCTACGAATCTCTTCGTCGCGTCCAATTACAGGATCTAATTTTCCCTTTTCAGCCATTTCATTCAAATTTTTGGCAAATTTTTCCAAGGCTTGAAAAGTACTTTCTTGTCCGGAATTTTGGACTTTTTCACCGTTTCTCATCGTTAAAATATTTTTTTTAAGTTGTGTAATATTAATCCCCGCATCTTTCATAATTGAACCAAATGCATCCTTTGACTGGCACAAGTGATAAAACAAAGCATCCACTGCCAAATAACTGTCGCCCCAAGATTCCAGCTCATTGATGCCATTTCGTAAAGCTGCAGAAAGGCCATTCGAAGCATGAAAATCTCCACCGTCCACTTTGGGCATACGTTCCACCACGGCGCGAACCGCCGCAGTAACAATTTTTATATTTAAGCCCTGTTGTTCCATCAAACGAGGAACAAGTTCTTTATCAACCTCCATCATCCCCATAAACACATGCGATGTTTCCAATACCTTGTGGCCATGCTCTTGCGCCAAACGTTGCGCCTGTTGTAAGGCTTCTTGCGATTTAGCCGTTAATTTATCAAAATCCATTGTTCAATTTTTCTTTCGCTTTGGTCAAAGTACAAACCAAGCCTTGAGTAAATGCCAATTTGACGTATTTAGCATATATAATGTGTCAATTTGACGTATTTAGGTCCTATTTATCCTTAAAATGAAACTTAAATCACGACAATTCGTTAGGCTCTTGCATGCGTCACCTATTGTCAACTCTCCTTTTCTGCGCGCTATCAAAGCTTTCGTACGCTACGTTAGATAATGAATCGTCGAAAAAAGCCCTTTATCTGGAAAACTATCGGGAAATTGCTGTACAGCAAATGAACAAATTCGGTATTCCAGCCAGTATTACCCTTGCGCAAGGTATGCTAGAATCTGGTTACGGTGAATCCGCCTTAGCCAAAAAATCCAACAACCACTTTGGCATCAAATGCCACTCGGACTGGACCGGAGCCACCACCTATGCGCATGACGACAAACCGAATGAATGTTTCAGAGTCTATGCTTCTGTTGCCGACAGTTATGAAGATCATTCCCTGTTTTTAACCAACAATAAGCGTTACGCATCGTTGTTCTTGTTGGATAAAAAAGACTATAAGGGATGGGCAGAAGGGCTGAAATCAGCGGGATACGCTACGAGTCCTACCTATGCGACCGTATTAATTTCTTTAATTGAAGAATCCTCGTTGCAACATTTAGATCAACAAAGCATAACTTTCGTCTCTACTGCATCAAATTCGTTGTTGATTCAAGAACATGAAAATAAAGTCCGTTACGTTAAAGCACAAAAGGGAGATACTTATTACAAAATCGCTCAACGTGCGGGAGTTACCCTAAAGCAATTAAAGCGTTACAACGAGTCCTTTAAAGGAAAAGATGTCTTAAAAGAAGGAGACAAAGTATACCTTGATCCTCGAAGATACCGATCAAAAACAAAAAGTTTCATTACGCTTTCTCACCCCATGAGCCTCCGAGAAATAGCTCAAGAAGAGGCCATCAAACTCAAGCCATTAATGCGAAGAAACCCAGGTTTTACCGCCGACGAACAACTGACGCGTGGAAAAGAAATTCGTCTTCGTTAACGAAGGGAATGTTTGGTTGTTGTTGTTTGTTGAAGGTCCCCGAGAGGGGACTTTCTTATTTTAGATCGGTTCCTAACGTTTCGTTGGAATAACATTTCAAGGCTTTTTCACGCCATGCCTCCCCTTCCTTTTCGTCCAACATGCGCCAATAATCGCTGCAGTCTTGGGCCGCCTTAGATTCAGGATTGGCAAGTTTTTTACCGCATTCACAAGCGTCCATTTCTTGACGGCAAGCACTCAATATTAAAGCAGAAAGGAACAATGCAAACCAACATTTCATACGGTTATTTTTACAGCAATTTGATAATAATTATTGACAGCACCTAACACTTCATACTTTACATAAAAAGCGTTCACCCATTCGGTAAATGCTTTAAACTCATGTTGGGGTACATTAAATTCATCAAAAAAGATGATATCGCCCTCGCGAAGGTAGGGTGTTATTAAGGTAAGAACGTAAAGCGTAGCAGTATATAAGTCTGCATCCATATGGATCACTTTTTTACGACTGGGATCGAAGTTCGTCAAAAACGGCAACAAAGTTTGCTGAAACAAGCCCTGGTAAAATTGGTAACGGCTATCGTTAATTTCCGGCAACGATTCGCCTGAACTCATATCGCCTTTTTTGAAAGGCCCCCAATCCTCCGGCAGTCCTGTAAACGTATCGAATCCATAAAACCGAGAATCAGGATGCTTTAATCGACCGGTCCACCAACGAAACGAATCTCCTTTAGAAACGCCAAATTCCAAATAATCAATGGGATCTTCCAAGCCTTCTTGAAGAATTACATGTTCGAACAATTGTTCTCTGCGCGAATAATCGAATTTGAAAGAATAAAAATCGTTGTGGCCTAGTTTTCTATGTTGCTGAATCCATTTCGACAATGCCGACATGGATCCGATAAACGAAAAAAGATGCGACGAAAAAAACCAATGCCCCCGGAAGAGAAAAAAGAATCCTTTCAATTTACCACGAAGAAATAACAACCTTTTCATGTGGTCAAAGTTAGGCATTCATAGCAAAAGCTGCTACATTCATTTATGTAGAACGGATATTTCCAACAATTCTAGGTTCTTGCTTCTTGATATGCTTCCCGGATTCAATCCTGGTTTCCCTTCAGGAATAGGGCATTTTAACTGGGAATAATAGTCCACCCAGACAGGATAAAATTCATGGGTATTGGGTTCTTTGAAGGTCATTGGAGACAATTCAAACACTTCTTTACCAAAATTCGCCACTTTAAACGCCTCGTACAATAACTCACTGCAATAATAACGGTCATTGTTTAACAGAAAAACGTCATCGTAAGGTTTACCCTTGAGTGAAATTGCATAGCGAATTGCACGTTGCACCCCTGCCTCATCTATCGTTTTCAATCGGGCAACTTGAATTTTTGAACTGCGTTCAACAAAGTGTTTCAAGGAGTTAACAACCACTCCTTCACCTATGGCTTCAATCACTTTTAACGAATCGCCTTCTTGAATAATCATGGCACAATGCGAATAATCTTTTCCATTGGCTCCCTCGGTAACCGCCTCAATGGCTTCGCACATGGGGCCGCAATCCAAATCCTGAAATACAATATCCCCGGGTTTCAAAGCCTTAGCTTCACCTGGAATGTTGCCTGGACACGTGGTTCTACTATTGCAAGAAATTAAGCTTAAGGCGACTGAAAAAACACCGACAAGTAAACGTTGTGACATTGGTTCAAAAGTAGTAATTTTAAGGCCTATGAAACAAAAATTCTTATTATTAATTGGAGCCATTTGCCTAACTGCAGTGGTATATTCCCACGATTACCACTTCGCTTTCTTGGAAATGGAATATTACCCAACGGAACAGCAATTTCAAGCATCACTTAAGGTAACTGCCCATGACCTTGCGTTCATTACCTCCAAAAAACACGGTCAAGATTTCACCATGGATCAAATCCTTCGAACCGATAGTTTGCGGCTGGAATTAGAGCAATACATTCTTTCAGGTTTTAGCCTCTTTCAAAACACCCAACAAGTTTACTTCAAAGTGGACGGCCATGAATTGACCGAAAACGGAGATTTGGTTTTTTACTTTTCCTCCGAAAGCATCGTACGAAATGGTTTATTAACTTTTGCCTTCCCCTTGCTCACGAATTATTTCCCCGACCAACAAAACAAGCTGGATTTCTTAAAGCACGGCAAACACCATACCCTTACCTATCTTGCTACCGATAACACCAAACAAATTAACGTAGCCCCATGAATAAGTGCATTTTAACCCTTTGTATTGCAGCATTTTCTGCACTGAGTTTCGCTCAAAAGAAATTTGCGCAATTGGATATTGAGCTTCCGACGCCGAACGAATACCGAAATGCAGCAGGAGCACCCGGTCATGCGTATTATCAGCAACAAGCCGATTATAAAATGAACCTGGTATTGGACGATAACCTTCAAAAATTAAGCGGAACCGAAACCATTACCTACACCAATAATTCTCCTGATCCACTGCCCTATTTGTGGTTGCAATTGGACCAAAACATTTACGACGAACATTCAGACACCAAGCTCATTGAGGTAGAAAAAATGGAGGATTTTAAATCGATTGGAGATATCCAAAAACGCTTCTTTCATTACGATGGCGGTTTCAAAGTAGAGAGCATCACTTCAACCACAGGACAAGCCATGAAATATTTCATCAATAAGACCATGCTACGCATCGATTTGTCCTCCCCCCTTGCGCCGAAAAGCAGCATCAGTTTTAACGTAAAGTGGTGGTACAACATCAACGACCGCATGCAAGTGGGCGGCCGCTCTGGTTACGAATACTTTGAAAAAGACAAAAATTACCTTTACACTTTAGCGCAGTTCTTCCCAAGAATGTGCGTATACAGCGATGTCACCGGTTGGCAAAACAAACAATTTCTAGGTCGAGGTGAATTCACCCTTCCGTTTGGCAATTACGAGGTTAACATTACCGTGCCCTCCGACCATATTATTGCTGCAACGGGAGAATTGCAAAACGGCAGCGACGTGCTCACCTCGGCGCAACGAAAGCGTTTTGAGCAAGCTAAAAAGTCCGATACACCGGTACTAATTGTCACGCAATCCGAAGCAGAAATGGCAGAAAAAGACCCCAAGAAAACAACAAAAACTTGGGTTTTTAAGGCGCGCAACGTACGTGATTTTGCCTTTGCAAGTTCGCGCAAGTTCATCTGGGATGCTCAAAAAGTCACGGTAGGCGGCAAGGATATCCTCTGTATGTCGTATTACCCGAAGGAAGGAAATCCACTGTGGGAAAGATATAGCACCAAACTCGTAGCACATACCATTAAAACCTATTCAAAATACACCGTAGATTACCCCTATCCTGTGGCCATCTCTGTTCACTCGAAATGGATTGGAATGGAATACCCTATGATTTGTTTTAACGGGGGCCGTCCGGAAGAAGACGGAACCTATTCCGAAGGGGAAAAATACGGCATGTGGGGAGTGATTATCCACGAAGTTGGACATAACTTTTTTCCCATGATCATCAATTCCGACGAACGTCAATGGACGTGGATGGACGAAGGACTCAACACCTTCGTACAATACCTTACAGAACAGGAATGGGAACGAGGCTATCCGTCTAGAAGAGGACCTGCACATTTGATTGCGGACTACATGCGTGGCGATCAAAAATTCATCTCTCCGATCATGACAAACTCGGAATCTATTTTTCAATTTGGAAACAATGCTTACGGAAAACCCGCTACCGGTTTGAATATTTTGCGCGAAACCATCATGGGGCGCGAGTTATTCGATTATGCTTTTAAAACCTATTGTGAACGCTGGAAATTCAAACACCCGAGTCCTGCCGACTTTTTCCGAACCATGGAAGACGCCTCAGCGGTGGATCTGGATTGGTTTTGGCGCGGTTGGTTCTATGGTACGCAACCGGTTGACATCGCCATTAAAGACGTAAAATGGTTTCAATTGAACACTCAAAATCCTACCATAGAAAAAGCTTTTCTTAAAGAACAAGCCGACGGGAAAGACGTCCACATTGGGGTCGGTAGAAACGAGCAATCAATTAAAGAGACGGTCAATGAACGCGACACCCTCATCGATGACTACTACGGAAAACGCGATATTTACCTTGTTGACGCACTGGACCGTCAGGAGTATGAAGATTTCAAAACCAAGACGAGCGCGAAAGATTTAGCGCTTCTGAATGCAGGTAAACATTTTTATGAGGTGAATTTCGAAAATGTCGGTGGCATGGTAATGCCCCTAATTTTGCGTTTTACCTTCGTTGATGACAGTACCGAAGTACAGCGCATACCTGTTGAAATATGGCGTCAATACGAGGATAAAGTTTCCAAAGTCTTTATTTTCGATAAAGAAGTAAAAGAAATACGCTTGGATCCTTTTCTAGAAACAGCTGACGTTGACTTGAATAACAATACTTGGCCTGAGGTAGTTCAACCTTCTCGATACCAACTATTTAAACAAAATCCATCGAAGGACAACCCCATGCAACGGCAGAAAAAAGTAGACGCAATAAAAAATTAGGTAACATTGGCTTAATTGACAACGAAAATGTTTAACTTTCGTCTGCCTGACCGATGCCTAATTTTAACCTACTGTGCATTGCCCTTATGTTTCCTGCTATTTTCTATAGCCAAGGAGATGATTGTGCCACAGCCACTCCCATCAATAACGTTATAAATTATTGCTCCGGAAATGGTTTCTATACCAATGTAGGTTCTACCGTTGGTTCCTACGGTCTTCCAACATGTTGGGGGGCTAATGCTACAGAGGATGTATGGTTCTCCTTTACCGCCCTTGGGACGGACGTTCTTCTCTCGGCGAGCGGAGTTGGAGGCGGAGGAAGCATGGGACAGCCCCGCCTTGCGCTTTACGATGGAATTTGCGGCGGCCAATTGAATGAACTCAACTGCAGCAACGGTACACCCGGATTTGGAACCACCCAGTTATACGAGGGCGCATTGGTCCCAGGTAACACCTATTACATCCGCGTTTCGACGCCTCCTAACAACGAGGGGACCTTTGAATTATGCATTAATAGCTACACTCCTACCACGAATCCCGGCGCGGACTGCGGAGGCGCAGCCTTTCTGTGCAATTCAAATCCCGTGAGCGTTGCAACGCTCGGAGGAGGAGGACAAAACAATGATGAACCAGAACCTGGAACTTGCCTCGATATGCCGGGACCGGACGAATCAAATTCCTCATGGTTCTATTGGACTTGCGCCACAGGAGGACCGCTCACCTTTGATATTACTCCCATTAATCCAATGGACGACATCGATTTCATATTTTACCAACTCAACACCAATAACCCTTGCGGTCCAAGGACACCGGTTCGCTGCTGTTCCAGCTCCTGCTTGAATGCCACAGGATCGACGGGAATGAGCCTTAATGAGGTGGATGTGAACGAATGGCCGGGTTGTCAAGCAGGATTCAATGCCTACATTCAAAGCATTACCATGACCCCCGGAACGAGTTATGCCTTGTTGGTGAATAACTTCTCCGCGAGCACCGGGTTTACTTTGACCTTCAATAACAACAATCCCAACGGTGGCACCTTTCAAGGTCCATCACCTCAAATAACCGCCAGCAACTTGAATATATGTCAAGGCGATTCTGTGGTATTCGATGCTAGCTCCTCGCAGTTTTGCAATGCATACACTTGGAACTTTACACCCAATGCCCAACCTAACAGCGCTTCCGGTATCGGACCTCATTCCATTACCTATCCCAACCTTGGGAATTTTGTGGCCATTTTAAATGGAATTGACAATACCGGTTGTCAAACCGTCGACGTTGTCAATGTCCAGGTAAATTCACCCATTCAAATCAACCTTCCGCCCTACGATACGATTTGCAGTGGGACGAATTTCTTCGCCACCATTACCAGCAATCCATCGGTTTCGATGTTTAATTATGTCCCTTCGAATAACCCCAATATTACGGGAGCGGCGCAAGGGTCTGGTGGAAGCATCAATCAAGTTCTAACCAACACCTCCAATAACGTCCAGAACCTTACCTATTATGTTTCAACCGCTGGAAATGGCTGCGGTGGCAATGATAGCATCACCGTGAGTGTAAGTCCGTTAATTGAACCGTTATTTTCCCCAGTAGGTCCTCTATGCCTTGGGTTAATCCCTTCCCCGCAACTTCCCGTTCAATCGAACAATGGTATTTTTGGAACCTGGCTTCCAGGTAGCGTTAACACCCAACAATTAGGGGTTTTTAGCAGCGTTTTTACTCCAAATCCGGGTCAATGTTCCGATACTGCAAGCATTGCCGTACTGATATCGGACAATCCCGGTGTGAGTTTTATCGCAGACACTTTATTAGGTTGTTCACCCGTTCAAGGCACCCTGAGTACCGCACCTATTGCAGGGGCAACCTATAATTGGTTAGCAAACGGACAACAAATCGGAAGCAGTTCTAGCGTTAATTATACCTTCAGCAATCCCGGATGTTACGACATTGAACTTCAGGTCGACATCAGCGGATGTTCTGCAACAAGCGTTGTAAGCGACTACATATGCGTAGAAGCGGATCCTGTGGCAAGTTTTTCCTTCTCACCTGGGGAATTTACAGCGCCATCGGAAGTGGTGAGTTTTAACAATGGATCCCAAGGAGGTTCGCAATATTTTTGGGATTTCGGCGACGGAACCACGAGCACGAGCATGGAAAGTCCCCATACCTTTAACAATACGAGCAACGGATACTTTGTGACGTTAACGGTGAGCAGCCCTTCCGGTTGCATGGATTCCATTACCCAATTCATCGGTTATCAAGAGCCATTGATTTATTACGTTCCTAATACCTTCACGCCGGATCAAGACCAATTCAATCCAACTTGGAAACCCATTTTTACCAGCGGATTTGAACCCTACGATTACCACGTCTTGATTTTTGACCGTTGGGGAGAGTTAATTTGGGAATCCTTTAATCCTTATACAGGTTGGGATGGTACGTACGGCAAAAGTTTCCAAGCACAATCCGGAATTTACACCTGGGAAATCGTGTTTGGAACGAAAGTAGGAGATGAAAAAATTCAAATATCGGGAACCGTCAATTTGTTGAGGTAATTAACGGGTTTTAACCACTTTTTCAACCGTAGTTTTTCCGTGATTCCTTACCACCACAAAATACGTCCCAGAACTCAAACCATTCAGATCGCAATCAATGGTGTGAATTCCGGCCCCTACGGA
>JBJOJZ010000062.1:0-5945 GCA_046046325.1 Bacteroidota bacterium
TCTTGGCCCAATCGCCACCCGAGGCTATTAATTATCAGATGGTGGTGCGAAGCAATACCAATCAATTGATTACGAATCAAAACATTGCCGTCAAGGCTATGATTCGTTCTGGAGGTCCCGGTGGAACGGTGTTGTATTCCGAACGTCATCAGGTGCAAACCAATGTGCAAGGTTTGGTGAATTTTGCCATAGGCCAAGGAACCACCTTATCCGGAGTTTTTTCAACCATTCCTTGGGGAGCAAACACCACCTATTGGTTGGATGTGGCGGTTGATTTCAGTGCAGGAACCAATTACATCAATTACGGAACGCAACAATTGATCAGTGTGCCTTACGCACTGCATGCTAAAACTGCTGGTGCCATTCTGTCCAAGTGGATGCATGGAAATGGAGTGCCAAACGCGAACCAAGGCATCCAGGGAGATTATTATTTAGATGTGCAAACAGGCAACGTATACAATAAACTTCCCAACGGAACATGGGTATTAGTAGCCAACATCACCGGACCCCAAGGCTTGACGGGTCCTGCGGGCGCAGCAGGTGCTGCGGGTGCTAATGGGTTAAATGCCCTCACGCTTACTACCGTGGAACCTGCAGGAGCAAACTGCGCCACAGGCGGTGTAAAATTGGAATTTGGACCGGACGCTAATCTAAACGGAATCTTGGATGCAGGAGAGATTGTTCCGGCACTCACAAAATACGTGTGCAACGGAGCGGTGGGACCGCAAGGACCAATTGGTTTACCTGGTATCCCGGGTCCTCAAGGACCCGCTGGAGCAACTGGACCACAAGGACCCGCAGGAGTTGCTGGACCTCAAGGACCGGCAGGACCCTCAGGAGCATTGAACGCTTGGAGCCTAACAGGCAATGCGGGAACCAACCCGACAACGAATTTTATAGGAACTACGGATGCGCAGGACTGGGTGGTGAGAACGAACAACATAGAACGGGCTAGGATAATGAGTAACGGGAATGTGGGGATAGGATTAAATTCACCTGCGACTAAACTGCAAGTGGCCGGAGATATTTTTGCTTTTGAAGGGTCTTATTTATTATTTGGATCGCCAAGTTTAACAAATTACTCTAACACCGCAGGACCGGGTTTATTGTATGCTTCCCGGGCAGTAGGAGCCAATTATCCATTCACTACAACGGGTAATGTTATCTTACAAAGTACAACTGCTTTCAACAGAGATATTCTTTTTGTAACAGGAACAACACCAATAGAAAGAATGGTTGTAAAAGCTAATGGCGATGTTGGAATTAATACTCCTCTTCCATCAGGTCGTTTTCACGTCAATAACGATGTAGCGGGAGCGGACAGTTCGTTTGTTGTTAAAAATACGGGTAGAGTGGGAATTAATACCTCTAATCCGACAGCTTCAGGGATTACCATAAAGCATAGAAGTCACATAATTGAACCATTTTTTAATGTGGTAGATTCTAATAATGTTGAACGTTTTAGAATGGATATTGAAGGAACCGCTGCAAATGCTTTTACTAATTTCAAATTTGACGTTTTTCCTGCCCAAAATAATCAGCAAGTGGAAATACGATTTTTGCGAAGTACAAATACTACTGGCCCTAAAAGAATTAAATTCTTTCGTGGAAACAATTCTCAAAATGTATCCGCTGAGATTGGTGTTGATGGTTTAAATAGCTATTTTCAAAACCACGGTGGTAGTTTCGGAATCGGTACTTCAAACCCACTCGGTAAATTTCATGTCAATAACGATGTAACGGGTGCGGATAGTTCATTTGTGGTTACTTCGGGGGGAGACGTTGGCATTGGAACATCAACACCAATATCACGGTTTATGGTAAAGGACAAACTTTACGGATATTGGATGAATTATACAAGCGGTCTAGGAGGAATTTCCAACTTGATAATTTCCAATCAGGGTGGTGACGCGAATGATAATAGACCATCATTAACACTTCAAGGATTTTCGGGAAATTTATCATTGGAAAATCATTATGACAGTAACACTGGTTCCAATCGATATTCATGTTTAAGAAATACCACTGCTTACAAATTTCATTACATAAACAATCTAGGACAATACTCAATGACAATTGATGTTGCTGGGAACATGGGTTTGAGTACCGCAACGCCCACATCTCTTCTCAGCGTAAATGGAACTGCAGATAAAGTGGGCGGCGGAACATGGGCTACCTTTTCTGATGAACGCGTTAAAAGCGATATTACCCCATTCACCGATGGCTTAGACTTGTTAATGAAATTAAAACCGGTAACCTTTAAATACAATGAGAAATCAGGGTATTCTGATCTTAATAAAACCTTTGTTGGTTTCATTGCCCAAGAGGTGGAAAAAGTGGCTCCATACATGGTGAGCACGTACGACGACACCGAAGGACCAAGCGGTTTAAAAGATAAACGACAATTCGACGAAAGTGCACTTTCAAAAATCATGTTGAACGCCATTCAGGAGCAACAGCGGATGATAGAGGAGCAACAACGCATGATTGATGAGCTAAATCTTATGAATGAAAATCAACAAAAATCCATTGAAAAATTGTCACAAGAAATTGAACAATTAAAAAAACACTAGTCCATGAAACTAACTTTATTTTCAACCTTAATACTGTTTGCCACCATAGTCTTTGCCCAAACCCCACCCGAGGCGATCAATTATCAGATGGTGGTGCGAAGCAATACCAATCAATTGATTACGAATCAAACCATTGCGGTTAAAGCAATGATTCGTTCGGGAAGCCCAGTTGGAACAGTAGTGTATTCCGAACGTCATCAGGTACAATCCAATGCACAAGGTTTGGTGAATTTCGCCATAGGCCAAGGAACCACCTTATCCGGTGTATTCTCTACCATTCCGTGGGGAGCAAATACCACCTATTGGTTGGATGTGGCGGTTGATTTCAGTGCAGGAACCAATTACATCAATTACGGAACGCAGCAATTGATCAGCGTGCCGTACGCATTGCATGCCAAAACCGCAGGCGCCATTCTATCCAAGTGGATGCACGGAAATGGAGTCCCTAACGCAAACCAAGGCATCCAAGGAGATTATTATTTAGATGTATTAACAGGCAATGTGTACAATAAGCTTCCTAACGGAACATGGGTTTTAGTAGCCAATATTACTGGACCCCAAGGATTGGCTGGTCCTGCGGGCGCGCAGGGTGTTGCGGGTACTAATGGGTTAAATGCCCTCACTAAAACCACCGTTGAACCTGCAGGAGCAAACTGTGCAACAGGCGGTGTAAAATTGGAATTTGGACCCGACGCTAATCTAAACGGAATCTTGGATGCAGGAGAGATTGTTCCGGCACTCACAAAATACGTGTGCAACGGAGCGGTGGGTCCTGTTGGTCCTGCTGGTCCTGCTGGTCCCGCTGGTCCTGCTGGTCCAACCGGTCCTTCTGGAGCGCTCAACGCATGGAGCCTAACAGGCAATGCAGGAACCAACCCAGCCACGAATTTCATAGGTACTACTGGGGCGCAGGATTGGGTAATGCGTACCAATAATTTAGAAAGAGCTCGAATTACCAGTATTGGTAATTTTGGAATAGGTACTACTAACCCACTTGGTAAATTGCATATTAACAACGATTTAAATGGAGCTGATAGTTCCTTTATTGTTACAAATGCTGGAAGAGTTGGAATTAACACCGCCAATCCAACAGCAAATGGTTTAACTGTTAAAATGCGTTCGGGTTTTTCACAACCCTTTATGAACGTTGTGGATGACCTAGAGGTACCACGAGTGGCACTAGCCTTAGAAGGTAATTCATCAACATCATTTACTAACTTACGTTTTGATCTATTTCCTTTGAATTCAACATCTCAAGTGGAATTTAGATTTTTAAGATCTACAAATACAACAGGTCCAAAAGAAATCAATTTTTACCGAGGCAATAATACCGCGTCAGTGTCAGCAAGAATTGCAGTCGATGGAGGTAACAGCTTTTTCCAGGGACACGGAGGTAATTTTGGAATTGGAACCTTCAGTCCGTTGACAAAGTTTCACGTTAACAACGATATGGCAGGGTCTGACAGTTCGTTTGTGATAACTTCCGGGGGAGAAGTTGGCATTGGAACCAATAACCCGAGTGGACCATTGAACATTCATCGTTCAGGTGTTAGTTCTATAATAACCATGGAAACATGGAGAAACGGAGGTAATCAAAATAAAATTAACGCTTTTGGTTCAAGGGGCTCTGAATTAAGTCCCCTTTGGATTGCTCAAAACGACTATTTGATGGAGATCAATGCTTATGGAAATAATGGAAATGCAAGCTTGGACTCAAACCGTTCATCCAGGATACTAATGGCGGTAGATGGACCAGTAACAGCAAATAACGTCCCAGGAAGTATTATTTTTCTTACACGCGGTACTGTTGGAGATGCTTTTCCAAGGCTAATCATTAAAGGCAATGGAAATGTTGGAATTGGAACACTCACCCCCGCTAGAACATTACACGTAAATGATGTTATGCGCCTTGAACCCAGAAATTCGGCTCCTACTACTCCATCCAAAGGAGATATGTATTTCGATGGCGTTTTAAACAAACTTCGTGTTTATGATGGAACCACCTGGCAGAACTGTTGGTGATATGTGGTACCGTTATTCATGGATATTTCTATTCGTTTTTTGGGGTTTCTATGGGTATACCCAAGCACCCGAAGGGATCAACTTTCAAATGGTGGTTAGAAATTTCTCCAACACCTTAATTGCAAATAGCGGACTCTCCATGCGTGTTCAAATTAAACAAGGAAGCGCTTCTGGGACAGTTGTTTATGCAGAAAAACATTCTGTTTGGACCAATGCCCAAGGTTTGGCAAGTTTTGTAATTGGTCAAGGGGCTCTACTTTCGGGAAACTTTAGTTCAATCGATTGGGAAAACGGTCCTTATTTTACCTCCTTTGGGGTTGATTTCAGCAATGGTAATAACTTTCAAGATTATGGGTCCCAACAACTCATGAGCGTTCCCTTTGCACTTCATGCCAAGACGGCAAGTTCTGTAAAAAACTCCTTGGAACATTACAATTCAGGAAATTCCTCTGAACTGGTAGCGTCTTTGCCCATCACTACTTCCAGTCCTTACCAAAAAATGGTCATTTATTCCATTCCAATCGCGGATTTGAAAATCAATGACATTATTCAGGCCTCTTGTGAATTCGAAGTAACTAATCCGTATATCTACAACGTAATGATAGCCTCACAAATCATTTTGGCGAATAACCCAGGGGATGTTACTGGAATAGAAATCACGGAAGCAAATGGTTTCAACGTAGACCAGATCATGCATCATGGTGTTGTAGTGAAGTCAGGAACCTTATCATGTGCGGCAAATTATCCCCTAAAATACGTGAATGTCATAGGGTATTCTGCCTCTACCCAGGCCCAAGCCAATAACACTCTCATCGTTGAACAGGATTATGGCCGTTTGAGCGTTTTGGTGTTTAAATAGCCTAATTAATCAGTTAATAATACTCATGACAGAAATTAGCTCCTTGTCAATAGTATTCGACAAACAATGGAAACAATTAGAACAATTATTTAATCAATAACACAATGAAACACTTACTAACCTTTTGCCTATTCCTTTTCCTAAGCACTTGTTTTTCTCAAGGGAATTTGCAGTTTAATCAAGTGTTAACATTCACCGGAACGGTTGCCTCAAATAATGGATTTGTTAATTCAGCCATTAATACAGTCCCTGCGGGAAAAGTATGGAAAATTGAACATGTTGGTGGTTCTGCTTCCTTGATGGGAAATGGCACTCAATACGGTATAACCATTAATAACGCTACCTCAATTTGTTATTGGGGAAGTTCTCCATCGAATTATCAACTTCAAATAAAAGAAATGTGCCCAATTTGGTTAAAAGCAGGAGATAACTTAAGTTTTTATTGGTCGCAATATAATGGAACACAAGGTTGTGATTTTGTAATATCCATT
>JBJOJZ010000091.1:0-28731 GCA_046046325.1 Bacteroidota bacterium
CGGTTTGACCGGTACCTTTGGCGCTGTTTGGGCTTCAGGTAAACTAGTTGTTCGAACCAATGCTTCCACCGGTTTTCGCGCTCCTCATTTAACTGAACTCTATTCGAACGGTTATCATCACGGAGCACTGAGGTACGAGGTGGGGAGGGAGGACCTCAAGCCCGAAAAAGCTACCCAATTGGACCTGACCTTGGAACGTCATTCAGAACACAGTGTTATCGTCCTAAATCCTTTTGTTAACTACATTAGGGACTATATTTATTTGCAGCCAATGGATACCTTAATGGACGGAATTCCTGCATTTTCCTACGTCCAGAACAATCAAGTCATGTTTTACGGATTAGATGTTGGATTCCATTTTCACCCGCATTTTGCGCATGGACTTCATTGGGAAGTGTCTGCCTCGTACATAGCGGTCAATGCTTTAGGAGATAGCTCGGTGTCGTTAATTCCTCAACCAAGGCTCATGAATACCCTTCGATATGAGTTAAATCTAGGTAAAAAAATTCGTCTCAAAGATGTGGTAGTGCAGTCCACCTTGATGGGGCCCCAGAATCAAGTTGCCTTCAATGAATCGACCTCCAACGCCTATCATGTTTTGGATGCAGCTTTTTCCTTGATTTTGGGCAAAAAAGAGGAGTTTGTGGTCAAAATGGGGGCCAGAAACCTTTTGAACACCACCTACATTGATCATCTTTCGAGGTTGAAAAATATACAAATGCCTTTTCCCGGTAGAAATATTTACGTCAGCCTAGCTTATTCCTTAACTCGTAATTTTTAATTCTATATATCATGAGAAAAACAATGTTAATCGTTCTTTCTTCAGCCTTTGTTTTTTCCTTCGTTGCTTGCAAAAAGAACAAATGTGCAGATTGCCATTATGATAAGGATGGCGCCGAAATAGAAATCGGTGAAAAATGCGGCGATGAAATGGAAGCGCTAGAGGCCAATGGCTATACCGATACTACGGGAACCTATGTGGTCCATTGTGGTCATTGATGCTAGATTCCTATGGTAATTAAATCCCTTTCGAGGGATTTTTTTTTGTTATAAGGTACAATTGAGGTCTTAAGGATTTGATTACCTTTGTACAAAGTCATTTATGGAAGCAAGTGTGCAGCAGGAAGCAACTCTGGAGCAAGCCCAAGATCTTGGTTTAACATCTGAGGAGTTTGAAGCAATCAAAGAAATCTTAGGAAGGACCCCCAATTTTACCGAAACTGCCGTTTATTCGGTGATGTGGTCGGAACATTGTTCGTACAAAAACTCCATAATTTGGTTAAAAACCCTTCCCAAAGACGGTCCGCACATGTTGGTGAAAGCAGGTGAAGAAAATGCAGGAATTGTCGACATTGGCGACGGCTTGGGTTGTGTTTTCAAAATTGAATCCCATAACCACCCCAGCGCGCTTGAGCCTTACCAAGGGGCTGCCACGGGAGTGGGAGGTATCAACCGAGATATTTTCACCATGGGCGCACGGCCCATTGCACAATTGAATTCCCTTCGATTCGGTGACTTAACGCTACCTCGCACTAAATGGCTCGTAAAAGGCGTGGTTAAAGGAATCGGGGATTACGGAAACGCCTTTGGCATTCCTATCGTTGGGGGAGAAGTGTTCTTTGATGAATCATACAATACCAATCCCTTGGTAAATGCCTTTTCTGCCGGACTTATCGATACAAAAAAAATCATTTCAGCAACCGCTAAAGGTCCAGGAAATCCAGTGTTCATCGTTGGTTCCTCCACTGGAAAAGATGGTATTGCTGGTGCGGCGTTTGCCTCAAAAGATATTACCGAAGATTCCGCCAATGATTTACCATCGGTGCAGGTAGGCGACCCTTTTATGGAAAAATTGCTCTTGGAAGCAACTATGGAGTTAGCAGAAACGGATGCCATTGTGGGAATGCAGGACATGGGAGCTGCCGGAATTACCTGTTCAACAACGGAAATGTCGGCGTCAGGAGGCGTAGGCATGGATATTTATTTGAATAAGGTTCCTACGCGTCAAACCAACATGCTACCTTATGAGATTTTGTTGTCGGAGTCGCAAGAACGAATGTTGGTGGTGGTTCACAAGGGCAAAGAATCGGTGGTTACTTCAATTTTTGAAAAGTGGGACTTACACGCAGAACAAATTGGAATCGTTACAGATACTGGTCGCGTAAGGTATTTTATGAACGACGAATTGGTTGGAGACGTGCCTGCGGAGTCGCTGGTGCTTGGTGGTGGTGCTCCTCAATACCGAAGAGCATATTCGGAGCCTGCCTATTTTAGTGAATCATTGAAATTTAATCCGGATTCGGTCCCTGTTCCGAAAAACCTTAAAGAAGTAGCTTTTCAATTACTTGGTTTACCAAATATTGCTTCAAAGCGTTGGATATATGAACAATACGATTCAATGGTAGGAACGGTGAATATGTCCACTAATGCTCCAAGCGACGCAGCTATTGTGTCCGTGAAAGGCACAAAAAAAGCATTAGCTATGACGGTAGATTGTCATTCTCGATATGTCCATGCAAACCCCGAGGTTGGGACCATGATTGCCGTAGCAGAGGCAGCAAGGAATATTACTGTTTCAGGGGGTGTTCCTTCTGCGGTTACTAACTGTTTAAACTTCGGGAATCCGCATAATCCAGAGAGTTATTGGCAATTCGTGGGGGCTATAAAAGGAATGAGTGCTGCTTGCATTAAGTTTTCAACTCCGGTTACGGGTGGTAACGTTTCGTTTTACAATCAATCGGTGATTGGAGGGAAAGAAGTACCTGTTTTTCCGACGCCAACCATCGGTATGATAGGTGTTTTGGAAGATAAGGAACGGAAAATGACTTTGGACTTCAAGGAGAAAGGAGATTTGATTTATTTAGTGGGTGAATATAACGGAGATATGAACTCGTCGGAGTACTTGTCAACCATTCGAGGGGTTAAATTGTCGCCTGCTCCTTATTTCGATCTGGACAAAGAATTCGAAATGCATCAGGCGATTCGAAGGATGATTGATCAAGGTATTATCAACGCTGCGCATGATGTTTCAGATGGAGGTCTTTTTGTGGCTCTTACGGAAATGGGGTTGCCTCGAGGTTTAGGTTTTGATATTGAAACGGATATGGACGTACGTTCAGATGCTTTCTTATTCGGTGAGGGGCAGGGCAGAGTCGTGGTTACGCTACCTGAAGATCAACGCGATGTTTTCAACGAATTCTGGAAAAATTCAACGGTTTCTGTTGTCCTATTAGGGCATGTAACTAAGGGAAAAATGCAAATTGATTTACAACCTTTTGGATTTATCGATGAAGCTCGCGATATTTATATGAATGCTTTAGGGCAAATAATTGAAAATTAAATGGAATACAATACCACAAGAGGTCCACTAATCCTTCCTGAATATGGGCGGAATGTCCAAAATATGATTGCGCATGCCATGCAAATCAATGACCGAAAGGAAAGAAACCGTGCGGCTCAAGCGATCATCGAGGTAATGGGGCAGTTAAATCCCCATCTTCGTGATGTGGATGATTTTCGCCACAAGTTATGGACGCATTTGTTTGTTATGTCCGATTTTCAATTGGAGGTTGATTCGCCGTATGAAATTCCAAAAGCTGAATCACTGCAAGAAAAACCGCAACGGGTAGAGTATCCTTCTAGCAATATTCGATACGGCCATTATGGTAAGTACATTCAGGAAATTTTAGAGTCTTCTAAAACCATTGAAGATCCTGAAGAAAAGGAGTACCTTAAAATTACCATGGCTAATTTTATGAAAAAGCAGTTCTTGGCACACAACAATGATACAGTTGAAAATCATGTAATCGCGAATCAGTTGAAAGAACTATCCAAAGGGGAACTGGTTTTGGAAAACCCAGATGAATTGACCAATACGAATACCCTTCTAAAATCCATGGGTATTGGGAATTCAAATAAAAAGTTCAACAAGAATTTTAAGCAAAAACAAAAGAAAAAATTTAAGAAATAATGGCATCTTTTGAAATTCATGGAGGAAAGCCTTTGAAAGGGGATTTGTATCCGCAAGGCGCAAAAAACGAAGCACTTCAGGTACTTTGTGCACCGTTGTTGACAGCTGAAAAAGTGACCATCGCGAATGTCCCCGACATCATCGATGTGAACAAGTTAATAAGTCTTTTGCAAACGATGGGGGTTAAAGTTGAGAAAGTAGAGAAGGGAACCTATATTTTTCAGGCAAAGGACATTAATTTAGCCTATTTAGAAACCGAAGATTTCAAGAAACGTGCATCTGCGCTAAGGGGTTCAATTATGATTGTTGGACCGCTTTTGGCGCGCTTTGGAAAAGGTTTTATTCCTAAGCCTGGAGGAGATAAAATTGGACGAAGGAGATTGGACACTCATTTCGAGGGTTTTACTTTGTTAGGAGCGAAATTCAATTACGATGCCGGAGAGCATTTCTATTCCATTGAAGCAAAGAAGCTTAAAGGAACCTATATTCACCTTGATGAGGCGTCGGTAACTGGTACAGCAAACATATTAATGGCTGCAGTTTTGGCCGAAGGCAAAACTACGTTTTACAATGCAGCTTGTGAACCTTACATTCAGCAATTATGCAAAATGCTCAACTCCATGGGGGCTAAAATTGAAGGGGTTGGTTCCAATTTGCTGCACATTGAAGGAGTAAAAGAACTTAAGGGTTGTTTTCACCGGGTTTTACCGGATATGATTGAAATTGGTAGTTTCATTGGATTGGCTGCTATGACGCAATCAGAAATTACGATTAAAGATGTTAGTTGGGAAAATTTAGGAATTATTCCCAATGTATTTCGAAGGTTAGGCATCAAGCTAGAACGTCGTGGTGACGATATTTTTGTTCCTGCCCAGGAGAAGTACGAGATCGATACGTTCATTGATGGTTCTATTTTAACAATTTATGATGCGCCTTGGCCCGGTTTTACCCCGGATTTGCTATCGATTATTCTGGTGGTTGCAACGCAAGCTAAAGGTTCGGTCTTGATTCACCAGAAAATGTTTGAGTCGCGCCTATTTTTTGTGGATAAATTAATCGATATGGGGGCTCAAATAATACTTTGCGATCCTCACAGAGCGACCGTCATCGGTTTGAACCGAGAACATCAGCTTAAAGGTATTTCGATGACTTCGCCGGATATTCGAGCAGGTGTTTCTTTGCTCATTGCTGCCCTGTCTGCAAAAGGAAAGAGCGTCATTCACAACATAGAACAAATTGATAGAGGGTATCAAGATATTGAAATTCGACTTAACAATATTGGAGCTGATATTCGAAGAATTGGATGATGAAAAAGGTTGGATGGTATGCCCCGTTGGTGGTCTTATTAGTGGTTGGTTGTCTGGCCTTCTGCTTTGGAGAAATTAGCAGTTCACCTCAAGGGATCGCGCCTGATATTGATATGGTTTCTCCGAAAGGTAAGAAATTGAAACTTTCAAAACTGAGAGGAAAAATGGTCCTTATTGACTTTTGGGCATCGTGGTGTGGACCCTGTCGTAAGGAAATGCCAAACGTCGTCGAAGCTTACAACAAGTATCGTAAGAAGAAATTTAAACAAGGAAAAGGGTTCACGGTTTTCAGTGTTTCATTAGACCGCGAGAGTGATGCTTGGAAACAAGCAATTAAGTCCGAAAATATGGTTTGGAAATACCATGGCATCGATGAAGGCAATGCCATTTCAAATCTTTATGGAGTCAATTCGATTCCTTCCGCTTTTTTAATTGACGGAACTGGCGAGATTATCGCTAAAGGCAATGATTTGCGTGGCATAAACCTTCACATAACCCTGGATAAATACCTTGCTGAATAACCTAAATTCGGTCTAAAACAAATTGAATAAGTCCTTTCATTGCCTCTCCATAACCCTCGGAAAAGGTTGTTTTTGGACGGTTGGCTACCCCAAGACATATTGTGGCGCAACGATGTCCTAGAGATTTTCCAAGTGCAAATAATGCGGAACTTTCCATCTCAAAATTTACAAGACGAAGGTTATTTTCAGCGAAATGCTGAGCTTTAAGCTGAATTCCATCGATCTTGGTGCCTAAACGTAAGGCGCGTCCTTGGGGTCCGTAAAAACCCGAACTTGTAATGGTTATTCCAGGAAAACAATGTTCTCCCGTTAAAGAGTACGTTAAATCATCGTTGGCGGACACAAAGTAGGTATTTACGGCTTCAGGAAGATTAAGAAACGCATTAAGACGCAGATTCATTTCCGTTTCTAAATCATTGAATTTTATATCGTAAAAATGAGCTACATTGTCTAACCCGAAAGCGTGGGTCGAAACTATGTAACTATGAATAGGAATTTCAGGTTGCAAAATACCACAGGTACCTATGCGAATCAAATTAAGCGATTTCTTTTCGGTTTTTTCGGTTCGGGTGCCCAAGTCAATGTTAACTAAAGCATCTAATTCGTTAACCGTTATATCGATATTGTCGGTTCCAATTCCTGTAGATAATGCACTGATTCTTTTACCCTGATACGTTCCCGTATGGCATACAAATTCTCGGTGTTGACTCCGGTGTTCAATGGTGTCGAAAAACGCAGAAATGAGCGAAACACGATCTTGGTCTCCTACTAATAATACGGTATCAGCAAGTTCGTCAGGCGATAAGCCTAAGTGGTAAATTTGGCCTTTGGCATTAAGGGCCAATTCAGTTGGGGGATAAAATTTCAATGGAATTGTTTAAATACTACCGAAAACTTTTTGCAATAAATCCGTTACCCTTGCACCGGGATTTTTTCGAATCTTGTTCTCCTCTTTTTCGACAATAACGAACAAGCCTTTGATGGCTAATTGGGTAACATAGGCATCCAAGTCCGGATTTATTTTGTCCCCTCCAGTCAATGCAGTTACAGCATTATATTTAGTAATAATGGGATTCCAATAGGACGTAAGTTGTACCTTGCTTGTGGCGTTCTTTACTTTGGGTAGAAAAGCAACTACCAAGCTGTCGCTAGTTTTTTCACGTAAAAATTTGGTGGCTGCCCCATCACCGCCTTTTAAAATGGCAAATCCATCCTGAATAGACATGTTCAATATGGCGTCCTTAAATATGGGTAACGCCTCTTTAACGGCTTCTTCTGCCGCTCTATTCAAAGTAGTTTCAAACTTATCCACCTGTCCTTGCATTCCGAGGCTTATAGCTTTATCTCTTACCTTAATTGCGTCAGGAGGAAAGGGAAGCCTGATTGCAGCATTTTTCAAAAATCCATCCGAAATAGAGGTTGAATCAATGGAATTTTTTATCCCTACGGTAAGCGCCTCCTTTAAACCTCTAATAACCTCATCATTCGTTAATGCAGGTTTTTGAGTCGAAGTCGTAGAAGTTGGAAGGCTCGGAATGTCCACCACCCCACATGCCACAACCGCAAAGATTAAAGTAGATATAATCAGTGTTTTTTTCATGTATTATCGAAGTATGTTGATGAATCCTTGTTTGATTTTTTTTCCGTCGCTGTCACGTTCCTTGTACCAGGCAGTCCAAGTGTACACTCCAGGCATTACCTTGTTCCCTCCGTATTGTCCGTCCCATTCAGCTGTAGCATCATAGGTTTCCCAAACTATTTCACCCCAACGGTTGTAAACTGCTAAATGAAAACCGGATTGATCAATCCCTTCAACATAAAACTTCCAAGTTTGGTTATGTTCGTCATCGTCGGGAGTGAAGGTATTAGGTACGTAAAACACCACGTCCGGAATGATCTGAAGGGGAAGACTTACCGAATCTGAGCATCCTTGAGCTGTTGTAACTGTCAGATGGATTAAATGGGTTCCAACTTGTCCTTGAGGAAATGTAAACATGGCATTCATTCCGTTGCTCGTAATTTGTTCTGCACCTAAACAACTCCATTGCCAATCAACGATGTTTCCTTGAGAGTTATCGTTCGCTTGTACGGTTGTTTCGAACCAAGTTACTGGGTTACGTGATAATACGAAATCCGCCGTAGGAAGAGGCGTTACCTCAACAATATCTTGAATACTATTAGAATAGACGCACCCGTAAATTGAGGTAGCGGTTAAATTAACCGAGTAAAATCCTGGGGTTGCGAACGTATTGGAGAAACTTTGCATTCCAGGTACCGTAACGAAATCACCGTTTGAAAAAGAATAACTCGTGCTTGCAATTTCAGCGGCATTCGAGGAGGTATTGCTAAAGGTAAAATTACCCGGCATGCACAAAATAGGGTAATTCGGAGCTATACTTGGAACAATGGGAGTAGGAAACGTTACGGTCATGCATTGTTGTGTCTGAGGCGAGCCACATTGTTCAGAAAGCGTAACACAATACTGCGTTGGAGATCCAGAAGGATCAACGGTCACAGAACTACCCGGTCCAAAAACGTTTCCTGCGTCATCAATCCAGCTGTAGATGTAGGGTGAAGACCCACCGGTACCCTGAGCCGAAAGTACAATGCTTGCTTCAGGACAAATCATGGTGTCTTGCGTCAATGACATGATAGAAAGTGGAGGAGGTTCACTGATAACGATAAAGGTATCTACCGTGCAGCCGTTTGCATCGGTTACGATTACGGTATGCGTCCCAGCTCCTAAATCGATTGCTGTATTGCTTGTAGAGGCTGAACCCCCAATCCATTGATAACTGTAGGAAGGCGTACCTTGGATCACATTAACCGTAGCTGTTCCATTGGTGGCACTGTTGCAATTGGCATTTACCACATTGGTTAACGTAAGTTGCATACCCGGGATTTCAGTTACTGTTATACTTACCGAACCCGAACAACCGGTGGGTGTTGAAATAACACATGTATAAGTTCCAGCACTTAAGCCAGTAGCGGTTTGGGTCGTTTGACCATTGCTCCAGGAGTAGGTAGTACCAGCTGCAGGAGGCGTAATTTGCGCGGTTGCAGTTCCGTCATTGCCTCCGGGACAACTCACTTGGGTCATGGTAGCTGAGTATTGGGCAGGGGTATCACCAATAATTCCAGTTCCGGTTGCTGGACAGCCACTTGCGTCTTGAACACTCACCGAATAGGTTCCTGCAGGTAGGTTGTTGACCGTTTGGGTGTTACCGATGTTGGGAGTCCAGGTGTAAGTAAAAGGAGGTGTTCCTGCGGTAGGATTGGCAGTTACAGATCCAATACTCTGTGAGCAAACGTCATTAACTACGGCAACATTTACTGCAGCTCCTCCAATCGAAATCCATGTGGTATCGTTGGTAATTGAGCCAATGCTTGCATTGCAGGCCGATCCGGATAGAAAATATCCAGTTGGTCCGGGGGCAGGGACGTTATTGACGACTAATACACCGTTATTGTATGGAAAAGTTTGTCCTAAGGTATTTGCCCAAATAAAATTGGTTCCGGGACTAGAGACCAAAATATATGGAATTTGAGCCATGGTGTAGTTGTTTGTATTGTTCGGAGCGGTTGGCGTGAACCTTCTTCCATCTTGGTTTGCTCCCCAAACGCTATTATTTCGACCGGGTGTAATGTGAGCAACCGTCATAGGGTTGTTTTCGGATCCTTGAATGGCCAATCCACCATTCCAGCCTTGGCAAATCGGTTTGTTTCCAATATGCAATTCAAATACATTGGTGGTCTCGTATAATACAATCGCCATGTAATTACATTGCTGGTTGCAACTGAACATCATGATATTTTTGTATAAAACAACAAACCTTCGATTTGGCGCAGCACCAATGGTTTGGTATTGAATTTGACCTCCGAGGCTTGGGTTAATGTCTTGGTATGTAAGCATGATGGAATTCCTGGCCGAGGTTAACTGCATGTTAGGTAGGGGAGGAATTCCTCCTAACGACCAAGGACAATAACCATTAGCGTTATTTAGATTAAATGAAATAAGCCCGTTCGAACCAATGACACACTGCGAATAATTTTGCCCATAAAAACTGAAAGGAAATCCAATATTTACAACACCAGACCATTGGTCATCGGATAAATTCACCTGATTCGGTTGATTTAAGTAGATTCCTGCTACGTTATTGATGTTTCCAATGTTACAGTTGTTGATCGTAACGGATTGGCCTGGACAAACGGAGGTGTCTTGTCCCAAACATAGGGTAATTTGGGCGTAACTCGCACGAAGACAAAGGAAGCTTAATACAAGAATAAAAATTCGCATTACTTTCAAGTTAAATTTAGGTTAACCTCCTAACGAACAAAAGCTCGGTCGAGTTGCTAAGGCACGTAAAAATAATGATAATTTTTTGAAATAGATTATCGAATCAAGTTCAGATGACCCGAATACTCCTTTCGTTTATCCATGTAGGGTACTTTTAAGAGTATTTTCCAAGTGTAGGTACCTTGTTGAACGTCTTTTCCGTTCAGATTCTTGCCATCCCAACCAATCAAATGACTATGGGTTTCCCAAATGATTTCCCCCCAACGATCATAAATAACGCAGGTATATTCGAACGGGTCAAAACCGCCAGTTATAATAGGTAGCCAGCTTTGATTGAACTCATTTCCATCGGGTGTAAAAGTATTGGGTACATAAATGATCTCGGAATCCGTTAAGCTAACAACTTGAGTTGCAGTATCGGTACATCCATTGGCTGTAGATACTATTAGGGTAATCAAGAAATTTGCCGCGGTGCTGTTGGGAAAGGCATGAACAGGAGAAAATTCCGTAGAATTTTGTGAACCATCCCCAAAATCCCAAACATAAAAATTAGCCCCAGAACTTTGATTTTCCATTGTACTCATGTTTTGAACATCCGATAGGCTACTTGGTGATGCTACAAAATCGGCAATCGGTACGGGATAACTGCATAAATAATCCAAAATCATCGTGTCCCAAATACATCCCAAAGCGGTAGTTAAGGTTAATTCAACATCATAGCAACCTGAATTTATATAAGTACCTGTCACTGAATTAGTGCCGTTGGCCGTATTTCCATCGCCAAAATCCCACAGAGCATTCACGGCGGGTGTGCCGGTCGATGTATTTGTTAAGGTAAATGTGAATGGATTACAGTCCGCGGTTATTGCTGCATTGAAATTGGGAAATGCTGCGGGTTCAATCGAAATATTCATATTGTCCGTTGCGGTACACCCATTATTGTCCGTACCAGTAACGGTATAATTGGCATTCGATTGCGGTGTAAATGCCGTGTTGTCTATTACACCGTTGTTCCAAACATAAGATATGGCCCCAGATCCTGAAACTGTGGTCGAACTTCCTTCACAAATGGCTTGATCATTTCCTGCACTAACGATAGGATTTGCCCAAACCGTAAGGACCATTTGGTCGTTATCGATGCATCCGTTAACGTCGGTTCCTGTTACCGTATACGTTACAACACCCACCGGTGGAATAAAACTGAGACCGTTTATTAATCCATTATCCCATGAATACGTGGCTACACCGTTACCTGAAATCGTAACACTACTGCCTGAGCATACTTGGATATCCGGACCGGCATCTACTACTGGAGTAGGGAATACAGTAACTAACAACGTATCAAAGGCTGGACATTGATTAATATCGTAACCAATGACGGTTATTACTTCGTTACTTAATGGTGTATAAGAATTTCCATTGATGGTATTGGTACTCCAAAGATAGGTATTAGCTAGCGAAGCATTTAAGGAGATTGAGAATCCAGGACAAACACTGGTGTCGTTCCCAGCAAATACAGCAGGTTGCGGAATGGTAATCGCCATGGTATCGACTCCGTTACACCCGTTAGCATCAATGCCAGACACAATCCATATTCCACTGGCTTGCGGAGTAAAATACACGTTATTGCTGACGCCTCCTGTCCATTGATAACTGACTGCCCCTGTAGCATTTAATACGGTAGAATCTCCGGCGCATACTATTTGATCCGGTCCAGCACTCAAAGTTGGATTCGACCAAACAGAAAGTACCATAGTATCCGAATTAGTGCAACCGTTTACCGAGGTTCCAATGACAATGTTGGTGGTAACTCCTATTGGCGGTGTAAAAGATTGGCCGTTGACAATCCCATTGTTCCATTGGTAAGTATTGGAGCCTGTGGCAGTAATTGTTACCGTACTTCCGAGGCAAACACCGATGTCTGGACCAGCATTAACAAGGGCATTTGGAAAAAGCGTTATATTCATGGAATCCTGGTTGACACAACCGTTATTGTCAATGCCGATAACCGTTAAAGTTTCATTCACAGTAGGGGTATAATTTCCTCCGTTGGCCGTCCCAGTTTCCCAAGTGTAGCTAGTAGCTCCAGTAGCTGTTAATTGAATGGTGGTTCCTGGACAAATCGAAACGTCATTACCTGCGTTGACGGGAGGAAGCGGATAAATAGTAACGCTTTGGTACAAGGTATCAGCACATCCTCCTGCGTTGGTCGCAGCCAAACCAAGTTGATACGTCCCTGCATTCTGGTATGTATGTGAAGCATTAGTCGTGGTGTTATTTGGAGTATTGTCTCCCCATATCCATTGATACGTTACCGCTGCAAGGTTGGGGTCCTGCGTTTGGTTAACGGTGTTCACCGTTGATCCGACACAAGCATTGTTAAATGTAAAATTGATTACAGGTGGAGGTAGAACCTGAATGGTTTGGACCACCGTATCCAAGCATCCTGCTTGGGTGTACACGATGTGAGTAACGGTGTAAGTGCCTGGGTTTTGGTAAACATGGGTTGGATTTTGATGAACCGCCGGATTACTTCCGTTGAGGGTGCTTCCATCTCCAAAGTTCCAGTACCAAGAAGCTGCACCACCATTTGCTAGAGGTACGCCGTTGATGGTTTGAGGTAGGATCGTGGGCGTGCTGTTGAATTGCGTAGCCGCCCACGGACAAGCTTGGGTAACAGTGAAGTTATTTTGGACCGTAGTTGGAATAGCAGATGCAGTAAGTGATACGGTACAGTTTCCTTGATTGGAGAACGATTGCATGGTTACGGTGTAGGAAGGGGCGGCGGATGCCGCCGGTACAGATATGGACTGAGTATTTTGTCCGCTACTCCAATTATAACTCTGAAATCCTGCAGGACCTGAGATATTGATGGTTGGAGAACCAAAACAATAATCTAAGTCCAATATAAGCGGCATACAATCAGCGACAACATAACCATACCCATAATGACCGCTCAAACTGCAGTCCTTTGTGGTAAATTCAATGGTGATATTTTGACCAACGTAGGCCTGCAAATTGACACCAACCACAGTCCAAGGAAGCCATTTAACACTTCCGCAACTTTGAAAATTTTGACCTGGTTGGCCTGCATAAACGGAATATTGCCCGCAATTGCCTCCAATCTGAGTTCCGTTTTGATTTAAAAGCCTCATTTGAAAAACCGGTTGTTGAGCCGGTGAATGACCCGGATCTTGGAGTACTACCGCATATTTGTAGATGAAAAGAGAATTTTGTGCTGTGACATTCATGGTATAGGTAAGGCGCTCACCTTGAGCACCGGTGCTTGAATTACCTAATCGAGCAGAAAAAGTACTACCGGGTGGAATGAGTTGAAGTCCACCACAAGTGTTTGGATCTATACCTTGAGCATTAATGATAGTATGGCGACCATTAACAATACCTACGGCACTCGCTGGATTGCCATAATTTCCTGTAAAACCTTGCCAATTCGTGAAATTACCCATGCTGAAATTGGCATTTGGACAACCAACATTGTTTTGAGCGAATAAGCCAAGGGTAAAGAGGAAATGAAAAAATAAAAGTAAACGTTTAAAGTTCATGGGTCAAAGGTATCAAAATAGAATGGTCATCGCAACAAAGTAACATGGCCCGTAAACGCTTTTCGTTCATCTCGGTAGGGTGATTTAATGATGATTTTCCAAGTATAGACACCATCCTGAATAGCAGAGCCATTCATCCTTCGGCCGTCCCAACCCACCAAATGATTATGGTTTTCCCAGATTAATTCTCCCCATCGATCGTAAATAAAGCAGGAGTATTCATGTGGGTCAAAATCTGCGCTGATGACTGGAAACCACGTTTGATTGTATTCATTCCCATCCGGGGTAAAGGTGTTCGGAACGTAAATTAACTGTGTTTCGTTCAACGTAACCACGCGGTTCGTAGTATCCGTACATCCGTATTGCGTATAAACAATAAGGGTAATCAGGTAATTCGCAGAGGAAGTGTTGGGAAAAAAATGAAGAGGTTCAAATTCCGTAGAACTTGTTCCATCGCCAAAATCCCATGCATAATAACTTCCACCTGCACTTTGGTTGATCATGGTACTCGTGTTCTCTAAATCGGTAATAACCATTGGGCTTGGTTCAAAATCCGCTATGGGTAAAGGATAAGCGCACAAATAATTTTGAACCATGGTATCCCATTCACAACCCAAAGCTGTTGTTAAGGTAAGTCCAATATCGTAGCATCCTGGCGTATTGTAGGTATAAGATATTGGGCCTGCACCGTTAGCCGTTGCGCCGTTTCCGAAAGACCATTCCGCAGCTGTGAAAGGGGTGCCAGTAGAAGTATTGTTTAACAGAAAGGTAAACGGAATACAATCCGCTAAAACAGGACTCACAAAGGAAGGATAAGCAGCATTTTCGATGGTTAATACCATTACATCAGTATTGACACACCCATTGATATCAGTTCCCGTTACCGTGTAGGTATTGTTCGCAAGTGGAATGAAGTAGTCATTGTTAACCACCCCGTTATTCCATAAATAACTCACTGCACCGCTTCCCGATAACACGGTGGAATCACCTTCGCAAATGATTTGATCGTTTCCGGCACTTACGGCGGGATTAGCCCAAACAGTTAGCACCATTTGATCGGTATCAATACAACCGTTTACATCTGTTCCTGTCACGGTGTAGGTAACTACTCCCACGGGGGGTGTAAATGTTTGACCATCCAATAATCCATTATCCCAGGAGTAATTGGCTACGCCAGATCCCGTAATGGTAACCGACGTACCATCGCAGACGCTAACATCAGGTCCAGCATCTACAACAGCCGCAGGAAATAAAGTAACTAACAATGAGTCGGAGTTCACGCAACCGTTACCGTCGGTACCCGTAACGGTTATCATCTGAGTGGAGGGGGGAATGTAAGAACCTCCGTTTTGAGTTCCTGTTTCCCAAACAAAAGAGATTGCTCCAGTCGCCGTAAGAGGGATGTTGAATCCTGGACAAATGGTCGTATCGTTTCCTGCAAAAACAGGCGGTAGTGGATGAACAGTTACCGCTTGATAAAGCGTATCCACACAACCACCGATATTCGTTGCGGCTAACCCTAACTGAAAAGTCCCGGGGTTTTGATAAACATGCCAAGCGTTCGTGCTTGTGGCATTAGGGGTATTGTCACCCCAAATCCATTGGTAAGTCACAGCGGCTAAGTTAGGGTCGTTGGTTAAATTGGTAGTGTTCACGGTATCAAAAACACAAGCATTGTTGAAGTTAAAATTGATAACGGGAGGTGGAAGTACGTTGATGGTTTGTGAAATGGTATCACTGCAACCTGCTTGAGTGAATACGATGTGGGTAACCGTATAGGTTCCCGGATTTGCGTAGGTGTGCGATGGGTGTTGGTGAGCACCTGGACCATTTCCTGCAACGTTCCCGTTGATTGTTGAACCGTCACCAAAATCCCAAAACCATGAGGCAGCTCCTCCATTGGCCAACTGGACTCCGTTAATGGATGTTGGGAGAATGGTTGGAGTACTGGTGAAAAGAGTGGGAGACCATGGACAGGCCTGGGTTACTGTAAAATTGTTATTGACCGTAGTTGGAATAGCCTGGGAGGTTAGCGATACGGTGCAATTTCCCTGGTTTGAAAACGATTGCATGGTTACCGTATATGAAGGTGCAGCTGAAGCTACTGGAACCGAAATTGCCTGCGTATTCTGTCCACTGCTCCAGTTATAACTCTGAAAACCGGCAGGACCAGCAATGTTAATGGTGTTAGCTCCGAAGCAATAATCCAAGTCAAGAATCAATGGCATGCAGTCTGCTACCACGTATGCATAACCAAAATGTCCGGAATAATCACAGTCTTTGGTGGTGAATTCTATCGTGACAGATTGTCCAGTATAGGCAGTGAGGTTTATTCCTACTATGGTCCAAGGTAACCACTTGACCCCTCCACAAGTTTGAAAGTTTTGTCCGGGCTGTCCGGCATAAACGGTATATTGCCCGCAGTTACCACCAATTTGAGCGCCGCTTTGATCTAACAAGCGCATTTGAAAAACCGGTTGGGCATTGGGTGGATGACCAGGGTCTTCAAGCACACAGGCATATTTATAGATGAATAAGGCGTTTTGCGGGGTAACGGTCATTGTGTAGCGTAATTGCTCACCTTCCGCACCAGTTCCTGAATTTCCAAGTCTTGCAGATGCAGTACTTCCTGGTGGGACCAATGGCAAACCACCACAGGAAAATGGGTCTGTTCCAGGCCCTGTCATAATGGTGTGACGACCGTTTACAATCCCCATGGCAGAGGCAGGATTCGAATAATTGCCTGTAAATCCTTGCCAATTATTAAAATTCCCCATGCTCAAGTTGGCGTTGGGACAACCTGCATTGTTTTGACCAATGACGTTCGAAAATAAAATTAGCGTATAACAGAAGAAAAAAGTAATTTTTAGCTTCACTTATTGTTAGGTTTAGGTAAACAAATATCGTTTTTTAATTTCAAAAAACCAAGTCGATTCAGCTACGTGATTTTTTTCGAAAAGGTTGCCTTAATCATTGAAACATATTCAAAATTTAATCCTTCATTTTGGGAGATTCCATTCATAAGATGGTTCATTCGAAAAACTTGTTACTTTTGCTTTCAAATTCAAAATTCAATTGTATGTCAAACACGTTTCAAAATGAAATTGATGCCTTCATGGAAAATGTCAAGGCCAAAAACGGTCATGAGCCTGAGTTCTTGCAGGCAGTACATGAGGTAGCGGAAGCTATTATTCCTTTTACCGAAGCCCATCCGAAGTACAAAAACGCCAAAATTTTAGAGCGAATAATAGAGCCTGAAAGAACCATCATTTTTAGAGTTCCGTGGTTAGACGACCAAGGTAACGTTCAGGTAAACCGAGGCTATCGTGTAGAATTTAATTCCGCAATTGGACCTTACAAAGGCGGTCTTCGATTCCATCCTTCCGTTAATCTTTCCATCCTTAAATTCTTAGGTTTCGAACAAATATTTAAAAATTCCCTTACAACACTGCCCATGGGTGGAGGTAAAGGAGGTTCAGATTTTGACCCTAAGGGAAAATCCGATAACGAAGTAATGAAGTTTTGCCAATCCTTCATGACAGAGTTAAGCCGACACATTGGGGCTGATACCGATGTTCCTGCAGGAGATATCGGCGTTGGAGGACGTGAAATTGGTTACATGTTTGGACAGTACAAAAGAATTCGTAACGAATTCACGGGTGTTCTAACCGGGAAAGCGCGCAACTGGGGTGGGTCCTTGATTCGTCCAGAAGCTACGGGTTACGGTACTGTTTATTTCGCGAAAGAAATGCTTGCAACCAAAGGTGATTCCTTCAACGGAAAAACGGTTGTTGTTTCCGGTTCGGGAAATGTAGCCCAATTTGCTTGCGAAAAAGCAACCCAATTGGGAGCAAAAGTAGTTACCCTATCTGATTCCTCCGGTTACATTTACGATGCCGACGGAATTGATGCAACCAAACTTGCTTTTGTAATGGAGCTGAAAAATGTTAAACGAGGCAGGATTGCAGAATACATTCAGAAATATCCAAAAGCCAAATTCGTGGAAGGAAAACGTCCATGGGAAGTTAAGGCAGATATAGCGCTGCCTTGCGCTACGCAAAACGAGCTGAACGGCGATGAAGCAAAAGCGTTGATAGCCAACGGTATCAAATGCGTTGCAGAAGGTGCAAACATGCCATCCACTCCCGAGGCAATAGCAGCATTTCAAGCAGCCAATGTGTTATTCGCTCCTGGTAAAGCATCCAACGCTGGAGGAGTAGCAACTTCAGGATTGGAAATGTCGCAGAACTCCTTGCGGCTTTCATGGTCGGCTGAAGAAGTTGATCAGCGCCTACATGGAATCATGGTTTCAATCCACGAAGCATGTGTGAAATACGGTACAAAAAGCGACGGAAACGTAGATTACGTTAAAGGAGCCAACATCGCCGGATTTGTTAAAGTTGCAGATGCCATGATCGATCAAGGATTGGTGTAATCAATGGCTAAATACTTCTAAACCCACTTCGGTGGGTTTTTTTATTTCTTAATTTTACCCCGTGGAAAAACAACTCGATCAAATTTCGCTCAACTTCAACCGTGAAGGCTTTAGCAACGAAGAACTCCTGGATATTTACAAAGCCCTCGTTTTACCGAGGCTGATTGAAGAAAAAATGTTGATTTTACTCCGCCAAGGTAAAATCACCAAGTGGTTTTCAGGATGGGGCCAAGAAGGAATTTCTGTGGGGTGTGCATACGCTTTGGAATCCGATGAGTTCATTCTTCCAATGCATAGAAATCTTGGAGTTTTTACCACTCGGGGCATACCCTTGCACCGACTTTTTGCGCAATTTCAAGGAAAAATGTCGGGCTTTACCAAAGGCCGCGATCGTTCCTTCCATTTTGGATCCATCGAACATCATTTAGTAGGAATGATTTCACATTTGGGCCCACAATTGGGAATAGCAGACGGTATCGCCTTAGCGCAAAAACTTTCGAAAAACGCGAAGGCCACTTTGGTATTTTCCGGTGATGGTGGAGCTTCGGAAGGAGATTTTCATGAGGCCTTAAACGTTGCGGCGGTGTGGGATTTACCGGTTATTTTTTGCATTGAGAACAATGCATGGGGTTTATCAACTCCTTCCAATGAACAGTTTCGTTGCCAGCAATTCATTGACAAAGGCATTGGTTATGGAATGAAAGCGGTACAGGTGGATGGCAACAACATTTTAGAAGTCATTCGCACGGTACGATCCGTCGTCGAGGAAATTCGTTTGAACCCTAAGCCTTATCTTGTGGAATTAATGTCCTTTCGCATGCGAGGACACGAAGAAGCCTCGGGTACCAAATACTATCCTGAAGGCCTACAAGAAAAATGGGCATTGAAAGATCCTGTTCAAAATTATGAGTTGTTCCTGATCAAGGAAGGAATCCTTTCCGAGCAGGAAGTCGCTCAAATCAAAGAGGACTATAAAGCCTCGATTCAATCTTCCTTTGACACTGCAAACGCTGAACCGGTTATCTCTGCAGACATGGAAAGGGAATTTGCTGATCTGTATGCAGAGCACAAACAACCTTTGGTTCCACCTTCTGGCGCATTGAAGGAAATGCGGTTCATCGATGCCATTCAAGATGCCTTGGAGCAGAGCATGGAGCGTCATTCGAACCTTGTGCTAATGGGACAGGATATTGCCGAGTACGGTGGAGCCTTCAAAGTTACGGAAGGCTTCGTTGAAAAGTTTGGCAAGGAGCGCGTTCGAAATACTCCCCTGTGCGAGTCCGCTATTGTGGGAGCAGGGTTGGGGTTGTCTATTTCAGGTATGAAGGCCATGGTGGAGATGCAATTTGCCGATTTCGTCACCTGCGGCTTCAACCAAATTGTGAACAATTTAGCCAAGTTGCACTGGCGCTGGGGTCAAAATGCTGACGTGGTTGTTCGTATGCCTACCGGAGCAGGGACCGCGGCCGGACCTTTTCATTCGCAAAGCAATGAAGCATGGTTTACCCATACGCCGGGTCTCAAGGTCGTTTACCCTTCGAATCCCTATGATGCAAAAGGTTTGCTCAATGCTGCCATAGAGGATCCAAATCCCGTGTTGTTTTTCGAACATAAAGCCCTGTACCGTAGCGTTAAAGCCGAGGTGCCTTCTGCGTATTATCAATTGGAAATTGGTCAGGCAGCGGTGGTTTCCTCAGGAAATTCGGCAAGCGTAATTACCTACGGTGCCGGCGTTTATTGGGCTACTGAACTCAAGGAAAGGCTAACGCTCGATCTGGAAATCATCGACCTTCGAACCCTGTTGCCGTTGGATACAGCCACGGTTTATTCTTCGGTTAAAAAAACTGGAAAAGTGCTGGTACTTCATGAAGATTCTCTTTTTGGAGGCATTGGTGGAGAAATTGCGGCGCTTATCAATGAGCATTGCTTTGAATACCTTGATGCCCCTGTTAAAAGGGTTGGGTCTTTGGATACACCGGTTCCTTTTTCCGCTATTCTGGAAGAACAATTTCTACCGATCAAACGATTTGAAATCGCAATTCAAGAACTTCTTGCTTATTGATGGTTTCGAGGATGATAGGTGAGGATGGCATCGCGTAAAAAGCGCTGGTCCATGTGGGTATAAATTTCTGTTGTTGTAATGGATTCGTGTCCCAACATTTCCTGGATAGCACGTAAGTTGGCGCCTCCTTCAAGCAGGTGGGTGGCAAATGAATGTCGAAATGTATGCGGAGAAATACTTTTTTTGAGTCCAATGGCTTGCGCTAATTGGCGAATGATGGTAAAGATCATGACCCGAGTTAACCGTTGTCCGCGACGGTTCAAGAAAACAATGTTCTCATCCCCTTTGAGAATGTTCATCTGCTTGCGCTGATGGTTTAAGTAAAAAGAAAGTTCTTTTTCAACTTTTTCACTGACGGGAACTAGCCTTTCTTTGTTCCCTTTACCAATGACTCGAATAAAACCTTCTTCAAAAAATAAATCGGAGAGTTTCAAGTTAACCAGTTCGCTTACACGAATACCGCAACTGTAAAGCGTTTCCAGTATTGCCCTGTTTCGGTGACCTTCGGCCTTGCTAACATCCACCGCCGAAATCAAGGCATCGATCTCTTCGATATCTAGGACCTCAGGAAGTTTCCTTCCTAGCTTGGGTTGTTCCAAAAGTTCACTTGGATCGTTGGTTATCACTTGTTCTGCAAGCAGAAAACCAAAGAACTGTTTAATGCCTGATATTATGCGTGCTTGGCTCCTTGCGCTCAGCCCTAGGTCATAAAAAATGGAAACCAATTCCTTGAGGTGCTCATAGGTTACCGATTCTATCGCTAACTGCCGTGCAAGGCAAAAATCCATGAGCTTTTGTAAATCCTGTTGGTAAGCTAGGCTGGTATTCTCAGAAAGTCCTTTTTCAATGCGCAGGTATGCAACAAACTGCTTGTGTAGTGAATTCCAATTCAATTAACGCGATGCTTAGTTCTCCATAATTATGTAGCCTTCTGGTATGATAAATTCCGAAGGCATCATTTTTGTTTTCACGATAGAAAACACTTCAAATTTGACCTTTGTTCCATCCGACAATGTTCCTTCATGCACAAGGGGAAATCCTGAGGGGCGTGAAGTGGATGAGGAAACGTACTGACGTAAAGGATTAATCAACAAGGGGTTGAGTTTTAAATCGCTCGCGTACCATGCTTTAACTTCTGAGTTACCTTTGTCGCTAATACATTTTTGAAGGTATTCATCGCAAGCATAACCTAATAGGGTTTTCTTATTTCCCGTTTTTGTAAAAGTGCAATTGCAAACCTCCATGGTATCGAACATTCCTTGTTGCATTTTAATTGCCATGTTTTGTTGTGGCATGATGGTGTAAGAACCTTTATCCAACAGATTAAGCATGATCATTTCCATTCCTTCCGTGTTGAAGATGGTTTTGGATGCTTTTTCTGAAATCGTAGATCGGTAAGGAATTTCATTTTCTCCAACGGTAATCTTGCAGTCTATTTGGTATTGTGCGCTTGTAAGTAATGAGTATGTAATACAAGCCAATGCAAATGTACTTTTCATATGGTCTTATTTTTCCTCGAAGATAGAAATTTTTGAGGTTTATTGCTTTTGACGTACCTTTGGTTGATGAAGTTATCCATTGTCAATGGTCCAAATCTTAACTTGCTCGGACAACGTGAGCAGGGGGTATATGGTTACCGTTCTATGGAAAACTATTTCGAGGAAATACAAAGCCGATTTACTTCGGAGTTGTTGTATTTTCAGTCCAATGTAGAGGGTGAACTGATCAACTACCTTCAAGAATTTTCGGGAGATGGTATTGTGCTGAACGCTGGGGGCTACACCCATACCAGTGTGGCATTGAGGGACTGTATCGCGGCTTTGTCTATACCCGTTATTGAAGTCCATATTTCCAATGTTGCGGCTCGGGAATCTTTTCGGCACCATTCTTTGCTTACGCCGGTTTGCGAGGGTTTGGTAATGGGATTTGGCTTGGAAAGTTATGCTCTAGCTCTTCGTTTTTTTGAACCTTAATGAACCTCTATTAAGCTGAAGTGTATTGGCGCTAAATTTTACGCCATGAAACATCTATTCTTCTCTCTTGCTTTTTTCAGTTTAAGTTTTTATACCTCCGCGCAAATCAGTAAACGCAAGGTTCAATTAGTCATATTATTCGATACCTCTAACAGCATGGACGGTTTGTTAAATCAAGCAAAATCGCGCATTTGGGCCATTGTCAATGAGGTTTCCAGGTTGCGTTTTCAGGGGGAAATTCCTCAACTAGAAATTGCCATGTACGATTATGGAAATCAGGCTTTACTTCTCAAGGATCATTATGTTCGACAGCAATTGAATTTTACGCAAAACCTCGATTTGGTGTCGGAGAAATTATTCAGCCTTACCACGAATGGTGGTGATGAATTCTGCGGAGCAGTCATTCAAACCTCTTTAAAGGATTTATCTTGGTCAAATGATTCAAAAGACCTAAAGATTATCTATATCGCAGGTAACGAACCTTTTAATCAGGGGCCGGTATCGTATAAAGAGGCATGTGCTCTAGCAAAGTCAAAGGGAGTAATCATCAGTACCATATTTTGCGGGGCTTACGATGAAGGAGTTAAAACGTTTTGGCAAGATGGAGCAACCTGTTCAGGCGGCGATTTTTTCAACATTAACAGCGATCAAACCGTACAGTATATTTCCACTCCCTACGATTCTTTAATTCAAACGTATAATTATCAATTGAACGGAACCTATGTTGCCTACGGCAGCGAAGGACGTAATCGGAAATACAAGCAAGAAAGAGAGGATTACAATGCAGGTGCCATGAGTGAATCCGTAATGGTAGAGCGAATCAATGCAAAAGCCAGCGCTAATTACCGCAATGGGGATTGGGATTTAGTGGATGCCGTTGCCATGGATTCCACCATGTTGGAAAAATTAACAGAAGAACAATTGAGCGACGAATTGAAAGGAAAAACAGAGGAGGAAATAAAAACCATTGTAGCTGAGAAATCAAAAGTACGAGAAAATTTAAAAAAAGAAATCGGATCCTTGAATTTACAGCGAGAAGCCTATATTGCTGAACAAACCAAGAAATCCGCCGGTAAAACCGACGATTTTGGTACGGCGGTATCGAAAAGTTTGAGGTTGCATGCTGAGCAAATCGGTTTCGATAAAACTTCCGAATAATGCGGGATAATCGGTATATTTGAAAAAAAGAATACCATGGCATTGCAACGAGATGATCGGATCAATTATGTGAATATCGGATTGATGGGAATTACAGCTGTTTTAGCTTTTTTCTTGCCCTTCGAAACCTTTTTATTCGCCTACGCATTTCTTGGTCCCTTACATTATTTAACAGAAATTAGTTGGCTTCATGACCGACAATATTTTTCCAAGGGAAAATACGATTTTTTAGTATTGTTAACCATTGGGGTCTTGCTGTCCATTGCAGCTTTTGCCAATGATTTTGGTTACGATTGGGAGATTTACAACCAATTTGTTGAGCTTAATTTGTTTGATAAGTTGATTGTTTTTGCCCTATTTTCCGCAATCCTTTTTGCATTGGTAAAAAATGTATTTGTCAAAATTCTAAGTTGTTTGTTATTGTTCGTTTTTGTCTCCGGTTGGTTGAGCAAGGATAACGCCGTTTCTAACGAAAGCAGTACTGCCATTTTCGCATTAACCTCATTGGTTCCGACCTTGATTCACGTGTACTTGTTCACCGGGCTATTCATGCTTTATGGAGCATTAAAGTCACGAAGTAAGTCCGGATTATGGCAAATGGTTGCATTCGTCATTTTTCCATTGGCGCTAGTTTTTGTAATTCCTGTCGATAAAGAAAAGAGTGCGCCTTCGGATTACGGAAAAAGGGCTTATTATGCTGAGGGAAATGGGTTTCATAACACCAATCTGAGCATTCTTACCCACTTTAAATTTATACCTGAAGTAACCAATAACGATTATGTGAATTACGTTTTGAAAGATCCAAAGTACATTCCTGACTCGATCAAATATGCTTTTGTATTGGATAAGATGTATTCCGGAAAGCGATATTCAGTAACTGGGAAAGATACTTCAGTGAGTTATAGATTGAACGGACCTAAGTACCGAGACATTGAATGGAGCGTTACAAACCCAATTCCGAAACCGGAAAAAAGCTACCTCGATTCTATTTTTCCCATAGAAAAAAAGAAATTCATTGATGCACAGGCAGCGCCTTTTCTAGCGCGTAAAAATGAGCCGTTCATGGTCGACAATCCGGAATCTCCTTATTACATGAAACCGATTACCATTGCACAGTTGATTCCATCGAGCCATCCGGCAATTTTTGATTGGATTTATTACTCTCAAATTGGCATTATGCTCATGCGGTTTATTGCTTTCGCCTATTTATACCACTATTTGAATTGGTTTAGTAAAACAGAAATCATTCAGTGGCACAAAGTGCCGAAGGTGCGCTTCATCGCCGTGATCATTCTTTGGTTGGCGGCATGCGGTTTCTATTTATATGATTATGGATTAGGTCTTAGTGTGTTATTCTTCCTGAGCTTCACACACGTTTTATTGGAGTTTCCTCTGAACATTGTTTCGATAGTGGGAATTGGTAAGGAAGCCTCCGTAATTTTCAAGCATGGCTTCAAACCTTTAAAGACGGATTCTTAGACTTTATCACGGCAATAAAATCTGTCTCGTTGGCAGGAGAAATGAAGATTTCATCCCATTTTCCGTAGGACACCACCAGTCCTTTCCAGGAAGTGTTAATTTTCAGCCCTGCGTACAGTCCTTTTTGCTGTTCTATTTTGGTGATCTCTTGTATTGATATTTTTTTTCGAAAACCAAGTATGTGGCAAGTTAAGTAGGCCTCGTCAACGGTATAATACGTTGTTTTAAGCAGTAGAAAAAGGGAGAATCCCAAGGCTATCCAAATCGCACCTAAAACGAATAAATCCGATATTCTTCCACTGGAATAAAGGATAAGGCAACCGATAAGAGCATAGATTATGAATACAATTCCCCAAATAATGGGAAAGGTCCAATCTTTTTTCGAATCAAAGCGTGTTACCAAGCAAACAATGGCTTAGATCCCATCAAATGTTGGACTTCTCTTTTTACTGCATCAACGTTTGAATCAGACGTATCGGTTAGGGTTCGGTCAATGAGGTCAACCATGCTTTGAATTTCCGCCATGGTAACTCCTCTCGATGTTACTGCTGCTGTTCCCAAACGAATCCCAGAGGTAATGAACGGCGATTCCGTATCGAAGGGAACCATGTTTTTGTTGACGGTGATATGCGTTTTTCCTAAGGCTATTTCGGCGTCTTTACCGGTAATTCCTTTGTTGCGCAAATCAATCAGCATGCTGTGGTTGTTGGTCCCTCCTGAAACAATGTTGTACCCGCGTTGAATTAGAGCATCTGCCATTGCTTGTGCATTGTTCTTTACCTCTTGGCAATACTTACGGTATTCAGGACTAAGGGCTTCGCCAAAAGCAACTGCTTTTGCAGCAATTACGTGTTCGAGTGGACCGCCTTGAATGCCAGGAAAAACGGCAGCATCCAGCAACGCAGCCATGGATTTTAAATTCCCATTGTTCCACTTTAATCCGAAGGGATTGTCAAAATTGTGACGCATCATAATGATTCCACCCCGCGGTCCGCGAAGTGTTTTGTGGGTAGTTGAGGTTACAATGTGGCAATGTTCAAGAGGATCGTTCAGGAGTTTTGCCGCAATTAATCCAGCCGGATGCGATATATCGGCTAACACCAAAGCACCCACAGAATCCGCAACAGCTCTTATTCTCTGGTAGTCCCAGTCCCTTGAATATGCGGATGCGCCGCAAATAATCATCTTAGGTCGTTCACGTGCAGCGGTTTCTTCTAAGCTAGCATAATCCAAAAGGCCGTCCTCTTGTCGAACTCCATAGAAGTAGGGTTGATATAATTTCCCTGAGAAATTTACGGGAGAACCATGTGTTAAATGCCCGCCATGGGAAAGATTAAATCCAAGAATTTTATCGCCTGGATTTAAACACGCAAGGAAAACAGCTGCATTAGCTTGTGCTCCAGAATGCGGTTGAACGTTAGCCCATGTAGCGCCAAATAAGGTGCACAAACGATCAATGGCTAATTGCTCCACTTGGTCTACTACTTCACAACCCCCATAATACCGCTTACCAGGTAAGCCTTCTGCGTATTTATTGGTTAGGACGCTGCCCATAGCACGCATGACGGAATCACTTACGTAATTTTCGCTAGCAATCAATTCAATTCCAACGGTTTGACGGACGCGTTCTGCTTCAATTAAATCAAATAAATCGTTATCCATGTGTTTTTGTATTTGAGGTAAGTTGTAATTTTTCCAATCCGATTTTTAAGTCAGTTTCAGGTTTAAAACCCGTCAGTTGAAAGAGCTTTTCGGAAGAACCGATTCTTCGCTCTACTTCGTAATCGTAGCGTTTTTTGGGCGCATCTAAATACGTTATTTGTGCTTCGGTTTCCCACAACTCCAAGATCAAAGACGCAAGATCATTAATCGTCCATTCACGTTCGTTGGCGATGTTTACTATATGAAATCCATCGATTTGTTGAAGTCGAATGCAAGCTTCAATTACATCATCGATGTAGGTAAAATCGCGTGTTTGAAGTCCGTTTCCGAATACCGTAATTTCTTGATTATCTTGAGCTTGTTCAATGAACCGTGGAATCACCATCCGGTTGTCCTGCCGTTCACCGTACACGTTGAAAAACCGTAAGGCAATAGTATTCAACCTTGATTCTTCAAAATGACTGGCTAAATAGATCTCATTGTAACGCTTGGCCATAGCATAAGAGGTTCTCGGATCTACTAATACATCTTCACTCAAAGCGGTTTTAACAATGGCTGAATGGCTATAAATTCCACTGGTAGACGCATAGAACAATTGTTGAACTCCGTGTTCCAGTGCTGCATTTACCACGTTTCGCGTTCCAATAACTTCAACGTCCATGGTTTCCACCGGGTAATCGGCAACCACATCAACGCCTAGTACCGCTGCAAAATGGTAAACGGTATGCACACCCTCCATGCAAAGGGAAACCAATGCCGAATCACGAACATCACCGATATGCAATGTTATGTTAGGAAGAAGCTGTTGAGGTATTTTGTTTCCCCGTAACAAGTTATCGAGCACCACAACTTCGTGCCCTAAAGAAACCAATTTTTCAACCAAATGGCTTCCAATAAATCCTGCTCCACCGGTAATCAGTATTTTCATGATACTTTACAAATATCCAAAATAAAAGCGAATATTCACTGCATTCGGCATGCAGAATGAAAGCTGTGGGTGATTTCTTGCAATTCTTCATTCCAAATATTGCCGTCGATTAAGGCATCGATTCGAACTCGACCAGAAGCATGGATGACCTCTGTCGCGTTTAGCGCAATGGCAACATGTGTGATATTACCCGAAGCGTTTTGAAAGAAAACTAGATCGTCTTGTAAAATATCTTTGAATTCTATTGGTGTTCCAAGAAGCTGTTGGTCTTTAGCATCTCGGGGAAGTTTAATGCCCATTGTTTGAAAATACAATTGACTAAGACCAGAACAATCGATGCCAAAAGAAGTTTTCCCTCCCCACAAGTAAGGGACGTTCAGCATGGAATTGAGCAGGGGTTCTCGATGGGTGTTTTTATGCAATTCGTCATACTCAAAACGTTCTGGTCCAATGTTGAAACCTTCCTCAGAACCTACGAAACACCCAGTTGGAAGGTGTAAGAATCCCCAAGAACTCTGTATGATGCTTAAAAACGAAAGGCTCATGGTTCGCTGGTCATGCCATCGTTGCACCTCTTTTTCGGAAAGTCCGATCAAGTGCCTGCGATCAACGAATCCTACGTATCCATCGCTGAGCGATTGTATTCTTATCCAATGATCTTGCTGTGTTGAAACTTCAAAGGTTTCCCCAAATACCAGTTGTGTAACCATTTCGGAAGTGTCGGATGTACTTTGGCGAACTGCGCAAACAGGGGCATGGCAGAAACCATACTTTTGGTGGTTTAGAAGAAGTTGCATTAAGCGTTAATTAGACCGTAAAAATACATAGACCGCGAGAATTATCCTTACATTTGCTAGGATATGGGAATAAATGAAAAATTGATTTTAGTCACAAACGATGACAGCGTGAATGCGAAAGGCATCCAATCCTTGGTTAAAATTGCCTCAAAATCAGGACGCGTCGTGGTAGTAGCTCCGGATAAACCGCAATCGGGCATGGGGCATGCAATTACCATAAACGATCCTATTCGAATGAACCGCGTTGATTTGTTTGGGGACGTAGAGGCTTATTCTACAACAGGAACTCCGGTGGATTGCGTAAAATTGGCGATTTATGAAATTTTAGGTAAAAAACCCGATCTGGTATTATCGGGAATCAATCACGGTGAAAATTCTTCTACCAACGTTTTATATTCTGGGACGATGTCGGCTGCTATTGAAGGTGCTGTGGAAGGGTTACCCTCGATAGGATTTTCGCTTGCTAACTTCGATCATGACGCTGATTTTATGCAGTACGAAGGGTACATTTCTCGAATCATTGAGCACGTACTCGAAAAAGGAATGCCAAAACATACCTGTTTTAATGTAAACATTCCT
>JBJOJZ010000101.1:0-9647 GCA_046046325.1 Bacteroidota bacterium
GCCAACCATTGGAAATCAATTAAAACCGCTTACGGACGTTCCCCCTACTTCGAATACTATGAACGTGAAATTGAAGCATGTCTTTTTACTTCCGATGAACGTTTAGTTGCGTTGAATGAAGCCAGTTTAAATCTATTCATTAAAGCATGGGAATTACCCATTGAAGCAGCGAAAAGCTTTGAATTCACCGCGTATTCCCAACACGACCTACGCCTCAAAGATTGGCTAACTAGAGCGGAAACGCATGCTAAATATCAACAGGTTTTTCAACCTAAATCAACATTGATTTTCAATCCATCGGCATTGGATTTACTGTGCTGTGAAGGGCCTCTGGGACGTAAATTACTGATTAATTGAGGAAGGGCATTTCCTCCTTGTTTGCCATAGATTGCCATAAACGATTCCACGGTAATTTCACCAAAGAAATACCATTTTTAATTTCATTCGCGATGATTAAATCACCTTGGGCGTTAAAGTGTAGGTCGGTAGGATTTAAATAAACATGATCCTCGAGATAGGTAACATCTAAAATTTCACCGAAAGGAGAGAAAACCATCAATAGGCGTTCCTTAGAACTCAGCATATAAAAATCATTGGTTTTTGGATGAACCGCAATGGCATTCGGTAAAACCTCTGGAATGCTTTTTCGCGTTTTGCGCCGTACAACCTGAGAAACCAGCACGTTATCTCGATCCAAAAAAGCTATAACCTCGTCCGCATCAAAACAAAAAATCGGCTCCTCATGATACCTTTGTTTCGACAAACTATAATAATATAAAGCCCGTTGACGACCTTCACCTTCTTCTTTGGGAGCACAGAAAATGATGCGCTTCGTCGGTTTGTGAAAGCAAAGTGCCGAACTTTCCCACATGGGCTTGTTATGAGACACTTGAAAAGTACTCAGTGAATCAAAAGGAAAAGTACTTTGGTAAACGTCCATTTCTGCGTCTATTAAAAAAAGCAATGAGTCAACGGAGATAAAATCTACAACCTCTTGCGATTCAGGTAACGGATTAACCTTTAAGACTTTATTGCTGTCGAGGCTTTGAAAAACGAGACCTCGTATACAGCATTGTGGTTTGTATAGCCAATGGGTGCTATCCAATGCAGCAAAGCGATGCAAATGATAAAAAGCACTTTGCCGTGCGAATAAGTCAGGATGCCCCACATCAAAGTACCCCGCTTCTTTTTTAAAATTCCTAGCTTGGTGCTGGTAAAAGCGTTCGACACCAAACGACTCAAACGCCTTTGTCGCCAAAAAGGACAAGGTTGCCAAAACCACCGATAAAGCATGTGCGACCCGCATGGAGGTTAAAGTTAAAAAAATGAAATGAAATGCTCAATATTTATAGCAAAGTGATTTATCTTTGTTACTAAACATTTTTCCATGAAACGCATTGTACCCTTATTCATTTTCACAACGGTTAGTCTTGTTTCCATGGCTCAAATGAGTATATCTGGCGGAACTGGAATTCTCAACGGTGTTGGCACGGGATTTAAGCCACTTGGGTTTCATTTAGGGCTCGAATTACCAAGATCTAGCGACTTGACGTTTTATGTGCGCGGTGCAGCCTATCTTCCCTCAGGAGGAGCAGATACCAATTATGCGAACATGACCGCCATCAGTCTTACAACAGTCCCCTACACCCTGTCTGTACCCTATCAAAACAGGTCTTCAACGTATTATTTTGAAGGCGGGACTCGTTCGTACATGTTAAACGATTACGACAACGGTTTTGGACTTTACGGAGGAAGTGTGGTGGGTTTTGGCATCAATAGAACCAAGGTAAAATACGAGCAATTCGACTACACCAACACCTATGAATGGGAAGGTAAATATGTTCCCGCCAATGGTAACGAAACAAACGGGAACATCTACTACCTGGCTTTAGGAATTCAAGGAGGTATGAAATATACAATTCCAATACGAGGAACCATTTATTTTGATATCACAGGAACCTATTCTGTACTCAACATAGCCAATAATAATATCGGTGGAAGCAGTTCAACCTATTCCCGATTGAACTTCTTATTTAATCTAGGTTTCAGACGCGATCTTTATTAGCTCTTGTAAAACCGTTTCTACCGGATTTTCAGCATTCACGGTATAGGGAAATTTTTCATAAACCATCTTGCGTTCGTTATACAATCGTTGCATGGTAATAAGCCTTTCTTCTCGGTTAAGTGACGACAATAACGGACGAATCGAAGCATTGGCGTTAAACTCCATGCTTATACGCTCAAGGGCTGTCTCAGGGGTAACCTTTAAATAAACGCCGCACGCGTTTTCCATAATCCACTTAAAAGGTTCTACCGCCGTTGGAAAGCCCCCACCTGCTGAAATAATACAAGGCCCTGAAAATTCAAATTTCTTGCAAAATTCGTTTTCTTTCGATCGAAAATAATCCCACCCGTCCTTTAAGACTATGTCATGAACCGTACGATGCTCTAACTGCTCAATCCAACGATCGGTATCCACGACCGGAACCTGGAGAATCCTCCCAAGCATACCTGCCAGAGTAGTTTTTCCGCTTCCCATTAGGCCTACAAGGCAAAGAGGTTTTAACATATTCATCAAAAATAATCATCGAAACTTGATTATGGAAAAATTTACCTATATTTGCACCCTCAATTCAGCGATTCCGTAGCTCAGCTGGTAGAGCAATACACTTTTAATGTATGGGCCCTGGGTTCGAATCCCAGCGGAATCACAAAAGAAGTCCACTTCGGTACGAAGCGGACTTTTTTGTTTTACCCGAATAAAGCTTGCTTTAATGAGGAAGAAAACAAAAAAGGCCGAACCTTGCGACAGCAAGGTGGACTTTATGCTTGGAATGAGTCCAATACCGGGAAAACGAGCGCGCTCGTAATCCCAAAATAAACCGTTATCAGAAAACAAAAAAGGCCGAACCTTGCGACAGCAAGGTGGACTTTATGCTTGGAATGAGTCCAATACCAGGAAAACGAGCAACGCTCGTAATCCCCAACAGAACCTTTATTAAAAAACAACCTTAGCCGAACCTTGCGACAGCAAGGTGGACTTTATGCTTGGAATGAGTCCAATGCTAGGAAAACGAGCAACGCTGGTAATCCCCAACGGAATCTTTATTAGAAAACAAAAAAGGCCGAACCTTGCGACTGCAAGGTGGACTTTATGCTTGGAATGAGTCCAATGCTAGGAAAACGAACGTGCTCGTAATCCCAAACGGAACCTTTATTAGAAAACAACCTTAGCCGAACCTTGCGACTGCATGGTGGACTTTATGCTTGGAATGAATCCAATGCTAGGAAAACGAGCAAGGCTGGTAATCCCCAACAGAACCTTTATTAGAAAACAACTTAGGTCGGGCCAATTCAAAAACACCCATCGAACTATTTTTTCACCTTCTTAAGAACCACAGATTGGTAGAATCCAAGGTTGTACGTTAATAAACCGAAAGTTCCGTCCTGCTCGTCCACAATTTCTTTTAACGACAACGGACGCATGGAACCCCCAAACAACTTATATTCCAAGGTACCTTTGGCCGTTCTACAAAGCTGAGACCCCATGTAAGTTTCGGAAACTTCGCTGTCTTTGATGCTGTAAAAATCCATTAAACACTCTCCGAAAAGCTTCATGGGAAGAACAATCCCTTCACCTTCGTTCATGAATAAGGTGTCACGGAGCCGTTCGATTCGGTAATCTTTCACAACATATCCCGGTTGTCCTGGTGAGGCATAGGTCATTTTAAAAGTCCACGTGGCGTCTTTTTCCAATTCCTTGAACACCAATTGCACCGGCACTTCGCCGTAAGGGTTCGAACTCTTGGAATACAGGTACATCGTACCTCGGTAAGTTCCCAACCACGAGGAAGGAATGCTTTGGCAGAAGGCCAAGGTACTTGAAAATAGAAGGATAAGCAAAGATGTTGGGCGCATGGATGGACGTGTTACTTTTAAGGGTTTAATTAAAATACGTATGACAAACAAGGTCAATCATTTGCAAATTTAACATCAAAAGTGGTCCTTTGTATTCAACATGTCGGAGCATAAAAAAAGCGAGACGTAAGCCCCGCTTTGAATGTTTTCACAACGGAATAATCCTTATTGTGATTCGCTTCAATTTGTGGTGTAAAGTTAGAATAAAAAGAACTAAAAACAATAATTTTAAAAAAAATAACATAATGGCCTCAAAAACAATTTTAGGATTAGACTTAGGAACAACCTCCATTGGTTGGGCTCTCGTTCGTGAAGGAGAAAATGCAGATATTATAAAAACAGGTGTGCGGGTTATTCCTTTGTCAACTGATGAAATTCAAAATTTCGATAAAGGAAAATCGATTACAACGAATGCTGACAGAACATTAAAACGTTCTATGCGCAGAAACCTTCAGCGATATAAACTGCGTAGAGAAAATCTGATTGAAATTCTTATTGAAAAGAACTTAATCAATGAGACATCCATTCTGGCCGAAGTTGGGAATGCAAGTACTTTTGAAACCTACAAGCTTCGATCACAAGCCGTTGATCAACGTGTTGAACTGGATCAGTTTGCTCGGATTTTATTAATGCTGAACAAAAAAAGAGGCTACAAAAGCAGTCGAAAGGCCAAGGGAGAGGATGAAGGATCTGCAATTGATGGGATGGATATCGCAAAAGAACTTTATGAGAGAAATTTAACCCCTGGTCAATTAATTAATGAAAGACTTCAATTAGGAAAAAAAAGCATTCCAGATTTCTACCGTTCTGACTTACAATCTGAATTTGATATCATTTGGAACCATCAAAAACAATATTATCCGGATAAATTAACAGAAGAATTGTATCAGGAATTACTTGGGAAATCGAAAACAATTACTGCTTCCATTTTACGAAAACAAGGTTTTGATGGGTTGGAGTTAAAGGGAAATTTAAGCGAGAAAAAAGTAGCTAGATATTCATTGCGCGCGAAGGCTGTGAATTCCAAATGTTCATTAGAAGAAATATCTGAAATTCTACCGGAAATAAATAACAACATAAATCAGTCAAGCGGTTATTTAGGCGCGATCAGCGACCGAAGTAAATGGCTATTTTTTAACCAGTTAACCGTTGGACAGTTCCTTTATCAACAAATTGAATCTAACCCCCATGCTATTCTGAAGAATCAAGTGTTTTATCGTCAAGATTATTTAGATGAATTCAACCGTATTTGGGAAAAACAACGTGAATTTTACCCTGAAATTCTAACCCAAGAATTAAAGCAAGAGATTAGGGATGTAATTATTTTTTATCAACGTAAACTAAAATCACAAAAATCATTACTTAGTATTTGTGAATTGGAAGGAAAGATCATTGAAATTGACGATAATGGCATAAAGAAGAAAAGAAAAGTTGGATCTAAAGTTTGCCCTAAATCCTCTCCGATTTTTCAAGAGTTCAAAATTTGGTCACAATTAAACAACATTACATACAGTAACGAAGGTTCAAGGAAGTCTCTGGGAATTTCTTTGGAATTAGAACAAATGCAACTACTCTATCAAGAGTTGAATTGGAAAGAAAAATTATCGGCAAATGAAGTGCTACGTTTACTTAATCTAAAAGGCTACCAACTTAATTTTAATGAGATTGAAGGGAATCGGACCAATGCATCCTTTATCAATGCTTTGAATGATTTTTTTGTGAAAGAAGGACATGATGAATTGGTTTTATCTAAAATGAATTCAGCCGAATTATTGGATACGTTAAAAAAATTATTTCCAATTTATGGGATTGATGTTTCTCTATTAAATTTCGATAGCAATTTAGGTGGACAGCATATTGAAAATCAAGCCTTTTATAATTTTTGGCATCTACTGTATTCATTTGAAGGAGACAATTCAAAAAGCGGAATCGACAAGTTGAAAACTGCCCTTGAAGCTAAATTTGGATTTCCGTTCGAATCTAATACCCCGATTGCAAACATTAAACTTTCAGATGATTATGGGAACCTCTCCGTTCGCGCTATGCGTAAAATCCTACCTTTTCTAAAGGAAGGCAATCGCTATGATCTAGCCTGTACACTCGCCGGCTACAACCATTCGCATTCCGAAACAAAGGAGGATTTGTCTAATAAAGTTTTATTGGATAGACTTGAAATCTTGCCTAAAAATGAACTAAGAAACCCGGTGGTTGAAAAGATTTTAAATCAAATGATCAATGTAATAAATACCATATTTGAAACGTATGGCAAACCAGATGAGATACGCATTGAGATGGCTCGTGAGTTGAAAAAAAGCGCTAAGGAACGAGAAAATGCTACCAAGGCCATCAGACAAATTACAGATGAACACATAAAATTAAAACGAGAATTACAGGCTGAATTTGGTTTACCCAACGTAAGCCGGAATGACTTGATTCGTTACAAATTGTATCTTGAATTAAAAGATAATGGATTCAAAACGCTTTATTCAAACCAACCAATTGACCGTTCGAAATTGTTCAGTTCTGAATACGACATAGAGCACATCATTCCACAATCCAAGCTGTTTGATGATTCTTTTTCCAATAAAACGATTGAATTACGCTCATATAATCTAAAGAAAGGCAATGATACGGCGTTTGACTTTATTAGTAAAGAGTTTGGTGAAGAAGGACTTAAAGAGTATGAGGCAAGAGTTAAAGCACTTTTTGGAAATCAACTTGGTAAAAAATCAAAGTACCGCAAATTGCTCATGAGTGAAACCGACATTCCAAAGGATTTTATCGAAAGGGAATTGAGAGACACTCAATACATAGCAAAAAAAGCAAAAGATATTCTTTCTACGGTGGTTCGGCATGTTTCAACTACTACTGGGTCCATTACCGAAAAATTAAGGGAAGATTGGCAATTAGTGGATATTCTTAAAGAATTGAATTGGAACAAATATGATAAACTAGGCTTAACGGAAACTAAGGAAAATCGTCATGGTCAAAAAGTGAATCGTATCGTAGACTGGACCAAAAGAAACGACCATCGGCACCATGCCATGGATGCCATTACCGTCGCTTTTACAAAACGAGAATACGTTAAGTATTTCAATAATTTAAATGCGAAGAGCGAAAAAGATGGAGAGATTTATAAAATACTGAAAACTGAAACCTATTTTGACAAGGAACAAAAAAGGCGTTTTAACCCACCAATGCCTTTAAGTCAGTTTAGAGCAAGAGCAAAAGAACACTTGGAAAACACCCTCATTTCCTTTAAAGCCAAGAACAAAGTTTCTACTAAAAATAAGAATGCAATTAAAACGACGAAAGGTAAAATAACGACTGTTCAGGATACACCTCGGGGACAATTACACCTTGAAACGGTCTATGGGTCCTCCCAATATTATTCGTCAAAAGTTGAGAAAATTGGGGCAAATTTCGATTTAGAAAAAATTAATAAAGTAGCAAACTCCAAGTATCGAAAACTTTTACAAAAACGTTTGGAAGAAAATGGGAATGATCCCAAGAAAGCCTTTACAGGAGCCAATAGTTTAAGCAAAAGACCTATATTCTTAAATGCGTTGGAAACTTACACACTGCCAGAATCGGTAAAATTAGTTGAATTTGATACCCGTTATACGATTAGAAAACCAATTACACCGGATATAAAAATTGATAAAGTTATCGATAAAGGAATTCAGCTCATTTTACAAGAACGCCTCAATCAACACCATGGAGATGCTAAAAAAGCATTTTCCAATCTCGAGGAAAATCCCATTTACTTGAACAAAGAAAAAGGACTTATTTTAAAACGAGTAACTATACAAGGGGTCAATAATGCCGTTGCACTTCATAATAAAAAAGATCATTTTGGAAAAGAAGTGCGGGATGCAAAGGGCAATCCAATTCCTGTGGATTTTGTCAATACCGGAAACAACCATCATGTGGCGATTTATAAAGACGAAAAAGGTAATTTACAGGAAGAGGTTGTCTCTTTGTTTGAGGCAATAGCCAGAAAAAATCAAGGAGTGGAAATCATCAAAAAACAACACGAACTCGGTTGGGAGTTTTTATTCACTATGAAGCAAAACGAGTATTTTGTGTTCCCAAATGAAGCAACGGGTTTTGACCCGGCGGAAATCGACTTATTAGATCCTTCCAATTTTTCTGAAATTAGCCCAAACTTATTTAGAGTGCAGAAAATTGGCAAAGGTGATTATTGGTTCCGTCATCATCTGGAAACTGAACTTATTGATCGAATTGAATTGAACGGTTCAGCATACAAAAGGATTAGAAATCCAAAGTCAATGAATATTTCAATAAAAATAAGCATAAATCATATAGGTCGAATTGTCAATGTCGGTGAATACTAAATGGTCAAACGCACGCTTCATTTTAGCAATCCTGCGCATTTGTCGTTTCAACAGGAGCAGTTATTGATTGAACTCAAAGACGAACTTCGCACATGCAAAACCATTCCAATCGAGGACATCGGTGTTGTTATATTAGAACATCCGCAAATCACCCTTTCCATGAAAGTTCTGGATGCCTTAATCAAAGCGAATGTCGCCATTGTGAGTTGCGATGAACATTACATGCCCTCCGGAATGTTTTTACCCCTTGAGGGTCACAACACTCAAACCGAGCGCATACGCAACCAATTGAATGCCAGCGAACCCTTGAAAAAACAGTTGTGGCAGCAAACCATTAAAATCAAAATCGCAAACCAAGCGAATGTTCTCAATAAAATCGGTTTGAACGGAGCACGATTAATGGAGCTTTCGCAAAAAGTAAAAAGTGGCGATAGCGGGAATTTAGAAGCCCAAGCAGCCGCCTTTTACTGGAACCAGTTGTATGGCAGTGATTTTTTTCGATCACGCAGTCGAAGCAGCCCCAATGCCCAATTGAACTACGGTTATGCAATCCTTCGTTCCTTGGTGGCAAGGGCCTTGAGTGGATCTGGCATGTACCCATCGGTGGGGATTCATCACCGCAATAAATACAATGCCTTTTGTTTGGCTGATGATATGATGGAACCCTACCGACCCTTCGTAGACTGGATGGTTTTAAATCTCAATTACCCAGAGGAAGAGGTTGGCTTAACGAAAGACCAAAAGATCGAATTACTGAGCATTCCTCAAATGGATGTGTTGATAACTGACTTAAAAAGACCTATGTTTCATGCGGTAAGCTTAACAACAGCCAGCTTGTACAAGTGTTTTGCAGGGGAGATTAGAAAAGTTTCGTTTCCGAATTTTAAATGAATCACGAACGTTTTAATGCCTATCGCAACATGTGGGTCATGGTATTATTTGATTTGCCAACAGAAACCAAAAAAGAGCGACGCATTGCGCAACAATTTCGTAAAAGTTTACAAAAAGATGGGTTCATCATGTTTCAATTTTCCATTTACATTCGATTTTGTCAGAGTTCGGAAAATGCAACCGTTCACACGAACCGGGTTAAATCCCTTCTACCTGAAAAAGGAAAAGTAGGGATTTTCTCCATTACGGATAAACAATTTGGCCGCATGGAAATCTTTCACGGTGTAAAAAAAGCTCCGAGCCAATCCATACCGCAACAATTGGAATTGTTTTAAGGTATTTTAAGCTCTCGTCACCCTTGTTTCGGCGGTCATTTTTTTTATGCTAAGAAACGGCTAAAACCCTTTAATTTATTAGGCCATAAGCGACGCAGTTGTCGCTTATCGACCTAAAAGTACAAATTGAAAGCGAATCACAACT
>JBJOJZ010000126.1:0-14096 GCA_046046325.1 Bacteroidota bacterium
ACATTATTTTGGAGAGCAATTTAACGAAAACCGATGCTCTGATTTATGCGATAATTGTAAATTTCCTCGAGAACGCGTAGAAGGGGGAGAATTCGTGCTTAAATTACTTAATACCGTTCAACAACTGGAAGAACAATTCAAATCAAAACACTATTGTTCTTTTCTTTCGGGACAAGTTACCGCGGATATAAAGGCCTACAAACACGAGCAATTTCCGAATTTCGGCATTGGCAAAGAAAAAGACGAGCATTTTTGGAATGCGGTAATACGGCAGGCAATTATCGGCGGTTTGTTGGAAAAGGATGTTGAGTCTTTTGGTTTGTTGAGGTTGACTTCGGATGGAAAACAATTTATTAAATCTCCTGGTTCCTTCTTATTACTGAAGGAACATGATTTTTCAAATACCGATGATTCAGAACATGTTGTTTCAACCGGTAGGGATACGGCCTTTGATGCCCAATTGTACGATTTATTGGTAGATTTGAGGAAATCAGTTGCGAAGGAGATGGGGGTTCCACCATTTGTGGTTTTTCAGGACCCTTCACTGAAAGATATGTGCCTTCAATATCCCATTACCTTGGAAGAGCTAACCCATGTACAAGGCGTTGGTGTAGGTAAAGCACAGCGTTTTGGCGAACCGTTTATTGCTTTGATTGAACGCTACGTGCATGATAACGATATCGATCGTCCTCAAGATTTTGTATTTAAATCGTTGGTCAATAAATCTGGATTAAAGGTTCAGTTGATTCAAAACATTGATCGCCAGTTGTCGTTAGAGGATTTTGCTGCTAATCAAGGTAAATCCTTTGACGAGATATTGCATGAAATTGAAACGATTGTTTCTTCTGGAACGAGAGTCAATCTTTCCTACTACATAAATCAGCGGATCGATGTTACCGAACAAGACGAAATCTTCGATTACTTTAATACGGCTGATACGGACGATATCGGCGCTGCCTACCGGGAATTCGATGGCCTATACTCAGAAGAAGAACTACGGCTTGTACGCCTGAGATATATGAGTGAAATCGCCAACTAACCAATGCTAGTAAAGCAGGTTTTCAACCGAATTTCTGGTTACTGAGTGGTAATTGCCTTTGGCACGTTGATAAACATCGCGCGCCCATTCAAGTCGTTTTTTATCCCGAATGATGCTGTTAAATAAAGGTAATACGTATTTTCTGCGACCATTGCTGGCAAGGAATTCTTTTAGTGAGGTTTCTATCATCCAGTTTCCGCATCGCAGGTTCAATAAAAACCATTCAAATCGAACTTCACTGTTGGCTTCACTGAAATGAGCAAACTCATCCATTTTTTGCAGTTTTTGTGCGGAAATATTGGAATTTAAACTTCGGAAATACATGATCCATTGTTGGGTATTATAGGCTTTAGGATTGAGTTGTTCAACAAATGTTTTCTTTCGTTTCTTACGGCTTCCTTTTTTATAAACCCATTTCACTTTTTTTACTGGAGCAAAAATGTCCTTACCTTCATTTGTGGCTTTCGCCATGTTTTTCATTTCGCTTAAAAGAATCGAGGGTGTATGAACAACATTGGCAGGAACGCCAGGTTGAAATATCCAACGTTGATAATCGAAATTCGAAAATTGGGTTTGCGAAAGTTGATTTTTCATAAAGGCGATGAACTTTTTAGTATTCATCGACTGAAAGCGGTGTTGATGGAAATATTGGTTTAAGAATTGGTCCATTTTTTTGCGGCCAATGGTATGCTCTAGGGTTTTTAAAAAATAGGCGCCTTTTACATAGGCAACACTAGTCATTCCGTCGTCTGGGTTTCGATTTTTAAGCTGTAACAGCAATGCTGCGTCTTCGGGATGCTCGGAGCGTTGAATGGTTTTTAATTCTTGTTGAAGTTCGTCCCATTCGATTTCACTCAGCATTTCACGGTAGTCTTTTCCGTAAAGTTCCTCCATGATGCGATGTTCGAGGTACACCGTGAACCCTTCGTTGATCCAAAAGTCATTCCAAGTTTCATTGGTTACCAAGTTCCCTGACCATGAATGGGCTAGCTCATGCGCAACCACTGATACCAAGCTTTTATCCCCCGCGACAATAGCTGGATTTATGAAGGTTAAACGAGGGTTTTCCATGCCACCAAAAGGAAATGATGGGTGTTGCACCATGATATCGTATTTACCCCAAGCATACGGCCCATACAATTTCTCTACGGAGGCAATCATTTTTGGTAGTTCGTTGAATTCGTGCCGAGCTAATGGGAGTAAATGCGCGGGAGCATAGACACCGCAACGCTTAGAATAAGCATGATATTGAATATCACCTACGGTAAGTGCAATCAGATAGGAGGGAATGGGATGTTCCATTTTAAAAGTGTAACTTCCATTGGCATTAAGTGCGGTAGGGTTATTAGCACTCATCAAAGCCAAGAGATTCGGGGCCACCTTTACCGTTGCGTCATACGTAATCCTATTTGATGGGGCATCCTGTACCGGAATCCAAGTCCTGGTTAAAATAGCTTGTCCTTGGGTGTACAAAAACGCTTCTTTTTTAGAGGTTGGATTAATCCATTCAACGGCATCGCATCGATCTCCTGTTTTATAATAGATGTTAACGTACTTTGTGGACGGTTGAATAGTTACGATTAAGGGTTGCCCAAGAATCGAATCCTCGTCCATTTTTCCAATAACAAAGTCCGCTTCTTCTTCGTTGCCTTTCGGTCCAGTTGTTACTTTTTGAATCAATGGTCCGTTGATATCAAATATGGCTTTGTGCGCATTTTTATTGATGATCTTATGCCGTGCAATACCGTAAATGGTTTGATTTTCAAAACTAACCTCTAATTCCAAGGACAAATGTTGTGTTTGAACCTCGTTAAAATTGGCATAAGAGTGAGGGTCTAGGGCCGTTACATCAATAGTTTCAGTTACAGTAGCTTGGGGATTACGTTCGTTTTTACAAGAACATAAAACGCTTAAAAACAAGCAAAAAACAACATTACTTAAACGAAATAAGGCCAAATTTTTCACGGTTTCGATTAACGGCATACAACAATACTTCTTTATTTTTCCAATCGACTTTCATGGTTTTAGGGACGGCAATTGCCGAAAGTTCTTTTCGGGTAAACATGGTGCCACGTTCCAGGTTTCCGTTGGCAAGGTCAACCGTTACTAAGGCTACAACATTTCTCCAGAGGCTTAAATTAAGACCGTAAATGTTGTTGTTGTTCCTTGAAAAACCGCCACCGTCGTCGTAGTTCTTTTTATTATCGTTAAAAATCAAGTAAGCATTTTTTTGATTATTAAAACCAATAAATGAACTAAACGGCCCATGATCGTTCATGGAAATTTGGTTTTTTGGGATGCGTCTTCCCCATAAATAGGTGCCATCAGGTGCTAGTTTGAAAACCACGATGTCCATGTAATAATAATAGTTGTTGATGGTAGTAACACCCGTTCGAGAATCATAATTCGTGAATTGGCGCTCGTAGTATTGTTCTAAATATCCAATTTGACTGTTATCTTCCAAGGTTTGCATTTGACGCAATTTATAGGAGAAAACTTGCGGGTCTTCGCCTCGGTTATTGCTGCGTCGGATGAAGTTGTTCATTTGTTGAGCAGAACGCGATTCACGGAGGACCTCCAAGTCAAAAGGAGCATATTTGTATCCCGTGACGCTGTCCTTTTGAGTATCTAAATTCATGGAGAAAACGCCTTCTATACCGCTGTTGTTACCTCTTCCGTATAGCCCTGTCATGGAAACGGTTCCCATGTTGTTGGAACTCATGTTCAAGTCATCAATGCGTTTGTCGGCCAACTCAACGTTAAATTCTTGCAAACTATCTTGCTTGATCTTGTAGACATGAAGTGCTTTGAAATTCTCCCATTCACGACCAAAGAATCGATCATTTCGATCCTTATGTTCGGTTACTGCAATAAGGTATTCTCCTTGGTTTGTTACATGGTTTTGATTGATCGTTGACATGTTTCCGTCAAAAGGCAACAAGTATTCTCCTCGTCCTATTTCGGTAAAGGTTGAGTCGAACAAGACGTAACCGTGAACATCGCGATTGGCTCTCCTTCCGGGAATCTCATAGGTAATAGCGAGGTATTGTTGGTTTTGTGAGAGCAGTAATTGGAAATTGGGTCGAGCACCTAGCCGAATATCTTCATAGCTGCATCGAAGTTCAGAAGGTGCGTTTTCTTCCCCTTCCAGGATTGACTGACTGTAAAGCGCCATCGTTGTTCCTGATCGATCACTGAGAAAAACTTGAAATTTCCCAGCAAAAAATGCCGATGATTCAATGTTGGCAAATCCCGTCTCTGTTACCGGTTTTATTCTTTGTTGGCTTGTGAAAGCGAGTTGATTATACGTATTAAGTTTGTAAGAGCCGAAAAGCCCACTATTGAAACGCAAGGCATAAAAATCAGCAGATCGAATAGGCAATATGTCCACTAAATTTCCTCGTTTGGATTCTAAAGGTCCCCAACTAACCGGTAATCCTTGAGCCCATGTTGGTAGACTAATCACACTCAGTACAAAAAAACCAATTTGCTTTACAAACCAAGATAATTCCATGGTGTGATTTTTTTTAATTCCACTTTCAAGGATTCGCTCACCGCTAATTCGTCAATGAAGGAATGAATACTTGATTGGTTAATTTTTGAATGAGTTCTCGTAAGGTTTTTCAACGCTTCATAGGGTTCAGGATACGATTCTCTGCGAAGCACGGTTTGTATTGCTTCGGCTACAACCATCCAGTTATCTTCAAGATCTGCCTGGATTTTTTCGGGATTAAGCAACAGTTTACTCAGGCCTTTGGAGGTTGATTGTAAGGCAATGAGGGTGTGTGCCAAAGGAACACCGATATTTCGTAGAACGGTAGAATCGGTGAGGTCACGTTGAAGCCTTGATATGGGTAGTTTCGAAGCAAAAAATTCAAAATATGCATTAGCTAAACCCAGGTTTCCTTCTGAATTTTCAAAATCAATGGGATTGACTTTATGCGGCATAGCGCTGGAGCCAATCTCACCGGCCTTCAATTGCTGCTTGAAATAATCCATGGAAATATAGGTCCAAAAATCGCGGTTCAAATCGATTAGTATGGTGTTTAAGCGTTTCACTGAATCGCATAATGCCGCAAGAAAATCATAGTGTTCAATCTGGGTGGTTGTTTGACTACGCTGCAAGCCTAAATTGCTCACAAATTGGTTGGCAAAGCTCACCCAATCGATGTTCGGGTAGGCAATATGATGGGCGTTGAAGTTACCCGTGGCACCTCCGAACTTAGCAGCGTTGGGAATGCGATTTGCTTCGGCTAACTGTATACTTAAACGTTCCGAAAAAACCCGAATTTCTTTACCAAGTCGCGTAGGGGAAGCGGGTTGACCATGCGTTCGAGCGAGCATTGGAACATCCGCCCAAGCAGTCGCTAAATCCTGCAATTGGTGTAAAAGTGCCTCAAATGCCGGGAATATAACTTGGTGAAGCGCTTCCTTGATGGAAAGAGGAATAGCGGTATTGTTGATATCTTGGGACGTTAAACCAAAATGGACGAATTCTAAGGTTTCATGATACCCCAAAGCCTTTAGGCGTTCTTTGATGAAATATTCAACTGCTTTTACATCATGGTTGGTCGTTTTTTCCAAGGTTTTGATCGCTTCGGCGTCTTCGAGGCTGAAGTTCAAATAGATATTACGAAGTTCTTCTTTGCTGGACAAATTTTTCGAAGGCAAAATTCCGCTGTCCATAAGCGATAAGAAATACTCGATTTCAATGCGAACGCGGTATTTAATCAGGGCGAATTCAGAAAAGTAAGCTCCTAAGGCTTCGGTTTTTGAACAATATCTGCCGTCAATGGGAGATATGGCGGTTAAAGAGGACAATTCCATGGGTACTCAAAAACCAAAGGTACTGAAAATTATACAGCTACGGAATATTCCCTAAGGACGTCGTTCAGCGACGTTTTTAAATCCGTTGAAGCCGAACGCTTTCCAATGATGAGCGCACAAGGTACTTGAAAGGTTCCTGCGGGAAAGGATTTATCAAAAGCCCCGGGTATTACCACGCTACGTTCAGGCACATATCCTTTGAACTCTTGAACTTCAGAACCTGTTACATCGAGTATCTTAGTGCTTTTAGTTAATACCACATTGGCGCCAAGTACGGCGGCTTTTCCAACACGAACGCCTTCCACCACAATACATCGTGATCCAATAAACGCGTCATCTTCAATGATCACAGGAGATGCTTGCAAGGGCTCTAATACACCGCCAATTCCAACACCACCGCTCAGGTGCACATTTTTTCCTATTTGTGCACAACTTCCAACGGTTGCCCATGTATCGACCATGGTGCCAGAATCCACATGGGCACCTATATTCACATACGAAGGCATCATAATAACTCCTGAGGCTAGGTATGAACCATAGCGAGCGCTTGCTCCCGGAACCACTCGCACTCCTAGTTCGGCGTAGGAATGTTTAAGGGCCATTTTATCGTGAAATTCAAAAGGACCTGCCTCCATGGTTTCCATTTTACGAATGGGGAAGTACATTACCACGGCCTTTTTAACCCATTCGTTGACTTGCCATGTACCGTCCGATATAGGTTCGGCTACGCGCAGCTTTCCATGGTCTAAGGCTTCAATTACGGTTTCTATCGCCTGTTGCGTTGCGGCTTCTTTCAACAATTCGCGGTCATTCCACGCTGCTTCAATAAGGTTTCGAGTTTCCATGGCACAAAGGTACCTTATTTCTCGGAATGGTAATTTCGATTTTCAAGCTCATTAGTTGTATTAAATATCCTTAAGTTTGTGTTATGCAGCCTAATTCTACCGACAACCCAAGCTTTCCAATGGCCAAGCGCCTCTTGATTTTACTTACAGTTATCAACCTTTTCAATTTCTTAGATCGATATGTTTTATCAGCGGTTCTCGAACCGATAAAAGCGGATTTAGGTATCAAGAGTGATGCGGATATGGGGCGACTAGCTACTGCTTTTATGCTGGGCTATTTTTTAACCTCTCCTATTTTTGGGTATTTGGGGGATAAATTGTCCAGAAAAAAACTTATGGCCATTGGTATCATTGGTTGGAGTTTAGGAACCTGTTTAACCGGAATCGCTCAAGGTTTTTCATTCATGATTTTCTGCCGGATTATGGTTGGATTAGGAGAGGCAAGTTTCGGAGCGATAGCACCTGCGGTCATTTCAGATGCATATCCATCGGAGCGTAGGAACAAAGCAATTACTTTTTTCTCCTTAGCGATACCCATCGGCGCTGCCTTTGGTTTTGCCTTGGGTGGGATTATTGCGGCACAGCTCGGTTGGAGAAGTGCTTTTTTCATCACGGGTATTCCCGGTTTTTTATTAGCCGCGTTGTTGTTTTTTGTACCGGAGCCAGCTAGGGGATTAAACGATTCAACCAACGATCAAAAGGAAAAGATTTCGATGAAGGGCATTGCTGCGCTTGGGAGGAATAAAGAATACCTCTACGTTAATTTAGGTTACATTTTTTACACCTTCGCCATGGGAGCCTTTTCGTTTTGGGGGCCTACCTTTTTGCACCGTGTACATGGTTTGGACGAGGCGAGTGCTTCCTTGTTCTTAGGTCCAAGTTTAGTCGTGGGAGGAATTGTTGGCACCTTGATTGGTGGGGCATTGGCAAACCGTTGGCGAGCAAAATCGCCGGCAGGTTATGCTAAATTATTGGTGATTTCTATGCTGCTTGCTGTGCCTTTTTCCTTTATTTCATTTCTTACAGAAAACATGCTATTAAGCATGATCTGTATTGTGATTTCCTTGATTTTTCTCTTCCAATCTACGGGACCAATCAATACGGTAATTTTGGAAAGCGTGCCCTCAACAATGCGTGCATCGGCAATGGCCATTTGTATCTTTATGATTCATGCCTTTGGAGATCTATGGTCGCCTGAATTAGTGGGAAGGGTTTCTGATGGTGCAGGAAATTTGCGCATAGGTATGCTCATTCTTCCCGGCGCTTTTCTGTTGGCCGCTTTGTTTTGGGGTTTTCTTTATCGAGAGCAACAACGTAAGAACGCATCCATCCAAAACAAACATTCACAATAATCCTCTTTACTTTCCTTCCAGGTAATCAGTTAGGTACATAAAGGGTTCGTTCAGTGTTCCTTCGAAGGTGGTTTCTGAGGCGTTTTGTATTATATTGTCAGGATCATCCACCAGGAGCCGAGGAAATACGTGCTTCAATAATTCATTACCGAAATCTTCGGAAGCATCTTTGGGCAATTCGCACGGTAAATTATCTACGGCCATGACGGCAATAGATCCTTTGCTTAGGAAATCCGTTTCTTTTCCAGTCGTTGGATCAAAACCATACACCGCATCCATAATTTTAGAAGGCCGTATCGTACTCGCGATTGGGCCGTTTACATCGCAGGAAATATCGGCAATGACCTGGAGCCGTGGACTGTTCATTAAATCTTCTCGACTTAACATCACTGAAGCACGGTTGTCCCAATAGTGGCAAGGCATGTACAAGTCCGTCGAAGGAGTGTATTCATTTAATATGCATTGGTACCCTTCCGGGTTTGCATAAAATTCGGACTTATCGAAGGACCCATCGTTTTTTTGATAATAATCCGACGCTTCCAATTGCGTATAAACGGGCTCATCAAAGGTTTGGGTTAAGTACTCCTCAGGACTCACTTCTTTAATGGGCAATAACTGCATGATTTCCGCCGCACCGTGACCAACTCGTCCGAATCCTGTCAGCAAGCATTTGAAATTTTTAGGAAGTTGAACCTTGCTTAATTCATGCTCTACTTCGTTTCGGTCGGCACATTGGTGAGCCGGCTTTAAAGTATACAATCCATGTTTGAGACCGAAGGTTAAAAAACCGTTGTAGCACCCCACAATTCCCGCATATCTTCCGAAGCCAATTAAGCGGTTTCGGTACTTGTCGCGAATAGCTTCATAGTCCACCAAACGAATCTTGCGTTCCAAAATCGCGATCAATAATTCACGGTTGTATGGCTGTTTTTTGAGCGTGTGAGAAAAGAAGAGGTAGGTTTTATTCGGGATTAACTGTTCTATTGGAACCTCCTTAACGCCTAAAAGAATATCACACGAACTCACATCATCCACCACTTGAATACCTTGCGCTTGATATGCCTCGTCGGAAAAAGTTCGTATTGGACTGTTTTCCACCAGCACTTCCACAAACGGATACTGGTTTTGAAGCATTCTGCACTGTTGAGGGGTTAAAGGTGTTCGGAAATCGGGTGGCACTTTGCCTTCTCGGATGATACCAATGCGTGTTTTTTCCATGTTACAGGTATTTAGTCAAATAAGCGTCAATAAACTCCCTTATACAACCTTCTCCACCGCGTTTCGAAAGAATAAGCGAGCATAAGGATTTTACGTCATTCACAGCATCGGCCGGGCATACTGCCAATCCTACATTGCGCATCGTTTCCAAATCGTTGAGATCATCGCCAATGATCGCCACATTTTGCAAGGTAATACCCAGTTCAACACACCAGGATTTTAGCACATCGATTTTCGATTCTTGCCCTACATAGCAACGAGTAATACCCAATAATTCTGCACGTTTTTGCACCATGGTATGGGTGAATCCGGACGAAATAATTCCTACTGAAAATCCTTTTTTCGTAAGACCCATGATTCCTAATCCGTCCTTGGTGTTGAATTTCTTCATTTGATCGCCCGATTCTGTCCAATACATCCCGCCATCCGTCATGACACCGTCCACGTCGAGAATCAGAAGTTTAATACCTTTCAATTTTTTTGCTAAGTTTTCCTCATGGAACAAGGGCTTGAATAAAAGTCCCATGAGATCCAAGGAATATTCTTCCGAAATGGCTTCTAAATCGTACAGCGTGAGCTCACGGACTTCGTCTACTTCGAGGTCGGCAAGAAAATCATTGTAGTGCAAACCATGTTTGGCGCACAATCCTCGAATGTTTTGTTCTAAATGAATCATACGATGCGGTATCCTACGGCAGCTGCCACGGGTTGAAGTTCTCGGTACAGTTGTTCAAAGGCTTCAAACGTCAACTGCTGTGATGCGTCCGATTTAGCCACTTTAGGGTTGGGGTGCGTTTCAATCAACAATCCATCAATGCCCATTGCAACGCAGGCTTTTGCAAGGGAAGGAACTCCGTAAGCATAGCCCATGGCGTGTGATGGATCGAGAATCACGGGTAAATTGGTATGCTCTTTTAACCAAGCTACACCGCACAAGTCCAAGGTAAAACGAGTACCCGTTTCAAAGGTTCGGATGCCGCGTTCACACACCATCACGTTTTGATTTCCTCCTGAAAGGATGAATTCCGCTGCTTGCACCAGTTCTTGAAGGGTCGTGCCGAAGCCCCGTTTTATCAGAACAGGTTTGGTTATTTTTGCACAAGCCCTTAAAATACCTTGGTCGTACATGGCTTTGGCACCGATTTGTATAATATCGGTATGTTCGATGATTTCCTCAATGTGCGTAGCATCTCGGGCCTCGGTGATAACTGTTAACCCGTATTTATCCCTCATTTTCGCAAGCAATTGGAGGCCTTCTAGTCCCATTCCTTGAAAGGAATATGGACTTGTTCTTGGCTTATAGGCTCCACCCCTCAAGGTATTCAATCCCAATTTTACCAGCAATTGTGCCGCACTTTCTAACTGTTCCTCAGATTCAACAGAACACGGTCCGCCAATCAATACCGTTTGTTGGCTATTTCCTCCGATGCTGGTTTTTCCGAAGGAAATCCTTCGGGTTTCTGCTTGGTAAGTTCTGCTTGCCAACTGCATATCGTTGGCAAAGGTCCATGATTTTTCGGTGAAAGCTTTTAAGCTTTCCGGCACTTCCTTCAAGCCAGAACTTGTAACCAAGGTATGTCCATTGTCGAAAAGGTAAAATGCTTGATGTTGCTCGGCCAATAATTGTGCCTCTGCCTCGGATGTGTTGGAAATTAAACGTATGATCATAGTTCCCCTTTAATAAGATTTACAAAGTTAACGATTCCAACGGCTGTATTGTTTTGATCAACTACGGGAAGGTACATAACAGGGAATGAGGCACGTTTTAGCAACTTCAAGAGTTCCACTACGGAGTCTGTAGCTTGAACTGTTAAAGGTTGTTGGTTGATTAAGGACTCAGGCGTTAATGGGGTTTTGGATTTAAGTTGTCGCAACAAGGCTTTACGGATATCAGCACTGGAAACAATGCCTTCAAGTTGGTTAATTCGGTTCGTTACAAGGCAAAAACCGAGTTTTCCGTTTTCAATGATTTCCAAGATGTTCTCGGTGCTTGCGTTGTCGGTTGATGCAACGGGACACTCTTCGATCGGGATCATGAAATCCTCCACGCAAAAAGCCGAATCGAGGCTGCGAGCTGTGAGGTTCATTAAGGCATGACCAATGCTGGGTCCTTTGAAAAGGTATGATCCAGAAACGGCTGTGCTTACGCCCATGTTCCTTAAAATGAAGGACACCTCGCCGTTAACGCCGCCGTCAACGTGGATGGATTTGTTGGGATACCGCTTGCGAAAGGTGCGAATTTTCTTGAAATTATCCTTGTTAAATATCCCACCAGATTGGCCGGGAACGGTCGCCATAATCAGAATGAAGTCGCAGGACTCATGAGCAGCGAAGGCATCAATCGAGGTATCGGTGGTAATGGCCACACCTTTGGCTGATATTAGATTTTCTGGCCAAATAAGCGGTTCTTGCAGGGGTTCTAATTGAAAAGTTATGTACTCAACGGGCACCTCCAATAACCGGGCGTAAAACTTGGAAGGAGTGGGGGTAATGATGTGCAAATCCACTGGAATGTTGGTGATCTTGCGCAAAGCGAGAATGTCGTCGAAAACCGACAGGTCATCGTTGCAATCCACGTGCAGCAGGTCTACTTGATGGGCATCTAAATCAGCAATGGTTGCCGACAGGTTGTTGCGCGCATCGCTGTAGATGGAAGCTGAAATTTTCATCCCTGCAAAGGTAGGGATTCTAAATGAGAGGAAAGCGTTATTTACACGTTCCTTTTTTGTACTTTGTTTTTCCTTCGAGGCATTGAATTACGGCTTCGTTTTGGTACGTGTTGCCTTTGCAATCGCAAACTGGATCGTAATGGTTTGGGTTAATATCAATCACATCACAGGCCATTTTGGTGTGTTCTATGCAACCTCCTTTATTACATGCGCTGAGGGAAGATAAAGCGATGATGGATACAAGAATAAACAGTGTTCTCATTCGAAAGATTTAAGTTGACTAGCGGTAAAATCCCATTCCGGTGTCTCCAGGGATGTTCCAAAATCGAGGTCGTACCAAGGGCAACCAGGGTTGGAGGGATTGTCGAGGATTTGAATTTCTTGCGCAGGCATGTAGCTTTGGGCTAGCATGAATTTTAACTTACCATTGTTATCTACACATTTGTCCACTACAATAACAGCGTGGCCAAAGGAATGTCCTGGTGGAGGCCCTGTAATAAATACATCCCCGATCGCCAACCTTTCTAGAGATTTACTCTTCAGCTGTTGATTCAAGGAAGAGGTGTTACACGTATTAAAAACGGTTTCTAAATACGTCCAAAGATTCGTTTTATCAGGTGTTTTACCTGCCAACCACGTGCTGTAAAAGAGGGTTTTACCACTTGCTTGTCTAAATGTTATTTCGTTGAATCTTGCTTGACTAAAAAGGTATTCGGCTCGAAGACGCATAACCGCATCCGCACATTGATGCAAATCTTTTGTTCCGATGGGAAGATCCACTACCGCAAGATAGGTTTGATAATTTGGCTTGATTTCCCCACGGTATGTCTTTACCTCACTTCCATCGGGTTTAAGGGGGAGGCTCCGTAAGAATGAACCCCAAGAATTTTCTTGCTCTTGAGAATAACTATAGCCATCAGGTAGGTTGAATCTAGATATAACCGTTTTTCCTGTTGGATTAATAAAATTTTCCGTTTTATTTTCATGACCATCAGATTTAACATTGGTGGTGAGTGTATTATCTGATTGACTTTGACACGATAATATGAAGAGCACCAGAAATAGGCTAACGAACATTGATTTCATAGCTAGAAGTTTATAATTACCGTTTATCAACGCAAAGCAGTTGAATGGTTTCACCTACCATGCAAATAGACCCCGCAGGAGAGGTTTGATAAGTGAAGTAAATTTTCTGGTTGTTCTTTATCAAAGTTGTGTCGAAATCGTTAAGGTTCAAGGGTTCAAACGTTTTTCCTTCCGCTTCAATCACCCAACCACAGCCGTCAAGTCCGGACAAATTCTTGATTTTTCCTTTTATTGCTGAGGTACATGTTGTATTCTTGGAACAACTAACAACGATTGTTAAACTGAAAATTGATAACCATTTCATAGTTTAAAGGTAGTGAAAAATGACGATTGAATTCAAGGACTAAAGGATTTTAGGTTACAAGAATTTTAGGATTCAAGGACTTTAGACGCAAGCTAGATAGCATCTTGTAAAGTCCCAACATCCTAATGTCTTTTTGTCATAATTTAAGGATTCAAGGGTTTGAGGCCTTTGAATTCTTAACCGCACCCTGAGTAGTCCGAAGGAGGTATCGAAGGGTGCGTATGAGAAAATAAGTTAACAGTAGAACAGTTATTCCTAGAAATGGTCTCTTTATATTCTCGACTGATGTCACCCCGCTCAATCTCCCCTCAAGGGGAGAAGATTAAATGCTTAACATCCTGTCGTCCTTATGTCAAAAAAAAAGAGGGTAAGCTACTTTTATCGCACCGCTACAACCTCATACCTTTGCTACGTTCCCGTCCTGGAGGATTAAGAGGGAGCTGGTCGTACAAGACTTACCCCAATACAAAGTTAGTCGAATTTTGACGACTTGAAAGAAGTTTTATTTAAAAAATATTGAACTTGATGAAAATTAAAGATGCATAAAGTTCTTCTTTGCAAGAAGCTCGTCTTCAGATTCTCTAAAATCTGGATCATCTACACAACAATCTACAGGGCAAACTGCAGCGCATTGAGGTTCGTCATGAAAACCAACACATTCGGTACATTTGTCATGAACTATATAATAAACATCCATATTGACAGGTTCAAACTTTTCGGATGCATCAATATCACTTCCTTCTAAAGTTGTTATCA